>JAIUOX010000163.1 GCA_020160955.1 Pseudomonadota bacterium
GGGGCAGTACAAGGGCATCGAGCCGGTGTTCATCCTCAAGAACTGGCGCGAGGTCTTCACCGACTCCTACTTCCTCGAGATGTTCTGGCGGACCTTCCGCATCGCCTTCTGGGTGACGCTGCTATCGGCGGTGTTCGGCGCGCCCGAGGCCTACATCCTGAACCGCATGAAGAGCCCGTGGCGCGGCCTGTTCCTGCTGGTCATCCTGGGCCCGCTGCTGATCTCCGTGGTCGCCCGCACCTTGGGCTGGGCGCTGCTGTTCGGCGGCAACTCGGGCCTCGTCAACAAGGCGCTGGTGTCGGCCGGCCTGATCTCCGCGCCGCTGCCCTTCATGTTCACCGAGACCGGCGTGATCGTCGCGCTGACCCACGTGCTGATGCCCTACATGGTGCTGTCGGTGTGGGCGGCGCTGCAGCGGCTCGATCCCCAGGTCGAGAACGCCGCGGTGGCGCTGGGGGCGGGGCCGGCCACCGTGCTGCGCCGCATCGTGCTGCCACAGGTCATGCCCGGCATCCTGTCGGGCGGCATCATCGTCTTCGCGCTGGCCGCCTCGGCCTTCGCCACGCCGGCGATCATCGGCGGCCGCCGCCTCAAGGTCGCCGCGACGCTGGCCTACGACGAGTTCCTGAACACGCTCAACTGGCCGCTGGGTGCGGCCGTCGCCGTGCTGCTGCTGGTCTTCCTCGTGCTCATCGTGGTCGGCGCCAGCCGGCTGGTCGAGCGCCGCTACGCGCAGGTGTTCGGATGAGCCGCAACGGCCCGATCGCGCTCGCCTACCACGCGCTGTTCGTCACCTTCATGCTGGCGCCGATCGTCGTCGTGGTCTGCGTCGCCTTCACGCCCGAGGGCTACCTGTCGTTCCCGACCGACCGCTGGTCGCTGCGCTGGTTCGAGGCGATCGGCCGCTACCCGGAGTTCATCTCGGCCTTCTGGCGCAGCCTGTGGCTGGGCGCGCTGTCGTCGGCCATCGCCGTCGCCTTCTCGGTGCCGGCGGCGCTGGCGATCGCGCGTTACCGGTTCCGCGGCCGCGAGGCGATGACGGCGCTGTTCATGTCGCCGCTGATGATCCCGCACGTCGTGCTGGGCATCGCCTTCCTGCGCTTCTTCACCGAGCTGGGGCTGGGCGGCACCTTCTTCGGGCTGGTGCTGGCCCACATCGTGATCGTGCTGCCGTTCGCGCTGCGCCTGACGCTCGCCTCGGCGATCGGTCTCGACCGCTCGATCGAGCACGCCGCGATCTCGCTCGGCGCCACCGAGGGCGTCGTGCTGCGCCGCATCACCCTGCCGCTCGTCCTGCCCGGCCTGGTCAGCGGCTGGGCGCTCGCCTTCATCAACTCGTTCGACGAGGTGACGATGACCGTCTTCATCGCCGCGCCCGGCACCGAGACGCTGCCGGTGCGCATGTTCCTCTACATCCAGGACAACATCGACCCGTTGGTGACCTCGGTCTCGGCCTGCGTCATCGCCGTCACGGTGGCGGCGCTGGTGGCGCTCGACCGCGCCTGGGGACTGGAGCGCCTGCTGGTCGGGAGAAGCGCCGATGGCCGCTGAGCCGAGTGAATTCGACGTCGCCGTGGTCGGCGGCGGCCTGGTCGGCGTCGCCACCGCCTACGGTCTCGCCCGCGAGGGCTGCCGCGTCGTCGTGCTCGACGAAGGAGACCGCGCGGTGCGCGCCAGCCGCGGCAACTTCGCCCTCGTCTGGGTGCAGAGCAAGGGCCTCGGGCTGGCGCCCTATGCCGGCTGGACGATCCGCTCGTCCGAGGCGTGGGCCGGTTTCTCGCAGCTCCTGAAGGAGGAGACCGGCCTCGACGTCTCGTTCCAGCGGCCCGGCGGCTTCCACCTCGCGCTGTCGGAGAAGGAGCTGGAGGCGCGCGCCAACATCCTGCGCCGCCTGCACAACCAGCCGGGCGTGGTCGAGTACAAGACCGAGATCCTCGACCATTCGCAGGTCAAGAAGATGCTGCCCGACATCGGGCCCGAGGTAGTCGGCGCGAGCTATTGCCCGCTCGACGGCCACGTCAACTCGCTGCGCCTGTTCCGCACCCTGCACACCGCGCTGCGCCAGCGCGGCGTCACCTACCTGCCGAGCCACCGCGTCGAGGCGATCGACAAGGTCGGCGGCGAGTTTCGGCTGACCACCACGGGCCGCGAGATCCGCGCTGGCCGCGTGGCCCTGGCCGCCGGCAACGCCAACATGCGGCTGGCGCCGATGGTCGGGCTCGACTGCCCGATGAAGCCCGAGCGCGGCCAGATCGTGGTCACCGAGCGGCTGCGCCCGTTCCTCAACTATCCCGTCGTGACGCTGCGCCAGACCGACGAGGGCACGGTGATGATCGGCGACTCGAAGGAAGAGAGCACCGACCCGGCCGGCCTGACGCTGGGCGTCAGCGCCACCGAGGCCGAGCGCGCGGTGCGGCAGTTCCCGCTGCTCGCCAACGTCAACGTGGTGCGGACCTGGAGCGCGATCCGCGTCATGACGCAGGACGGCTTCCCGATCTACGACCAGTCGGAGAGCCATCCCGGCGCCTTCACCGTGTGCTGCCATTCCGGCGTCACCCTGGCCGCCAACCACGCGCTGACCGTCGCGCCGATGATCGCGCGCGGCGCGCTCGACCCCGCGCTGGTCGGCGCCTTCTCTGCCCGGAGGTTCCATGTTCAAGCGGCTGGCTGAAGCCGGGGCGACCGTCGCCCTCACGATCGACGGCAAGGCGGTCCAGGCGAAGAGCGGCGACACCGTCGCGGCGGCGCTGCTGGCGGCCGGCCTCGAGACCTGCCGCACCACGCCGGTGACCGGCGCGCCGCGCGCGCCCTATTGCCTGATGGGCGTCTGCTTCGACTGCCTCGTCACCATCGACGGCGTCGGCAGCCGCCAAGCCTGCCTCGTCCCGGTGCACGCCGGCATGACCGTCGAGACCCAGCAGGGCAAGCGGGAGGCCGGACGATGAGCGCCTTTCTTTTCCTCCCGCGCATGACCCCTCCGTCGGCGTATGACGCCGACACCTCCCCGCGCTCACGCGCAGGGAGGAAGGGAGACAAGGGAGCAACGCCATGAACGCCGCCGACCTCTCCTCCTCCTACGACCTCGTGGTGATCGGCGGCGGGCCGGCCGGCATGGCGGCGGCGGCGCTGGCGGCGAAGGCCGGTGTCTCGACCGTGCTGTTCGACGAGAACCCCGGGCTGGGCGGCCAGATCTACCGCGCCATCGGCGCCTCGCCGGTGACCCAGCGCGCGATCCTGGGCGACGACTACTGGGCCGGCGAACCGCTGGCGGCCGAGGCGAAGGCCAGCGGCGCCACCATCGTCACCGGCGCCACGGTGTGGAGCCTCGACCCGCAACGGCTGGTCGGCGTGTCGATCGGCGGCAAGGCGCGGCTGATCCAGGCCAGGCGCGTGATCATCGCGACCGGCGCGTTGGAGCGGCCGTTCCCGGTGCCGGGCTGGACGCTGCCCGGCGTGATGACCGCCGGCGCGGCGCAGACCGCGCTGAAGGCGCAGGGCCTGTTGCCGGCGGGCCGCACCGTGCTGGCCGGCAACGGGCCGCTCTTGTGGCTGCTGGCGGCGCAGATCCTGCGCGCCGGCGGACGCATCGAGGCGATGCTCGACACCACGCCGCGGCGCAACTGGTTGCTGGCCGCGCCGCACGTGCCCGACTTCCTGCTGTCGCCCTACTGGTCGAAGGGCCTGGCCCTGCTGCGCGAGGTCAAGGCCAAGGTGCCGGTGCATCGCACCGCGACGGTCGCGGCGGTCGGCGAGGGCAAGCTCGCCGAGGTGCTGTACGACGGCGGCCGCATCGCCGCCGACCTCCTGCTGCTGCACCAGGGCGTGGTGCCCAACGTCAACCTCGCGAACGCCGCCGGCGCGGCGCACCAGTGGAACGAGCGCCAGCTGTGCTTCGTGCCGGTGCTCGATGCCGACTTCGGCACCACGGTGCCGGGCATCGCGGTGGCGGGCGACGGCGCCGGCATCGGCGGCGGCACCGCGGCGGCGGAGCGCGGCCGGATCGCGGCGATCGCCGCGGTGCGTGCGCTGAAGCCGGACGCGGCGCTGCCCAACCCCGACAACGTGCGCCAGAAGCTGCAGCGCGAGGAGATGGGCCGGGCGTTCCTCGACGTGCTGAACCGTCCGTCCGACGCGCTGCGCCGGCCGGTCGGCGACACCATCGTCTGCCGCTGCGAGGAGGTGACGGCCCGGCAGGTGCGCGACACCGCCGACATGGGCTGCGAGGGACCGAACCAGATGAAGGCCTTCCTGCGCTCCGGCATGGGACCGTGCCAGGGCAGGCTGTGCGGCCTCACCGTCACCGAGCTGATCGCCGAGCAGCGCGGCATGACGCCGGAAGCGGTCGGCTACTACCGGCTGCGCCCGCCGGTGAAGCCGATCACGCTGGCCGAGCTCGCCTCGCTGCCGATCGCCGAGGCCGAACGCAAGGCCGTGGAGCGCTGACGATGGCCGCGCGGACCGCCGATGTCGTGGTGATCGGCGGTGGCATCCACGGCTGCTCGACCGCGCTGCACCTCGCCCTGCGCGGGGTGAAGACCATCCTTGTCGAGAAGGACCATGCCGGCCGCCACGCCTCGGGCGTGAACGCGGGCGGCGTGCGCCAGTTGGCCCGGCACGTCGCGGAGATCCCGCTGTCGATCCAGTCGATGGCGCTTTGGGAGCGCATCGAGGAGCTGGTCGGCGACGACTGCGGCTTCTCGAGCGCCGGCACGGTGCTGGTCGCCGAGAGCGACGAGGAGCTGGCGGGCTTCCGCGAGCGCGTCGACGACCTCAGGCTGCGCGGCTTCACCCACGAGGAACTGATCGACCAGGCCGAGCTCCGGCGGCTGGTGCCGGCGGTGTCCGAGCATTGCCCGGGCGGGGTGGTGTCGCGCCGCGACGGCGCCGCCGATCCCTTCCGTACCACGCAGGCGTTTCGCCGTCGCGCGGTCGAGAAGGGGGTGACGGTGCTGGAGGGCGTGCGCGTCACCGGCCTGTCGCGACAGGGCAGCGGTTGGCGGGTCGAGACCAGCGACGGGCCGATCGAGGCGGCGAAGGTGGTGAACGCGGCGGGGGCGTGGGCCGACCGCATCGCGGCGATGCTGGGCGAGCCGGTGCCGCTCGAGGTCATCGCGCCGATGCTGATGGTGACCAGCCGCGTGCCGGCCTTCATCGATCCCGTCGTGATCCTGCGCGGCCGCAAGTTGAGCTTCAAGCAGCTGGAGAACGGCACCGTGGTGATCGGCGGCGGCCACCTCGCGACGCCGTACCGCGACGAGAACCGCACGGTGCTCGACTGGCAGAAGCTGACGACCAGCGCGCGCACCGTGTGGGAGCTGTTCCCGGTGATGCGCGAGGCGACCATCGTGCGCGCCTGGGCCGGTATCGAGGCGCGCATGCCCGACGACATCCCGGTGGTCGGCCCGAGCGGCACCAGCGAGGGCGTCTACCACCAGTTCGGCTTCTCCGCCCACGGCTTCCAGCTGGGCCCTGGCACCGGCGCCATGATGGCCGAGCTGGTGGCCACGGGGCGGACGAACACGCCGATCGACGGGCTGGAGATCGGGCGGTTTAAGAAGTGAAGGGTCCCTCGCTTCGCTCGGGATGACACGAAAAAGCCTGTCATCCCGAGCGTAGCGAGGGACCTTTACCGGGCGACGCGCCAGTCGTAGCCCAGCCTTGGAAAGTGCACCGCCACGCGCCCGACCATCGCGTCCTCGCGGACCAGCGCGATCTCGTGGGCATCGATGAACGACACCTCGCCCTCGACCCAGTCCTTGGCGTTGTCGCCCGGGCGCACCCGCGCGCGCTGGCCAGGCCGCGGGTCGCCGTCCTGCGGGTCGGACGGGCGCGGCGGCGCGGGCTCGGCCGCCTTGGCCACCGCCAGCGCCTCGGCGGCGGCGATCTCGGTGCGGCTGCCGTGGCCGATCGTGGCCATGCGGTCGCGCCACGCGATCAGCTTCGGGTAGGGCGCCAGCTCGGCGCGGCAGTCGATGTGGCGGCCCTTGAAGAACCACACCACGTGGTAGACCGCGAAGTCGGCGATGCAGGGAACGTCGCCCAGCAGGTACGGCCGGCTGTCCGCCAGCATCGCGGCGATCCAGGCGATCTGCGGCCGCACCAGGTGGAGGTTGCGGGTCGCCGCCTTGCGCACCGCCTCGATCGAGGGCGGCGGCAGGCCGTGCAGCTTCGCGCGGTCCTCGTGCAGGCCCTTCGGCATGTGGTCGGCGTTGATGCCCGACACGAACAGCGCCACCGGCCGCATGAACTGCATCTCGGCCCACCACGCGATCGCCTCGGCCGCGCCCGCCGCCTGCGCCGGGAACAGCGTTGGCGTTGCGACGCGGCGCTCCAGCTCGCGGGCGATCAGGCGGGTGTCGCACCACAGGTCGGCGCCCTCCTGCAGCACCGGGATGCGGCGGTAGCCGCCGGTCAGCGGCGCGAGGTCGGGCTTGGGCAGGATCGGCGGCTGCTCGACGCTCTGCCAGGCCAGGCCCTTGAAGCCCAGCATCAGCCGCGCCTTCTCGGCGAAGTTCGAGAAGTCGTAGTGGTGAAGGATCAGGTCCATGCGGTCAGGCGGCGTTCAGCACGCCGCGGTCGTCCTCGATCGGCAGCGGCTGGGTGTTGCGCGACACCACCCAGTCGGGCCGCGCGTCGGCGCGGACCGGCGGCCGGTTGGCCACCGTGTTGCACGACACGTAGATGTGCCAGCGGTCCTCGGCCGACAGGTTGTGGCCCGACGCGTGCAGGGTCTCGCAGTGGAACAGCACGCCGGTGCCGGCGCGCCCCGTGACGGCGATCGGCTCGGGCGAGCTGCGCAGCACCTCGATCATGCGGTCCTTGGGCAGCGCCCAGAACTTGTACGAGGTCGACTCGTCGTACACCGGCTCGATGCGGCCGAGCTTGTGGCTGCCCGGGATGATGTACAGCGCGCCGCCCATCTCGGTCGTGTCGGTCATCATGACGTTGAAGGTCGCCATGGTGTTGCGCGGGCAGCCGTCGCGCTTCCACGAGCCGTAGTCCTGGTGCCACTGCCACACCGTGCCCTCGATCGCCGGCTTGGTGTTGATCTTGGTGTGGTAGACGTAGACGGCGTCGTCGCGCAGCACCTGCTGCACCGGGCGCAGCACGCGCGGCGTGCGGACCAGCGCGCGGAAGGCCGGCGAGCGGGTCGCGCCGTCGGTCTCGTGGACGCGGAAGATCGAGCGCACGCCGCCGGTGTGCTCGCGCACCACCTCCTCGCTGTCGACACGGGAGAGCCGGCCGACCTCCTGGCGCAGCACCGCGACCTCGGACGGCGAGAACAGGTTCGGGAAGACGAGGAAGCCGTCGCGGTCGAACTGCTCGAGCTGCCGGGGCGTCAGTTCCATGGGGCTTTTCCTCCTGTGTTTTCTTGGGCGCCAGCTTAGCCGAATTGCGGCCCCGGCCAAACGGCGGCAAGATCGACGCAACGGGAGAGAACCATGCAAGGCGTCGTCAACATCGAGGATCTGCGCAAGCTGGCCAAGAAGCGGCTGCCCAAGATCGCCTACGACTTCATCGAGGGCGGCACCGACGACGAGGTCGGGCTGGTCACCAACGAAAGCGCGTTTCGCAAGGCGCGTCTTGTGCCGCGCTACCTGGTCGACGTTTCGGTGCGCGACCAGTCGACGACGCTGTTCGGCCGGACCTATTCCAGCCCGATCGGCATCGCGCCGACCGGCCTCGCCGGCCTGTTCCGGCACGGCGCCGACCTGATGCTGGCCGAGGCGGCGCGCGACGCCAACGTGCCGTTCATCATGTCGGGCGCGGCGACCGGCTCGATCGAGGATCTCGGCCGCATCGCGCCGGACCATGGCTGGTACCAGCTCTACTCGGCCAAGGACCAGGCGATCTCCGAGGACATGATCAAGCGGGCAGGGGATGCCGGCCTGCGCACCCTGGTCTTCACCGTCGACGTGCCCGAGGGGTCGAACCGCGAGCGCAACACGCGCAACGGCTTCGGTCGGCCGCTCCGGCTGTCGCTGCGATCCAAGATCGACGCCCTGATGCACCCGGCCTGGATGATGCAGTGGCTGCGCCACGGCACGCCGTTCTTCGACAACTGGGCGAAGTATGCCGGCCCGGGCGCCGACGCCGACAAGGTTTCCGACTTCGTCGCCTACAACAACCGCGCGCCGATGACCTGGAAGCACGTCGAGCGCTACCGCGAGCTGTGGAAGGGCAACTTCGTGCTGAAGGGCATCATGCATCCCGACGACGCGATCCGCGCCCACGCGATGGGCGTCGACGGCGTCATGGTGTCGAACCACGGCGCCCGCCAGCTCGACAACGCGCCGTCGCCGCTCGAGGTCCTGCCGGCGATCCGCGACGCGGTCGGCGACAAGATGACGGTGATGTTCGACGGCGGCATCCGCCGCGGCATCGACGCCCTGATCGCGCTGTGCACCGGGGCGAAGTTCGTGTTCGTCGGCCGCCCGACGCTGTACGGCGTCACCGCCGGGGGCAAGCCGGGCGCCGACGCCGCGCTCGGCATCTTCCGCCGCGAGATCGACATCAGCATGGCCCAGCTCGGCGTCACCAAGATCGCCGACCTCGGCCCGCAGTTCCTGATGTGGAAGGACGAGGAAGACCTGCGGCGGAACAGGCGTTAGCGCGTCGCCCCCTCACCCAGCCTCTCCCCCTGGCGGGGGAGAGGAGCATGAAACGAAAAAAGGCCCCTCATCGAGGGGCCTTTCTCTTTGTCTTCCTCATTCTCCTCTCCCCCGCCAGGGGGAGAGGCTGGGTGAGGGGGTTACTGCACGACCTCGAACAGGCCGGCCGCGCCCATGCCGCCGCCGATGCACATCGTGACGACGACGTTCTTGGCCTTGCGGCGACGGCCTTCGATCAGGGCGTGGCCGGTGCAGCGCGCGCCGGTCATGCCGAACGGGTGGCCGATCGAG
>JAIUOX010000164.1 GCA_020160955.1 Pseudomonadota bacterium
CTCGCCGCGATCGAGCTGCTGGCGCGACCCTTGCCGAAGTCCGGCGTGCTCGCCCTGCAGCGCCTGCTCGAAGCCGCGCGCAAGACCACGTGCCGCGTGTGGGCCGAGCACGCGCCGTTCGACCTGAAGGACCAGCTGAAGGCGCGCGGCTACCGCTGGAACGACGGGTCCGACGGCCGGCTGCGCGCCTGGTTCACCGACGTCGACGACGACGGCCTGGCCGCCGAACTCGACTTCCTGCGCAGGGAGATCTACCAGCGCGACGCCGATCCACCGGTGACCCGCTTCGGCGCGCGCGACCGGTTCAGCACGCGGGTCTGAGCGGCGCGCCCGGCATGCAGGCGATCGAACTCACGGACGGCGACGGCACCTGGGCGACCATCGTGCCGGCTGAGGGCGGCACGTTGCGGCGCTACGCGCGGCGGACGCGGCGCGGGGTCGTCGAGGTGCTGCACGAGCCGGGCTGTCCCGTCCTGTTTCCGATCGCCGGCTACAGCCACGGCGGTGGCCGGATCGATCACTATGCCTGGCAGGGCGTCGTGCGGCCGATGCCGATCCACGGCTTCGCGATGCGCCTGCCGTGGCAGGTGGTCGAGCGCACGGCGTCCTCGGTGCGCCTCGCGTTGGCGGCGAGCGACGCCACGCGCGACTCTTACCCGTTCGGGTTCCGGCTCGGCCTGACGTGGGCGCTCGACGGCGGTGCGCTGCGCGGCGCCCTGGAAGTCACGAACGACGGCAAGGGGCCGTTGCCGTTCAGTGCCGGGTTCCATCCCTATATCCGCCTGCCGCTGACGGCCGGTGGGAGACGCGACCGGTGCGCGATTCGGCTGCCGGCCTGTCGGGAACACGTGGCGCGCCCCCAAGGAATCGCGGCCGAGGGGCCGCGCGGGCCGCGCGAGCTGCGCGCGACGGAACCGGCGGCACCGGCGCGGAGCTTCGCCGAGTTCGATGCGCTGGCGGCCGACATCATGGACGAGGCGAGCGGGCTGTGCGTCCGGCTCGACGCCGATCTCGACTCGCGCTTCCGCTGCCTCACCGCGTGGTCGCCGCAGGTCGACGCGCCGTTCTACTGCGTCGAGCCGCGGACGGCCTTGCAGGATGCCTTCACTTACGCGGCCGATGGGCAACTGACCGTGCTCGATCCCGGCGCGTCGTTCGCCGCGCGCCTGTCGCTCGAGCTGCACGAGTCCTGACGCTCAGCCGCGCTCCAGCACCACGTAGACCAGGGCCTCGGCCGAGGGGTGGGGATTCTCGACCGCGTGCGCGACGTCGGTGCGGCAGCTGCAGCTGTCGCCGGCGACCAGGTCGGCGGTCTCGTCGCCCACGGTGACGCGCACGCGGCCGCGCGCGACGTGCATGTGCTCGACCGTGCCCGGGGCGTGCCCGGCGGAGGGGCCGAGGAAGGTGGCGGGCGGGATGCGGTGGCGCACGAACTCGATGCGGCTGCCGCCGGTGCAGGGCCCGAGGTTCTCCCATTGGGTCGGCTGCTCGCCGTGCGCCCCTTCGCCCTTGCGCAGCACGCGGATGCGTGCGGCCGGGCCGGCCTCGTCGCCGACCAGGGCCGCCACGCCGACGCCCAGCGCCTCGGCCAGCCGCACCAGCGTGACCACGGTCGGCGACTTCGCGCCGCGCTCGATGTCCGAGATCATCGACGGCGAGATACCGCTGCGCGTGGCCAGCGTGCGCAGGCTGTCGCCGCGCGCCTCGCGCTGCGCCCGCACGGCCAGGCCCGTCCGGCGGGCGATGTCGTCCTCTAAAGTTGACACCATGTCCTCTATAGTGCACAGATCGGCGTCCCGAACAAGGAGCGTCGCATGGACATGACCCAATTCGGTGCCGATCTGAAGCGCGACGGCTACCGTGTCGTCAACACCAGCGTGCGGCCCAACCAGGTCGTCGCCAACCATTGCCACGACTTCGATGCCAAGGCGCTGGTGCTAGGCGGCGAGATCACCATCACGCGCGACAACGAGGCCACGACTTACCGTGCCGGCCAGTGCTTCGAGGTGCCGATGGGCTGCCCGCACGCCGAGCGGATCGGGCCGGAGGGCGTGGCGCTGCTGTCCGGCCGCCGCCGCAGCGGGCCGCTCACCGCCGAGGCGTTCGAGAGCGACCTCCGCCGCGAGGGCTACGAGGTCATCCACGGTGGCCAGAAGCCGTGCTTCTCCGAGGACCTGCACGCGCACGACTTCGACGCGCGCATCATGGTGCTGGGGGGCGAGATCACGCTGGTGCGCAACAACCGGGCGGAGACCTTCCGCGCCGGCGACTGCTGCGAGGTCCCGGCCGGTTGCCTGCACACCGCGCAGGTCGGGCCAGAAGGCGTCTCCTACATCGTCGGCAAGCTGTCGCGGAGCGCGTCATGATCCTGCGCTCCCTCCAGGTCCCGAAGGCCGATTTCGAGGCCGCCACCGGCTGGACGCTGAAGCCGGAAGGCGCCTGCCGGGGAGACGTCTGCATCCCGCTGGCGCGGCCGGCGGGCGACACCGTCGACGTGGCGCAGGTCGCGCGCGACATGGCCATGCCGCTGGTCGCCGCCGAGGGCCACGCGCTGTGGGCGCTCGGTCCCGCGGCGATCGGATCGCGCGCGCTGGTTACCGCGCAGGCGCCCGATCTCCAGCTGCCCGACCTCGACGGCAGGACCTTCAGCCTGTCGAGCCTGCGCGGACAGAAAGTGCTGCTCTACGCCTGGGCGCCTTATTGAGGCTGCTCGCGAGACTTGCCCGTGTGGCGGTCCCTGCGTGACGAACTCCACCCGAAGGGCTTCGAACTGGTCACCGTCGGCCTCGACGCGCTGGGCGATGCCGGGTGCCGGCCCTTCATCGAGGCCGCGAAGCCCAGTCATCCGTCGCTGATCGACCGGCACCACGTGCTGGCCGAGCTGTTCGGCGTGATCAACATCCCGAGCAGCGTCTGGATCGACGAGGCCGGCATGATCGTACGGCCGGCGGAGCCCGCGCCGGCGCCGCCGCAGGCCGGCCCGGTCGGGTCGCGGTTCGGCCTGCCGGCCGAGCTGCCACAACGCATGCGCGAGATCATGGCGGAGGCCGCCAAGATCCCGCGCGCCACCGAGGCCTACCACGCCGCGCTGCGCGACTGGGTGGCCAACGGCCCGGCCAGCCGCTTCGCGCTGTCGCCCGACGCGGTGATCGAGCGGTCGCGCCCGCGCGATGCCGACAAGGCGCTTGGCCACGCCCACTTCCAGCTCGCGACGCAGCTCGAGATGGACGGGCACCACGCCGCGGCGGTCCGCCATTTCCGCGAGGCCCATCGCCTCGTGCCCGACAGCTGGACGTTCCGCCGCCAGGCGTGGTCGCTGGAGAAGGTCGGCGACGACGCGCTCGCGCGCTTCTGGCAGGGACCCGACCCGAAGGCACCCGAGGCGTGGCCCTACGAGGGCGACTGGCTGAGCGACGTGCGCGAGGTCGGTGCGGAGAACTACAACGAGCCGTGGCGGCCTTGAGCCTGGGCGGCCGTGAGCCTCGGCGGGCTTGAAGGCCCGCCGGGAAGCCGCGAAAGTCCGGTCCCCCGTTTCCGTGGAGTCCCGGACAGATGAAGTTCGACGATGTCATTCTCGGTCGCCGCAGCATCCGCGGCTACAAGCCCGACCCGGTGCCGCGCGCGCTGATCGAGGAGATCATCGGGCTGGCGATGCGCGCGCCGTCGTCGATGAACACCCAGCCGTGGAACTTCTACGTCGTCACCGGCGAGCCGCTGGCCCGCATCCGCGCGGGCAACACCGAGCGCATGCTGGCGGGCGTGCCGCAGTCGCGCGAGTTCCGCATCGGCCAGCCGTTCGCCGGCGTCCACCGCGACCGCCAGGTCGGCGTCGCCAAGCAGCTGTTCGGGGCCATGGGCATCGCGCGCGACGACAAGGACCGGCGGCAGGACTGGGTGCTGCGCGGCTTTCGCCAGTTCGACGCGCCGGTCTGCGTGATCGTGACCTACGACCGCGTGCTCGACGGCAGCGACGACACGCCGTTCGACTGCGGCGCGGTGACGACGGCGCTGGTCAACGCCGCGTGGTCGCGCGGGCTGGGCGCGGTGATCAACAGCCAGGGCATCATGCAGTCGCCGGTGGTGCGCGAGCATGCCGGCATCGCCGAGGACCAGGTGATCATGAAGGCGATCGCGCTGGGTTGGCCCGACGACGACTTCCCCGCCAATGCCGTCGTGTCGGAGCGCAAGTCCGTCAAGGACGCCACGGTGTTCGTCGGCTTCGATCCCTGACCGGCCGTCAGTTGAGCGTGCGGTCGAGGGTCCTGGGCGCGGCCAGGCGGATCCCCGCGAGGTCCGGCGCGATGTCCTTGATGTCGTCGAAGAAGGCCGCGAAGTAGCGCGGCAGCACGCCGGTGATCTCGGGGCCGAGACCGGCCTCGTCGTCGCGCGAGATCAGGGTCAGCGTCGTGGCCTGCTGCAGCCACACGACGATCTCTTCCGGCGAGCCGGGGTCGTCGAGCACCACGAGCAGGCCGACATGGGCCGCGTCGTGCGATCGCTTCAGCGTCGCCATGGTGCGGTTCCTGGGGTCGCCGAGCGACAGGCCGATCGTGGCCGACTGGCCGGACAGGAGGGGGACGCGGTACTGGCGCCACGCCAGCGCGCCCACCGGGCGGCGCCGGTCGACGGGAATGGGGGCCGTCATGCCGGGTGGCCGGCCGACAGTTCGGCGCGGGCCATCACCAGCCGTTCCCGGGCGGCGAGGTAGGCCGCCCACTTCATCCGGGTCGCCGGCGCGTAGCAGGCATCGGGCGCGGAGGGGATATCGCTGGCCGTCAGCCAGGCGCCGTACGCGACCTGCAGTTCCCGGCGCAGTCGTCGCCGCTTGTGATCGAGCGCTTCCACGGGGCCTCCGTTCGATGGGAGAGCCGGGCGCCAATCCCGGAGAGCGGCGTGGGGTCGCCCCAACCAAAAGCCCCGCATCTCGCGAGAGAATGCGGGGCTACTCGGTTCCTCCTTCTACCGGGCTGCCAGTACATCCGTGGTCAGCCTGCAGAAGGAGGACAAGGCGTCGGACTCAGCCGACGGCCTTGAGATTGTCGGCGGACATCTTGCCGCTGCGCCGGTCCGACACGAGCTCGAACTCGATCTTCTGGCCTTCGACCAGGTGGCCGAGGCCGGCGCGCTCGACGGCGCTGATGTGGACGAAGGCGTCCTTGCCGCCGTCGTCCGGCTGGATGAAGCCAAAGCCCTTGGTCGCGTTAAACCACTTCACGGTTCCCGTCGTCATGGTGAACCCTTTCTCTGTCATTGTTGCAGGCATGCGCACCAGCCTGCCGCATTCGCAGAGGGTGGACCGTCGAATTGCATATGTTTTCGGGATTAAGTCGTCGGCGGCGTCACATTCGCGCGGCCAAGTAGTCAGTCCGTCTATCGACCGAACTGATATGGGCGCTCCGGCCGGGCTTTACAAGGGCTCATTGTTGGCCGCGAAATCGCGATCTTCCGAGGCGACCGAACATGCGATAGGCCAACGGCATGACCGAAACCCGTACTCCCGGCTTCTGCGCGCTGTGCAAGTCGCGTTGCGGCGCGCTGATGGTGACCCGGGACGGAAGGCTGGTCGGGCAGGAGCCGTTCCCCGCCCATCCGACCGGCGCGGCGCTCTGCGTCAAGGGCAAGGCGGCGCCGGAGATCGTCTACAGCCCGCAGCGCCAGCTCTACCCGCTGCGCCGCACGCGCCCCAAGGGCGATCCCGATCCCGGGTGGCGGCGCATCTCGTGGGACGAGGCGCTCGACGAGACCGCCGAGCGGCTCGGCGCGATCCGCGCGGCCGACGGCGCGCAAGCGGTCGCGATCGGCCTGACCACGCCCAGCGGCACGCCGATCTCCGACGACCTGCGCTGGATCGAACGCTTCATCAACGCGTTCGGCACGCCGAACATCGTGTACGGCACCGAGATCTGCAACTGGCACAAGGACCACGCGCACGCCTTCACCTTTGGCCGCGGCATCGCCTCGCCCGACTTCCAGCGGGCCGGCTGCATCGTGCTGTGGGGCCACAATCCGAGCGCGACGTGGCTCGACCACGCGACCGCGACCAGCGCGGCGGTGGCGCGCGGCGCCCGGCTGGTGGCCGTCGACCCGCGACGCGCCGGCTTCGCCAACCGCGCCGACCAGTGGCTGCGGGTGCGGCCGGGCGCCGACGCCGTGCTGGCCCTCGGCCTCGCGCGGGCGATGATCGAGAACGGCTGGTTCGACCGCGCCTTCATGCGTGACTGGAGCAACGGGCCGCTGCTGGTGCGTCGCGACACCGAGCGATTCCTGCGCGCCGCTGACCTGGCCGCGCCGCCGGCCGGCGCGGCGCCCACCGACCTGGTCGCCGTCGCGGCCGATGGCCGCCTGCTGGCGTGGTCGCCGGAGCGGCGCACCTATGGCGGCGGCGACGCGCCGGCGCTGGAGGCCAGCCTCGACCTCGCCGGCGTGGACGGCGCAACGCTGGCCTGCCGGTCGGCCTTCGCGCTCTACCGCGCGGCCTGCGCGCCCTACACGCCCGAGCGCGTCGCGCGCGAGGCCTGGGTAGCGGCGGCGCAGGTCGAGACGACGGCGCGCCTGCTGCACGAGTCGGGGCCGGTCGCCTACTACGCGTGGTCGGGACTGGGCCAGCACACCAACGCCACGCAGACCGACCGCGCCGTGGCGCTGGTCATGGCGCTGACCGGCAGCTTCGACGCCCCGGGCGGCAACGTCGAGTTCGGCCGGCCGCGCGCCGGCGATGTCACCGGTGCCGCCTTCATGGATGCCGCCCAGCGCGCCCGTTGCATCGAGCTCGCGCGGTCGCGGCTCGGGCCCGGTCGCGATGGCTGGGTCGGCACCGACACGCTGTACGACTCGATCCTCGACGGCCGGCCGTACCGGGTCCGCGGCCTGCTCGGCTTCGGGCGCAACTTCATCGTCAACCATGCCGACGGCCGGCGCGGCGCCGAGGCGCTGGCCCGGCTCGACTTCCACGTCCAGGCCGACGTGGTGATGTCGCCGACGGCGGCGTTCGCCGACATCTTCCTGCCGATCAACACGCCGTGGGAGCGCGAGAGCCTGCGCGTCGGCTTCGAGGGCAGCCAGCGCGCCGAGAACCTCGTGCAGTTGCGGCCCGCGGTGATCGAGAGCCGCGGCGAGTCACGCTCGGACGCGCAGCTGGTGTTCGATCTCGCCGGCCGCCTCGGCTTCGGCGACCGCTTCTGGAACGGCAGCATCGAGGCCGGCTTCGCCGCGATCCTCGACCCGCTCGGCCTCACGCTGGACGAACTGCGCCGCCATCCCGAGGGCGTGAGCCTCGACCTGCAGCCGCATTACCACCGCTACCGACGCGAGGGTTTCCGCACGCCGACCGGCCTGCTCGAGGTGTTCTCCGAGCCGCTGGCCGGCGAAGGCCAGCCGGCGGTGCCGCGCTTCGTCGAACCCGCCCTGTCGCCGGCGGCGCCGGCCGCCGCGTCGTTCCCGCTGGTCCTGACCTGCGCCAAGGTCGTTCACTATTGCCACGGCCAGCATCGCCACGTGCCGTCGCTGCGGCGCCGCGCCCCGGACCCGCTGGTCACGATTCACCCCGACACGGCGCGGGCGCGCGGCATCGCCGACGGCGAATGGGTCGAGGTGTCGAGCCCGAACGGCGCGGTCCGCCTGCGCGCCCGCCTCGACGCCTCGCTCGATCCGCGGGTCGTCGCCGCGCAGTACGGCTGGTGGCAGGACAACGCGCCGCTTGGCCTGCCGGGCTACGATCCGCTGGGCCGCCACGGCGCGAACTACAACACCCTGGTCTCCGACCGCGACGCCGACCCGGTCAGCGGGTCGACCGGACTGCGCTCGTTGCTGTGCGAGGTTCGACCGCTCGGCGCCGGAGCCTGACTCCGTCCGTCACTCTAGCGCGCAGGGTGGGCGGGAGCTGCCGGGAGCGGGCCAGCGCGAATCGCAGGTCGCCAGCGTCGCGCCGGACGGGCTGAAGAGGCGGCCGGTCCAGGCGCCGCCGGGCTGCAGCGTGACGTCGAGCGCGCCGAAGTCGCTCAGCCCGACGACCCAGCCGGTCAGGCCGTCGAATGCCGGAACGCCGATCGGCGCGCGGGGATGCTCGCGCGACGGCACGGGGAAGGTCTGCGACAGTTCCATGCCGCCGTTGCCGATCGCGAGCTGGGGTGGGCGGCGCCCGTCGAAGCCGATCGCCTGGAAGCGATGCATGTGGCCCGACACGATGGCGCCGACATGCGCCGGCATGCCCTTGGGAAACACCGTCGCCACCGCCTGCTGTTGCGTGACGTTGATGAAGGCATAGGGCGCGCCGGGATCGGCGATGCCCTTGCTCTTGCGCACCACGCCCCAGATCGGGCGATGCGTCACCAGCCAGGTCGGCGTGTCGTCCTCGGCCAGCATCGCGGCGACGCGGCGAAAGATCGCCTCGTAGTGCTGCGGCGAATAGATCTCCTGGTCACCGGCGTCCGACGAGTCGAGGACGATCAGGTTCAGGCCGCCCAGCCGCAGGCGCCACGGTAGCGTCGGCTCGGTCGGGAAGGGCAGTCCCTGGAACGGCCGCGCGAACGGCGGCCAGGCGCCGGGCTGCCACCCGGGCGGCAGCTGCGGCGGGCAGGCGTCGGCGCGCCGTCCGGCGCCCAGCAGCGGCGACGCGGTGTCGAGCAGGTAGAACCAGCCGGGGCCGGCGCGGCTGCACAGCTCGTGGTTGCCGCGCGTGAACACCCAGGGCGCGGCGGTCAGCAGGCGGGCCGCCGGCACGAAGAAGTCGTCGCGCCAGTCGGCCCAGTTGTCGGGACGCGGGCTGCCCGGGACGTTCTGGCTGAAGTAGCCCGGGCCGATCGGGATGCTGGGCGTCTCGTCGGCATCGTCGAGGTCGCCGGTGTCGAACACCTCGACCTTGAGCGGACCGGAGAAGCCGGTGG
>JAIUOX010000165.1 GCA_020160955.1 Pseudomonadota bacterium
GCGGCGGAAGGTCCGCAAGGTCGAGGCCACCGAGCGCGCCGTCGAGGTGGTCGACGGCAAGCCGGTGCTGGTCACTCGCATGATCGAGCGGGATGAACCGGTCGGCCAATGGCTCCCCGTCGTCGACGAGAACGGCAAGCCCGTCATGGTCCCGGCGGGAGAGCCTGACAAGGACGGCAACGTCCTGCTGGCTCAGATGCAGCACTTCATCCCCGAGATCGAGACGGTGATGGAAGCCCGGACCCGCGAAGTCCCGACCGGCGAGACCCGCCTCGGCCTCCGGTACGCCGAGCTGGAAGCCTTCCTGAAGTGCGCGAGCTAGCCGATGTACGGCGCCAGGCCGATCGGCAGCTTTCCTTACGCGGCGGCGACCCCGGCGGGCCCGGCGGGCCCGCTTGCGTCTCCGCCCCTGGAGCAATGGCCCGCCCGGCTGCCGCTTCCAGCCGTCAGCGGCTACACGATCGAGGACGATCCGTCGGTGTCCCGCACCGAGTTCGACGTCGGCGCGCCGCGGCAGCGCCGGCGGAGCACCGCCCCGTGGTCGACCGTGAAGGCCACCTGGTACTTCACCGTGGAAGAGTACTCCTGGTTCGAAGCCTGGCTGCGTCATCGCGTCGGCTGGAGTGGCTGGTTCCAGATCACGCTCCTGATGGGGCTCGGCCTGGTGAGCTCGACCGTCCGCTTCAACAGCGGGAAGGCGCCGGCCAGCTTCCGGAACGGCTTGTGGGTGGAAGTTCAGGCCACCCTCGATGTTCGCGAGCGCCCCATGATCGACGAGCCCACGCTCAACATCCTGCTGTTCGAGGACCAGGCGTACCTGCTCTCCCAGATCGCCGCCTTCAACGCTGCCATGGCGCCGTCGGCGCTGTGGCCTCACTACACGCCGTAGGGGAAGTCCATGTCGCTCGGTTCCGATCTCGCCGCCGCGATCTCGCAGATCGTCACGAATGCCGCCATCCTTCGCGCCGTCGTGCAGGGACCCGCGTCGGGCACCAACAGCATCGTGACCTTGCCGGACGGCTCGCAGGTCAAGACGCTGGCCAGGGTTGCGGCCGAGGTGGTGGCCTACCTCGCGACCTTCCCGGCCGGCGGCACTACGGGGCAGGTGCTCGCAAAGACCAGCAACACCGACTACGCCGTCGCCTGGTCGACGCTGCCCAACCAGTCGACGACCGCGCCGACCTTCCATGCGCTCACCAGCGGCAGCGGCACGTGGAACCTTCCAGGCGGCGCCAAGTGGATGCGGGTCATCGCGGTCGGCGGCGGCGGTGGAGGTGGTGGTGCCAACAACACCTCGCCCGGCAGCACGGGCGGCAGCACCACCTTCGGCGCGCTCACGGCCCCCGGCGGGGCCGGCAGCACCCATATCGCGGCCGGCGCGCCGGGTGTCGGCAGCGGCGGCAACGTGCGCAACCAGGCAGGCACACGTGGCGATCCCGGGTCGTGGAACGAAGTGTCGGCCAGCGCCTCGGCTGCTGGCGGCACTGGCGGCAGCACAGAGTTCGGGCCCGGCGGCACGTGCGCCTACGCATCGGGCGGCGGCGCGGCCAATGCGAACTCTGGCGCGGGCGGTGCCGGCGGCGGCACCAACGCCGTTGGCTGGGCGCTCGGCGGCTATGGCGGCTCCTCGGGCGGCATCGTCGAGCACATCTACAGCGCGCCCGCCGCTTCCTACTCCTACGCCGTCGGCGCCGGCGGCGCCGGGGCTGCCGGCGGTGACGGCTACAGCGCCGCCGGCGGCGCGGGCGGCAGCGGCGCGATCTTCATCTGGGTGCACTACAACTGGTGAGGCAGCGCCATGCAGCGCAACTACGTGATCGTCAATCCGGCCACCAAGGAGGTGGTCAACGTGGTCCAGTACGACTCGGATCCGCCTTCGCCACCACCCGGCTACGAAGATCATCCGACCTTTGTCGCCATTCAGCACGACCAGGCGAGCTTCGGCTGGAGGCTTGAAGGTGGCACGATGCAGCCGCCGCCGCCGGTCCAGCCCGCGCTGGCCGACGCGAAGGCCGCCAAGGAGGCTGCGGTCGAGCGTGAGCTGGACGCACGCAACGCGGCCGGCGTCACCTACCAGGGCAAGACCTATCAGCTCGACAACGACTCCCAACAGCGCATCGCGGCGATCGTCCAGAAGGCGGATCGGTTCGTGCAGGGCCTGCCGAATGCTACCTGGCCCCCCAACTTCGCCTTCATCGCCGCCGACAACGCGGCCGTGCCGTTCACCGCCGCCGAGTTCGGCGCTTTCGGCGATGCCGTCAGCAACATCGTCATCGCGCGCCGGGTGCATGCTCGTAGCCTGAAGAACCAGGTCCTGGCCGCCGCCGATCACGCGACCCTGGAGCTGATCGACATCAAGGCCGGGTGGGTCTAGCCGTGGCCGATCCCAACATGGAAGAGGCCCTGCGCGAGGCCTTCGCCGCCGCGCCGCAGAACGATGCCGAGATCATCGTCCACACGCTGGAAATCCGGCACCCGACCTTCGTCGACGACGCGGGCCGGCTCACCTCGATCTTCGTCGCCCTCGATCGCGTCGACTTCGTCGCCCAGCTGGAAATCGCTGCCCCTGTAAGAGGTGGAGAGCCGGTCACTTTCGTGGCAATGGCGTTCCAGTTCACGCTGCCGCCGATCGAGATCGCACCCCGGCCGCAAATCCAGGTCGAGTTCGACAACGTCGGCCGCGAGGTCGTCGACCAGCTCGATGCCGCCGTCATCGACGGCCGTCCGATCCGGATTTGCTATCGGCCGTACCTGAACGGCGATCGCACCGGACCGCAGATGTCGAAGCCGCCGGTATTCACGCTGTCGGAGGTCAAGGTCGGCGTGATGAAGATCTCGGCGCGCGCCAACACCGGCGCCGACCTCTCGGTCGCCTTCCCGCGCGAGCTGTACAAGGCGCGCAGCTTCCCGGGGTTGATCGGCCTGTGAGCGCCGAGCACTGGACCACCCAGTTCATCGGCATGGCCTACGACCCGGCCGGCGCCGGCCCGCAGGCGTTCAACTGCTGGCACTTCTTCCGCCATGTGCAGGGCGCGGGCTTCGGCCGGGACATCCCTGCGATGGTCTTGAATGCGCCGCTGCTGGTCGCGATGAGGCAGTTCCGCGAGCGGCCGGCGCTGCTCGGCTGGCAGCGGATCGACCAGCCGGGTGCGGCCCGCGACGGCGACGCTGTGATGCTGGGCCACCGGGCGCACCCGCACCACATCGGAGTCTTCGTTGCCGATCCTCCGGGCGTGCTGCACTGCGTGGCGGGCTCCGGCTCGGTGCTCAACAGCCTGTTCCACCTCGAGCTCGCGGGATGGCGCATCACCGGGCTCTACAGACCTGTCGACGGAGAGCGGTGATGGGCTACGTGCACCACATCTACAACCCCTGTGAACCCACCCAGCGGACCACCTGGCAGCTCACCCGGCCGATGACCATTCGCCGGTTCGTGAGCCGGCACCGCGCCCTACGCCGTCACACCGCCGTCGTGCGTGGCGCCGACGGCCGCCGCCGCCGGGAGTTCGTGCGGCCGACGGTGATCACGCACAACGGTCTCGCCGTGCTCCGGCGGGACTGGGGCAAGACGATTATCGGACCACAGGACATCGTGGGACTGCACACGCTGCCGCAAGGTGGTGGCGGCTCGAACCCCCTGACCGTCGTGACGGCCGTGGCCGCGCTCGCAATCGCGGTGGTGGCCCCGTATCTGGCTCCAGCTGTGTCAGCCTTCTTCGGCCTCGGGCTCACTGCGGGGTCTGTCGGTATGAGCCTCCTCTCCGCAGGTATCGCGCTAGGGCTCAACGCAGTTGTCTACGGTCTGGTGTCGCTGTTCGTGCAACCGCCGCCAGCCGCACCCGCCGGGATGGCCGGCAGCTTCGGCGGCACCTCGGCGCAGTCGTCGCCGACCTACAGCCTCCAGGCGCAGGGCAACTCGGCGCGACTGGGGCAGCCCATCCCCGAGCTGTTCGGACGGCACCGGGTCTATCCGGACTATGCGCACCAGCCCTACCAGTCGTTCGAGGGCAACGAGCAATACCTGCACCTTCTGATGGTGGTGACCCAGGGCGAGTGCACGATCCACGAGGTTCTCGTCGGCGACACGCCGGTCGCGTCCTATCCCGAGATCACCTGGCAACAGGTGGCGCCCGGCGCCGCGATCGACACCGACCTCGTCGACCCGATGATGCTGGTGTCGCGCGACCTCGCCGACGTCGAGCTGCCGGGCAGCGAGGTCGGGTCACCCTGGAACGGACCCTTCACGATCAATCCCGCAGGCACGGCGATCGACGCGGTGGAATTCGACTACGCCGCGTCTGACGGCCTCTACTACGCCAACGACTCCGGCGGCTTCGACAACCGCTCGATCCAGCTCGACTTCCAGCTACGCCCGATCGACGACACCGGCGCGGCGACGGGCAGCTGGTTCCTCGCGTCCTCCGTCAGCCACACCATGGGAACGCGCACGCCGCAGCGTTGGACCGTGCGCGTCGACGTGACCGGCGGCCGCTATGAAGCTCGTGCGCGACGCACCAATGCCAAGGACACCTCGGCGCGCGCCGGCAACACCGCCGTGTGGATCGGCTTGCGCGGCCGCCAGCCCGGCACGCGCACCTATCCGGGCATGACCCTGCTGGCGGTGAAGGCCAGGGCAACCGGCAATCTCAACGGCGCGGCGAGCAGGCAGTTCAACCTCGTCGCCACCCGCAAGCTGCCGACCTGGAACCCCACGACTGGCCGCATGACCACCGCCGTCGTGGAGACCCGGAACCCCTGCGACGCGGCGGCCTACGTGTGCCTGTCCGAGAACGGTGGACGGCTGGAGGAGGCGCAGGTCGACCTCGCCGGCATCTACGCCCACAAGGCCGATTTCGACACCCGCGACTGGACCTTCGACGCCGTATGCGACACCTCCAGCACCGCCTGGGAAATCCTGAGCCGCATCGGCCGTTGCGTGGTCGCTCAGCCGGTCATCCAGGGGCCGATCGTGCGGCTCGTGCGCGACCTTCCGGCCACCGCGCCGGCGGCCCTGTTCACCCCGCGCAACATGCGCCGCGGCATCGAGATCGCCTACAAGTTCCCCGACGAGAAGACGGCGGACCAGGTCGATGTGGAATACATCGAGCCGCGCTCGTGGAAGCCCGCGACGGTGTCGGCCACGCTCCCGGGCTCCTCGGCCGAGAACCCGACGACCGTCCAGCTGTTCGGCTGCACCAAGCGAGCGCAGGCCTACTACGTCGGCATGATGATGGCGCGCGCCAACAAGTACCGGCGGCGCGCCGTCACCATTCCGACCGAAGCCGAAGGGCTGCTGCTGCTCTACGGCGACCCGATCCGACTCGCGCACGACATGCCGGCCTGGGGTCAGTGGGCCGAGGTCCTCGATTTCGACGCCGGCAGTCGGACGCTCGTGTTGTCCGAAGAACTGGACTGGTCGGCGCCTGGCGCCAAGTGCATCGCGCTCCGCACGCGCGCCGGCGAGGTCGCTGGACCGTTCGCGGCGACCGCCGTTGCCGGAAACCCCTTCGCTGTCGTCATCGGCGGCGGCGATCTTCCCTACATCTACGTCGGAGGCGGTGAAGAACGCACCCTTGCGGCCTTCGGCACCGCCGAGACCTATGCCAAACCGCTGCGCGTCATCGGGGTCACCATCCGGGACCTCGACAAGGCCGAGGTCATCGCGATCGACGACGACAGCCGCATGTACGACGCCATCGGCGACGCACCGGGCGGAGACAATCCGCTCGGCCCGCCGGGCCCGCCCGTAGACGTGCACATCACCAGTAACGTCGCCAACCTCAACCTGCGCACCCTGGCCGGGTTGAACGGCTACCTGCGCAGCAATCAGACAGTCACGGTCACGATCGATCCTGGCGTCGAGGTCTACTCGGCCGTCGCAGGCGTGCCGGCGATCGTGAGGGGTGGCTTCCCGCTGGGCTTCAGGCCGACGCTGATCAACCTCGGAACCGTGTCGGGCGCCGGCGGCCGGGGCGGCGATGGCGCGACCGGCAATGGCCAGGCTGGCAGCGCCGCGATCGACACCAACAATGGGCCGCTCACCCTCGACAACCGTTACGGCACCCTGCGTGGCGGCGGTGGTGGTGGCGGCGGCGGCGGCAACTCGGCGCACGCCGGCGCTGGCGGCGGCGGCGGCGGCACCGGACACAATGTGGCGCCTGGCGGCCTGGGCTATGCGCCCGTCGGGATCGGCAGCCCGCCGGGCGGCTCCCCGGGCTGGCCAGGCTATGGGACTGGTCCGGGTGCCGGCGGCCAAGGTGCCACGGCCACGGTGATGCGCGACGGTGGCGAGGGCTGGACAGTCTTCGACCATAGCTGCGATGCCGGCGACGGTGGTGCTGGCGGCGACTGGGGGCAGCCCGGCGCCGCGGGTGGCACGGGGACAGACTACGGCAGTGACCCCATGGCCGGCGGCGCGGCCGGCGCTTCCGTCGCCGGGTCGGCGAACGTCACCTGGATCGGGGCGACCGGCACGCTGATCGGGCCGCTCGCATGACGGCCGTGGGCCTCGCGCCGCGGCCGCAGCGCTATGTCGCGCCGATGACCTCCCTCGATCGGCATGCGGCGTTCGCCCTTAGGGGCGTCCGAGGTCTGTCCGCCAACGCTCAGCGCATCGCCGACACGCTGGTTGCCGCCGCCCGGGCGCCAACCCCCATCACCGTGCGGCAGCGGCACGCCCTGTACGCCATTTGCTGGCGGTTCCGACGCCAGCTGCCGACCTCGCTGATGGTGAAGGTGACACTGGCGCTGGCCGAGGCGAAGGCGGCGGCCGAGGAAGCGCGCCTCGAAAATCCATTGCCTTCGACGATCAGGGCCGACCGGTCGCCGGGCGCGCGCCGATTAAACCCGCTCGATGGCCTCTTCGCTGACGCCGATCTCCTGGCGCGTGCCGGGCTGCCAGCCGATACCATCGTTCACACTCTGGAGATTGCTTCGCCCGGGTCCGTCGATGCCGCCAGTGCTTCTGAAGCCAGCTACATCAACAAGATCGTCATCACGCTGAACCCCGACGAGCCGGTAGTAGTTGGTAGTGCCCCCGTGGGCGCGGCCTCTCCTGCATTTGGGCCTTGCCGTGTCACCGGTAGTGGCGGCGGCGGCGCTAGTTCGGCCGACGCGGTGCACGAGCGAGCTGCGCCTGATCCTGAAGCAAGCGACCTAGCTTAGCGGCTTCCGTGGGTGGGAATTCGAACTGCAGCCAACCCGTGTTCGGGTGGCAAAGTTGGACGACGGAGTTGCCGGTCAAAGGGTCATCCGACGTGAGCCACTTCGGATCGAGAGCCGTGGGCGGCGGACTCATCGGCTCTTGCGGTTGTCGAACGCTGGCTGCTGCTCGTTGTGTTCCAAGTCCCTCGATCAGGCTGTCCAGCTGCTCGATCGACAGTTCAACCGATATGGAAACGGGTGCGCTGGCGATCGCATTGATGGCGATCGGCGGCAGGGTGAGTTTGAAAGAGTTTCCGCCATCCAAGAGTTCAAATAGGAAGCCGGCGCCGGCGCGCTGCTTGGGCGTATCTACCATTTGCGCATCCCTCTCCGACGCAGCGTCGGTCGCGCATTTTCGATCCTGCTGCCGCGCCATAGGCCGGCAGGGGTTGCACGGTGGGTGCCGTGCAAACCGCGGAGTGGGCTCCGCACGACCACAGCGGCCTACCGTGGCCATCCCGCCACCCCTGCAGGGGCGGGTCGAATCGAGAGCATCATGAAGCGAGAGTCGAGTCTTATTCCTGCACGGCCGGCGCGGCCGGTGGCCCCCTGGATCGGCGGCAAGCGCAACCTGGCCGACCGCATCGCCGACCGGATCGCTGGCATTCCGCACCAGCTCTATGCCGAGCCCTTCGTCGGTATGGGAGGGGTCTTCCTACGTCGCCCGTTCCGAGCGCCGGGCGAGGTCGTGAACGACATCAACGGCGAGGTCGTCACCCTGTTCAGGGTGCTCCAGCGCCACTACGTGGCCTTCCTGGACATGATCCGCTGGCAGCTCACAAGCCGGCGGGAATTCGAGCGCTTGAAGGCCACCGATCCCGCCACCCTCACGGACCTCGAGCGGGCCGCCCGGTTCATCTACCTCCAGCGGACGGCGTTCGGTGGCAAAGTCGCCGGGCAGACCTTCGGCGTCACCTATGGCCCGGCCCGCTTCGACATCACCAAGCTGGTGCCGCTGTTGGAGGGCGTGCACGAGCGCCTGGCCGGGGTAGCGATCGAATGCCTGCCCTGGGATGCCTTCGTCGATCGCTACGACCGGGCTGGCACCCTGTTCTACTGCGACCCGCCCTATTGGGGGTCGGAGACCGACTACGGAAAGGGCCTGTGGTCCAGAGAGGACCTCGGCCGGCTGGCCGAGCGGTTGAGGCGTGTGAAGGGCCGCTTCCTGGTCTCGCTGAACGACGTGGCCGCCGTCCGGGATGCCTTCGCTGGCTGCCGGTTCGAGGCCGTCAGCACGACCTACACGATAGGCTCGAACTCCAATGAGGCGGGTGCTGCCCGCGAGGTAATTATCTCGGGTCCGAGGGGTCGCTAAACGCCGGCACAACGGTCAATAATTGGGGGAGAGGAAGCATCAGAGTGCCAGCCTCTTGCCCACGGGCGGAGCGAAAAATCGAGGTGTGAAAGACCTGGTGTCTTTTAGTGCAAAATCGCGTGTCGGGCTTCACTCACCCTCCCGCAGGGAGGGGGTGAGGCGGGGGGAAGGGGGTTACGAGGAAGCCCGGTTGTGCCATACCCGGTGCACCCTCAACCGGAGTTCGCAATGAACCTGATCGCCAAGGCCGCCGTCGCG
>JAIUOX010000166.1 GCA_020160955.1 Pseudomonadota bacterium
GGCGTCGAGGCACAGCTCCCACGTGACGTGCGCGAAGAGCGTCATGCGCGCCGCGCGAAAGGGCGCGCCCCGCAGCGCGTCGGCGGTGAAGCCCATCGGCAGGTGTTTGTCTGCCGCCGGGTTCCACTCGTCTTCGTCGATGCCGTTCAAGATGCCCGTCAACGCGTCGCTGCGCTGGCGAAGAATGTGGTCGAGCCCCACGCCCTGCTCCCGTGTCTGAATCTCGCGCGCGTAGGTGGGGCTGACGGTGGTGATGGCGTTCGCGTACAGCAAACCGGTCATCAAGAAGCCGAGCCGCCCCGCGTTCAGCTCGTCTTGATGGAAGAGGTACCAGCTGTCTTGCAGGCCGGTCTCGCGCATCACGCTCGAGGGGAACGTGCCCTGGTGCCCGAGGTTGTGAATCGTGAGCACCGTGCGCGTGTTCGCGAACAACCGGTCCCACGAGAAGCGGGCGCGCAGCAGCAATGGAATGAGCGACGTCTGCCAATCATTGCAATGAATGACGTCGGGCGCGAAGCGCAGGTGTTGGCAGAGTTTGAGCGCCGCCCAGTTCAACACCGAAAAGCGCAGGTGCTCGTCTGGTGAATTGCCGTACAGCGACGGCCGGTCGTACAGCGGCGGGCAGCGCACGAAGTAGACGGGCACCTTCGTGCCGGGCAGCGGGCTCTCGTAGATGGAGACCTTCACCCGCGTGCCGCCCAGGTCGAGCCACAGCTCGGGAATCACCTCGGTGAACACCCGGCCTGCGCCCTTCACGCGCGCGTACATCGGCATGACGACACGAACGTCGTGACCTTCTGCAGCCAGCGCGCGCGGGAGCGCCGAGCCGACGTCGCCCAGGCCTCCCGTCTTCGCGAAAGGAGCGACCTCGGACGAAGCAAACAAGATGTTCATATCGCGCCGTGCAGCGTAGCTCTGTTGCCCCGGGTGCTCTCGCTCAATTGCGCGCTCCGTGGGGCTTCAGGGCTGCGGAAACCCGGCGCGCACCCAGTCGTTCATCGAGTCGCGGGTGAACTTGAGGTTCGTGGCCACGCGGTGCCGCGCGACGTTCTCGCCCGCGTCGTCGACCGCCGTGAGGAAGGCGTGCGGCTCGTACTCGTCGGGCACCAGCTCGAAGCTGACCTCATACCAGCGGCCCTCCCAGGCAATCGACAGCTTCTTCTTGAGCGCGGCGTCACGCTGGCGCGCCGAGCGGTCGAGCAGGCGGCGGCCCAGCCCGTCCTCCAGCCGCTTGACCTGCAGGCTGAGCGTCGACTGGCGGCGCAGCAGCGCCTCGGCGGCGCGGGTGAAGCTGCCGAGGTCGGCGACGCTGACGAAGGCACGCAGCAGGTCGATGTCGAGGTTGCGCAGGCCGGCCATCGCGGGGGTCCATCAATTTCGTAAATGATATTCTCTTCAATTATCAATTTTGAGAAAGGCCGGCCAGTCCCCACCTGAAGCGTCATGACGTTCACCCCCTTCCGCCCCGCCCTCCCGGCGTCCCTGCCCATGGGCGCGGCTTCCCTCGTCCTGCTCCTGTCGCTGGCCGCCGAGGCCTTCAGCGGCCCGGCGGCCGCCGTCGACCTGCCGCTCGACGCCCGCGCCCTCAAGGCCGGCGGCGTCGAGTTCGCCGCGCCGGAGCGCGAGCGCGGCGCCACCGACCTGTCGTTCCCCGGCACCGTGGTGGTGCCGCCGGGCCAGCTGCACGTCGTGGCGGCGCCGGTCACCGGCCTGATCGAGGCAGTCGAGGTGGCGCCCGACGAGCTGGTCGCCGCCGGCCAGCCGATCCTGCGCATGCGCTCGCCCGAGCTGGTCGCCGCCCAGCGCGACTTCATCTCGGCCGATGCCGACGCCAACCTCGCCCGCGACCGGCTGCGCCGCGCCGAGGCGCTGTTCGCCGCCCGCGCCCTGCCCGAGCGCGACCTCCGGACCGCCGAGACCGACGCGGCGACCACCGGCTTCCGCGCCGAGGAGCGCGAGCACGCGCTGCGCCTGATGGGCATGAGCGAGCCGGAGATCGAGATCCTGCGCAAGACCCGCGACTACGCGCCGACCATCGCGATCGTCGCGCCCAAGCCGGGCTTCGTGGTCAGCCGCTATACCAGCCCCGGCGCGCGCGTGATGGCGGCCGAGCCGCTGTTCACGATCGCCCAGCTCGACCCGCTGTGGGTCAACATCCAGGTGCCGTCGTCGCGGATCGACGCGATCGAGGTCGGCGCGCCGGTGTCGCTGCCGGCGCAGGGCGCGACCGGCCGCGTCATCCGCATCGGCCGCAGCGTCGATGGCGCGACGCAGTCGATCGTCGCGGTCGCCGAGATCAAGGCCGGCGTCGACCGGGTGCGGCCGGGCCTCGCGGTGACCGTCAACGTGCGCGCCGACAACGAGGGGCCGCCGCAGTGGGTGGTGCCGTCGGCGTCGGTGGTCCGCCACCGCGAGCGCTCGTGGATCTTCGTGCGCTCGGAAGACGGCGTGAACGCCATGCCGGTCGAGGTCGTCGCCCAGAACGCCCGCGACGCGGCGATCCGCGCCGAGCTGTCGCCCGACGCCCGCATCGCGACGCGCGGCCTGGTCGCGCTGCTGGCCGAACTCGCCCGCCGCGACCCGGAGTAACCCGCCATGCTGTCCGCTCTCGTCGGCCTGGCGCTGCGCCAGCGCCTGCTGGTGGCGCTTGCCGCCCTCGGCCTCGCGGCGTGGGGCGCCACCGCCTACCGCTCGCTGCCGATCGACGCCTTCCCCGACGTCGCGCCGGTCCAGGTGCTGGTCTCGATGCGCGCGCCCGGCCTGCCGCCGGAGGAACTCGAGAAGCGCGTCACCGTGCCGATCGAGATCGCCATGCGCGGCATCCCCGACCTGGTGCGCATGCGCTCGGTGACCCGCTTCTCGGTCGCGCTGATGACCTTCGAGTTCGCCCCCGGGGTCGACATCTTCTGGGCGCGCACCCAGGTCAACGAGCGGCTGCAGGAGGTGCGCGACCAGTTGCCGGCCGGCGCCACCGGCGGGCTGGCGCCGATCGTGACGCCGCTCGCCGAGATGGTGATGTTCACCATCGAGGCGCCCGAGATGGGCCTCACCGAGAAGCGCAGCCTGGTCGACTGGACGATCCGGCCGGCGCTGCGCGGCGTGCCGGGCGTCGCCGACGTCAACGTGCTGGGCGGCTTCGCGCGGACCTTCGAGGTCGTGCCCTCGCCCGCCGCGATGGCGGCGCGGCGCATCACCACCGAGATGCTGGAGCGCGCGCTCGAGCAGAACAACCGCAACGACGGCGCCGGCCGCGTGCGGGCCGGCGAGGAAGCCGTGCTGGTGCGCGCCGAGGGCCGCATCCAGACGCTAGAGGACGTGCGCGAGACCGTGGTCGCCTCGACCCCGACCGGCATCGTGCGGGTCGGCGACGTCGCCGACGTGCGCAACGGCGCGATGCCGCGCAACGGCGTGGTGACGATCGACGGCGACGGCGAGGCGCTGTGGGCGATGGTGCTGGGCCTGCGCGGCGCCAACGCGCGCACGGTGGTCGACGGCGTCAAGGCAAAGCTGGCCGAGATCGGCCCGTCGCTGCCCGAGGGCACCACGGTCGAGATCTTCTACGACCGCTCGGATCTGATCGGCAAGGCGGTGTGGACGGTGCAGAAGGTGCTGCTCGAGGCGATCGCCCTTGTCGTCGTTCTGCTGCTGCTGTTCCTCGGCAACCTGCGCGCGGCGATCGTGGTGTCGCTGATCCTGCCGCTGTCGGTGCTGGCGACCTTCGGCATCATGGGCTCGGTCGGCCTGTCGGCGAACATCATGTCGCTCGGTGGCCTGGCCATCGCGATCGGCCTGCTGGTCGACTGCGCCGTGGTGGTGGTCGAGAACGTCGAGCACCGGCTGGCCCATGCCGGCAAGCCAACGCTGGCCGAACGCCTGGCGCTGACCCTCGAGGCGACGCGCGAGGTCGCGATGCCCCTGGTCTCGGGCGTGGCGATCATCGCCACGGTGTTCACGCCGCTGCTGACCCTGCAGGGCCTGGAAGGCCGGCTGTTCTCGCCGGTCGCGCTGACCATCGGCTTCGCGCTGGGCGCGGCGCTGGTCCTGTCGCTGACCGTGGTCCCGGTGCTGTCGGCGTGGCTGCTGCGTCCCGGCCATGGCGGCGAGCCGTGGCTGGTGCGCCAGCTGCACCGCTTCTACGACCCGCTGCTCGCCACGGTGATGCGCCGGCCGGCGATCCTCGCGGTCGCCGCGGCGGCGGGCATCGCCGCCACCGCGGTGGTGTGGCCGCGGATCGGCGCCACCTTCATGCCGGTGATGGACGAGGGCACGCCGATCGTGACGCTGCGCAAGCATCCCACCGTGTCGCTCGAGGAGACGGCGCAGATCGACCTCCGGGTGCAGCGGGCGCTGATGGAGGCGATCCCGGAGATCAAGCGGATCGTGGCGCGCGCCGGCGCCGACGAGCTCGGCATCGATCCGGTCGGCCTCAACGAGACCGACATGCTGCTGGTGCTGGCGCCGCGCGACACCTGGCGGGGCCCCGGCAACGAGTGGCTGCTGGGCGAGGTCCGCAAGGTGCTGGAGACGGTGCCGGGCGTCAGCTTCGCCTTCTCGCAGCCGATCGACATGCGCGTGCAGGAGATGATCATCGGCGCCCGCGGCGACGTCGTGGTCAAGGCGTTCGGCGAGGACATCGGCGAGCTCAACCGGATCGCCCGCGACATCGCCGCGGCGATCAGGACCGTGCCGGGCGCGGCCGACGTCTTCGCGCTGTCGAACTCGGGCATGAAGTACCTGACGGTGAAGGTCGACCGGCTGCGCGCCGGACGGCTCGGCCTCAACGCCACCGACATCCAGGACGCGCTGCGCGTCTGGGTCGACGGCCAGCAGGTCGGGCTGGTGCTGGAGGGCAACGCCCGCACGCCGCTGGTGGTGCGCGGCGAGGAGCGGCTGCGCGCCTCGCCGCACGACCTCGAGCGCATCCCGATCGTGCTGCCCAACGGCGGCGTCAGCGAGCTCGGCCAGATCGCCGACGTGCGGCTGGAGGACGGCCCGATCCAGGTGGTGCGCGAGGACGGCGAGCGCTTCGCCACCGTGCTGGCCAACGTCCGCGACCGCGACCTCGTCGGCTTCGTCGACGAGGCCAAGGCGGCGGTGGCGGCCAAGGTCAAGCTGCCCAAGGGCTACCGGCTGGCGTGGGGCGGCCAGTTCGAGAACCAGCAGCGCGCCTCGGCGCGGCTGGCGCTGGTCGTGCCGATCGCGCTGGCGGTGATCTTCCTGCTGCTGTTCCTGACCTTCGACTCGCTGCGCCAGGCGGTGCTGGTGTTCGGCATCGTGCCGTTCGCGGCGGTCGGCGGCGTGATCGCGCTGTGGCTGTCGGGCGAGTTCCTGTCGGTGCCGGCCTCGGTCGGCTTCATCGCCCTGATCGGCATCGCCGTGCTGAACGGCGTGGTGATGGTCAGCTACATCAACCAGGTGGTGGCCCAGGGCACGCTGCCGCTGCGCGAGGCGGTGATGGAGGGCGCGCGTCGCCGGCTGCGGCCGGTGACGCTGACCGCGACCATCGCCGCGCTCGGCCTCGTGCCCTTCCTGTTCGCCACCGGGCCGGGCGCCGAGATCCAGAAGCCGCTGGCCATCGTGGTGATCGGCGGCCTGTTCACGGCGACCGCGCTGACGCTGCTGCTGCTGCCGGTGCTGTACGAGCGCTTCGGCGTGGCACGCCCCAGGCCGGCCCAGGCGGGCGACGGGAAGCCCCTTCGCCCGGAGGCGCGAGTTGGGCTATAGAAAGGCCAACGTCTTCGCCCAACACAACGAAACTGGAAACGCCATGCTCGGCCTGATGCAAGACCGCCCGCTGCTGATCTCGCAGATCATCGACTTCGCGGGTCGCTACTATCCCGACGTCGAGATCGTGACCCGCACGGTCGAGGGCCCGATCCACCGCTACGGCTACAAGGACGCGCTGAAGCGCTCCAAGCAGGTCGCCGAGGCGCTGCAGGGGCTGGGCGTCAAGCTGGGCGACCGGGTCGGCACCATCGCCTGGAACACCTACCGCCACTTCGAGCTGTACTTCGGCATCTCGGGCATCGGCGCGGTGCTGCACACGATCAACCCGCGGCTGGCGCCCGAGCACGTCGCCTACATCGCCAACCACGCCGAGGACAAGGTCATCTTCGTTGACCTCAACCTGCTGCCGATCGTCGAGGGCGTGTGGGAGCACCTCAAGACGGTGAAGCACGTCGTGCTGATGACCGACCGTGCCCACATGCCGGCCTCGTCGAAGATCCCGAACCTGCTGTGCTACGAAGAGCTGATCGCCGACAAGCCGGGCACCCTCACCTGGCCGTCGTTCGACGAGAAGACGGCGTCGTCGCTCTGCTACACCTCGGGCACGACCGGCAACCCCAAGGGCGTGCTCTACTCGCACCGCTCGACCATGATCCACTCGATGATGATGTGCTCGGGCCCGGTGCTGTCGCTCAGCCCGGACGACACCATCCTGCCGGTGGTGCCGATGTTCCACGCCAACGCCTGGGGCCTCGTCTATGCCGGGCCGTTCTGCGGCACCAAGCTGGTGTTCCCCGGCTTCAAGCTGGACGGCGCCTCGGTCTACGAGCTGCTCGACCAGGAGCAGGTGACGCTGAGCGCCGGCGTGCCGACCGTGTGGCTGGCGCTGCTCGACTACTGCGCCCAGAACAAGAAGAAGATGGCGTCGGTCCGCCGCACGCTGATCGGCGGCTCGGCCGTGCCGCTGGCGATGATCGAGCGCTTCTGGAAGGAGCACGAGGTCGAGGTCGCGCAGGGCTGGGGCATGACCGAGATGAGCCCGCTCGGCACGCTGACCCGCTTCAACCGCGGCGAGCGCGCCCTGCCCGACGCCGACCGCTTCGCGCTGACCGCCAAGCAGGGCCGGCCGGTGTTCGGCTGCGAGATGAAGATCATCGACGACGCCGGCAACGACCTGCCGCAGGACGGCAGCGTCTCGGGCAACATGGTGGTGCGCGGCCCGTGGATCGTGAAGGGCTACATGAAGGGCGACGGCCAGAGCCAGTTCCTCGGCGACGACTGGTTCGCGACCGGCGACGTCTGCAAGATCGAGCCGGACGGCTCGGTGGTCATCACCGACCGCTCGAAGGACGTCATCAAGTCGGGCGGCGAGTGGATCTCCTCGATCGACCTCGAGAACGCGGCGATGGGCTGCCCCGGCGTCGCCGAGGCGGCGGTGATCGGCGTCGCCCACCCGAAGTGGGACGAGCGGCCGCTGCTGATCGTCCACCGCAAGCCCGACGCCCCGGTCACCAAGGAGGACGTCCTGAAGTTCCTCGAGGGCAAGATCGCCAAGTGGTGGATGCCCGACGACGTGCAGTTCGTCGACGCCATCCCGCACGGCGCCACCGGCAAGATCCTGAAGACCGCGCTGCGCAAGCAGTTCGAGGGCTACAAGCTGCCAACGGCCTAGGGCCGTTGGCCGACGTTACTCCGCCGGGGCGTGTCCCCGGCGGGTTTCGGCCAGTTCCGAGATCGCGTGGCGGGTCACCACGACCGCGCCCCACAGGGCCAGGCCCGACATGATCGCCGCGACGATGTAGTCCGGCCAGCCGCTGCCCGAGCCGAACACGCCCGCCGCCGCCGCCAGCACCGCGAGGTTGCCGAGCGCGTCGTTGCGGGTGCAGATCCAGACCGAGCGCATGTTGCTGTCGCCGTCGCGCCAACGGTACAGCAGCACCGCGACGCCGAGGTTGGCGGCGAAGGCCAGCGTGCCGACTACGCCCATCACCGGCGCCGACGGCACCGTGCCGGCCAGCGCGTGCTGGATCGTGGTCGCCGCCACCCACAGGCCGAAGCCGCCCATGCTGGCCGCCTTGACCAGCGAGGCGCGCGCCCGCCAGGCCAGCACCTGGCCGAGCACGAACAGGCTCAACGCGTAGTTGGCGCTGTCGCCCAGGAAGTCGAGCGAGTCGGCCAGCAGCGAGGTGGAGCGCTTGCGGGTGGTGGTGGTGGTCAAGGGAAACCTCTCTCACGGGAACGAACTCGGGCGGAACCACCGGCGGTGAGGGCGCCGTGTGACGCTGGTCCGACCCACCCTAGTGCCGGACCGGACCCCCGGTGAGGGGCGGTCGACGGGGTTCTGCACGACGGCGGCTAGAATCGCGGCGCACCGTTCCGGCCGACCGCGAAGGACGACGTGGCCACCTCCCCCCTGACTGCCGCATCGGCGCCCGTCGCCGCCCGCGGCCGTGGGCGCCGGGTCTCCGCCTTCGTGGCGCTGACCAAGCCGCGCATCATCGAGCTGCTGCTCGTGACGACCGTGCCGGTCATGTTCCTCGCCGAGGGGGGTGTGCCCTCGCTCCGGCTCGTCGCCGCGACGCTGCTCGGCGGCATCCTCAGCGCGGGGGCCGCGAACACGTTCAACTCCGTCTACGACCGCGACATCGACCGGCTCATGCACCGCACGAGCAACCGGCCGATGGTCACCGGCGAGATCACCGTCCGGGAGGGCCTGACGTTCGGCGCGGTCCTCACCGTCGTGTCCACCGTGTGGTTCGCCGTCGCGGTCAACCTCGTCTCGGCGGCGCTCTCGCTGCTCGCCATCGCCCTCTACGCCGTCGGCTACACGATGCTCCTCAAGCGGCGCACGTCGCAGAACATCGTCTGGGGCGGCATCGCGGGCTGCATGCCGACGCTCATCGGCTGGTCCGCGGTGACCGGCACGGTCGGCTGGCCCGCGGTCATCCTCTTCCTCGTCATCTTCTTCTGGACCCCGCCGCACTACT
>JAIUOX010000167.1 GCA_020160955.1 Pseudomonadota bacterium
AGTGTGGCCGTCCTAGAAGATGGCGCCGCGACCAGCTTGACGGCGTCACGCCGCAGCGCCATCGCGATCCGCTGCAATTTTTCCACGCTCGGGTTTCTACTCCACGTTCGATAGCGCTGACGTACGTGACATCGATCTCGGCTTCGCTGGCCCACGCCTCCTGGGAGATGGCGGCCGACACCCTCAATCCGCGAACATTCCGGGCGATTCGGACTAGCACGTCCTGCCCGGAAGCGACCACGTGGTTGTAGATCAATCTATCGACTAAAGTTATAGTAGTCGGGCCGGTCTGTTGGCCTGAGAATGGAGGCAAGACGTGGTTAGAATAACGGCTCAATTTGCGTGCGTCGTACTGGCAGGCGCCTTAGTCGCATTCCCGAGCCTATTGTCTGCCCAGACCGTGCGCCTCCAGACGGAGACTACGAGCGGCGCTATCGACAAAGCGCCCATCAATGCCACCATCTACAGGCCGGACGGCGCCGGACCGTTCCCGGCCGTGATCATCCTTCACGACTGCGGCGGCGTGAACAGCAAGGACCAAGCCTGGGCCAAGCGGCTTACGACCTGGGGCTACGTCGCGGTGATTGTCGACAGCTTCAGCACCCGTGGGACGGTTAACCGCTGCCTTGAGGCCGAGTCGGTCCCGCCGAGGCAGCGCGCTCGCGACGCTATCGCGGCGGCCAAATACCTGCAGACGCAGCCGTACATCCAGGCAAACAAACTGGGGGTCCTCGGCTTCTCGCACGGCGGATATTCGATCATGGCGGGGGTGCAAGCCGAAACGCGCTGGGCGGACTATGGCATCAGGGGGGCGGTCGCCTACTACCCGCCCTGCCGGCTTGACGGCAAGGTGCAGGCAGCCCGCTACGTCGCTCTGCCTGTCAAGATTTTGATCGGCGAGAAGGACGATTGGACGCTAGCCTCCGAGTGCGTGGAGATTTCCCGTACGGCCATCGACCCGTCGCTCGTTCAGCTGACGGTCTACCCGGGTGTCTACCACTCGTTCGACTGCAACTGCGGGACGAAGTGGGTGCAGGGAATTGGGCAGGGAAGGGTGACGACGCGCCGAATTGAGGGCGACTCCGCTGCGACCCGGGACGCTGAGGCCCAGACCCGCGCCTTTTTTGATCAGTTGCTAAAGGGAAGATAGCCTCGCGCTGAACGCAGCTGAGCCAGTCAGGGTGATATCCCAACGCACCCAACTAGCGATCCAGCCTGAGCAAGAACGTAGCTGCGTTCCGTCGAACCCCGACCTTGTGCAGGCGCTTCCGCAGGCGGCCGCCTTGTCTGTGGCCTGCCGCATTGGTTACACCAACCCTAGAGGTAGGATCCGCCGAGGCGTTCAGGTTGGGTTTCCAGATCCTGAAGTGCTCGTTCTGCTTACCTCGTGATCAAAAGCGCAAGCGAGATGGCTGGACGGGGCTCCCTAGTTTAGGGCGATCCCAAAGGTGCGACACCGCGCCTAGTAATCTCCCAATAGGCGGTGCGCCCGCTCGGTGTCGCACTCAGTGCTAGACTTATGAACTCATTGCTTTTCTGCAGCCCGTCTCGGGGCGCCACTTCCATTTTTTGTGACTCATGTCCGTCCGGAAACCGGTGGGAAGGGCCTTGCTGCGGGCGCCGGGTCACGCCGGCATCACGCCTCGCGACGCAACCGAAGGATGTCCGCGGCGCTAAAGCCGGATGAAGCGCGCCGTCCCGTCGCCCGCTGCGCTGCTGCCCGCTGCGCTGCTGCCCGGTGTCAGGCTGGTCGTCCTGCTGCCCGCCCTCCTGGTCGTCGCGGCGGCGGGCGCGCGGGGCCATGACATCTATCACCAGTGGCGCAAGCCGGATAACCCGGCGGTGTCGTGCTGCGACAACGGCGACTGCCGCCCGACTCGCGCCTTCCTCGGCAACGACGGCCTGTGGCGGGCGTGGAACGGGCACGACTGGCTGACCGTGCCGCGCGAGATCACGCTGCCGACCGACTACGGCCACGACGGCCGCAGCCACCTGTGCGAGCGCGAGGGCTACATCTACTGCTTCACGCCGGGGCAGGTGCGGGGCTAGGCGCGCCTAGCTCACGACCTCGACCGTGCCGTCGAGCGCCATGATGCCGGTGAAGACCTCGAGCTTGGGCTGGCGCTTGCCGATCTCGGCGCGGAAGGTGCGCAGCGCTTCGCTGTGCTTCGCCGTCTCGAGCGCCCGGTCGGTCTTGATGGCGTCGCCGAACGCCACCGCGGCGGCGCCGCAGTCGCGGTGGGTGAGGCCCACCACCTTCTTGATCTCGTGCAGCTGGACGGTGATCGCGAGGTTGTCCCAGAACGCCTTCTGCCAGTCGGCGAACTGCGGCGCGACGACGCCGATCGGCCCGCCGGCGATCACGAAGTGGGAGAACTTGTCCTTCATGCCCTGGCCCGCCATGTAGGCCTGGCTGAAGGTGGTGAAGCGCGGGTCGATGCAGTTGACCAGCATCGCCTCGTAGCTGCCGCCCGCCGCCGCGGCCGGCAACGCCGTGGCCAGCACACCGCCGAGGCCGAGGCCGATCGCGTGGCGTCGCGTCAGGTTGCGAAACAGCGGCGTCAGGCAGCCGCACGCGGCGCCGTGGCGGACATTGGACATCGTGGCTTCCCCAAGCACTTTCCCGGCCCCCAGCCTAGGGACGCGGGACGCCGCGTCAACCGGCCAGCAGGGCTTCGACGATCTCCTGGACGTTCAGCGCCTCGGCGAGCGTGGCGAGGTGATGGGGCTCGCCGCGTGCGAGGCGGGCGACGCCTTCAAGTTGTCGCTTGAGCGCCAGCGGCCGGGCCTGTTCCTGGGGAAGGGCGTCCGGCGCCGGCTGCCACGTGCCGTCGGCGGCGCGGCGCTCGGCGATCGACCAGTCGCACAGCCGCACCGCGCCCTTGTCGCCTTCCAGCAGCCAGACGTTGTGATCGTCCTTGGTCGTCTCGCCGACCGCGCCCGCTAGCGTGACCGGCAGGTCGCCAGCCCGCAGCGTGGCGGCGAGGCGGCGCTCGGACTTGCCCGCTTCCGGGAACGAGGCCTTGCCCTGCGCGTCGCGCAACGGCCCGCCGAAGCGCCGCGACAGGAACAGGAAGTGCGAGACGACCTCGCGGGTGAAGCCGCCCTGCGCCGGCCGGTCGAGCCAGCCGGCCGCGTCGACCTGCCAGCCGCGCGGCCAGCGGGCGAAGGCGACCTCGATCGCGATGCGGCGCGGCGTGCCGATCTCGCCCGCCTCGATCCACCGGCGCAGCGTCGCCACGGCGGGCGACGAGGCGAACGGGAAGTTGACCGCGCCGCGGCCGCCGGCCTCGGCCACGAAGGCGCGGGCGTCGGCGACGTCGACCGACAGCGGCTTCTCGCAGAACACGCGCTTGCCGGCGGCCAGCGCCGCGCGGGCATGCCCGAGATGCGAGGCCGGCGGCGACGCGATGTAGGTGCAGTCGCCGGCGGCGATCGCCGCCGCCGCATCGGGCAGGCGCGGCACGTCGGGGAAGGTCTTCGCCATCCGCGCCATTGCGTCGGGCGAGGGGTCCCAGATACCGGCCGCCCGCACCAGCGCGGGGTCCTGCTGCAGGATCGCGTTCAGCAGCCGCTCGCCCATGATGCCGGCGCCGATGACGCCGATCGTGACGCTTCCATTCTTCATGTCTGCCCTTGCTGCAACCGATGGGGTCGATGCTTGACCGTTACTCCTGCACGGCGCAGCGTATATCTGTTCTCAGGGCAGGGTGAAACTCCCTACCGGCGGTATGCGACCTCGGTCGCGAGCCCGCGAGCGCCTTCCGGTGGAAGGGTCAGCAGACCAGGTGAGAGGCCTGGGCCGACGGTCATAGTCCGGATGAAAGAGAACGCGCGAACAGGCGTCGCTTCCGCGGCGGCTGCTCGCTCGTGATCGCCTTGGGTGACGTGTCGACAAACCCTAAAGGAGATCACCGTGACACACACCCGCTTCGCCTTCATCAAGGCCAACTGGCATGGCGAGATCGTCAGCAAGGCACTGGAAGGCTTCCTGCAGCTCGTCCCCGAAAGCCAGGTCGACGTGTTCGACGTGCCGGGCGCCTTCGAACTCCCGCTGGTCGCCCGCGATCTCGCCAAGTCCGGCAAGTACGACGCGATCGTCGCCGCCGCGCTGGTCGTCGACGGGGGAATCTACCGGCACGAGTTCGTGGCGCGCGCCGTCGTCGACGGCCTGATGCGGGTCGGGCTGGACACCGACGTGCCCGTGCTCTCGGTGTCGCTGACGCCGCATCACTTCCAGCCGACCGACTACCACGTCCAGTCGTTCAGCGAGCACTTCGTCAAGAAGGGACGCGAGGCGGCCGAAGCCGCGCTCATGATCGTCAGGACACGCGCCGCCCTGGCGGCCTGAGCATCCGGGCGAGAGCCGGCGACCGCCAGGCAGGCGGTCGCCGGTTCGATGGCCCGCCCAGGCCGTCTTCAGGCCGACTTCAGGCCGTCTTGGCCTTCAGTTCCTCGAGCTCCTTCTTCGCGCCGGCGGTCAGGCACAGCACGTCGGAGGTCAGCATCACCATGTCGAAGCCGCGCTTGACCGCGCCGGCCGCGAAGGCGGCGCTGGCGCAGTGCATGACGCACTTGATGCCGGCCTTGTGCGCCGCCGCCAGGATCTTGTCGCAGGTCGCGAGGTGCAGCGGGTCGGGATTGTCGCCGCGCGGCGGCAGGCCGAGCGCGAACGACAGGTCGGCGGGGCCGATGTAGACCGCGTCGAGGCCCGGCGTGGCGCAGATCGCGTCGAGGTTGGCGAGGCCTTCCTTGGTCTCGATCATCGCCATCACCACGATCTCGTCGTTGGCGTGGGCGACGTAGTCGGCGCCGCCGTACTGCACGGCGCGGATCGGGCCGGACGAGCGCATGCCGACCGGCGGGTAGCGGCAGGCCGCGACCGCCGCGGCGGCCTCGGCGGCGGTGTTGACCAGCGGCACGATGATGCCGTAGGCGCCGAGGTCGAGCGCCTTCATGATCGCCGCCGGCTCGTTCCACGCCACGCGCACCACCGGCACCGTGTCGGTCTGGGAGATCGCCTGCAGCATCGGCACGACGTCCTTCATCTCCGACAGGCCGTGCTGGAGATCGACGCACAGCGCGTCGAAGCCCAGCCGCGCCATCACCTCGGCGGTGAAGCTGTGCGACACCGACAGCCAGCCCAGCGTCGCGCACTTGTTGGCGCGCCACAGTTCCTTGATCTTGTTCCGCCGCATGGTCGTTTCTCTCCCGTTTTCCCGTAGTCGAACCGTATCAAACCCTCAGAGCACGAGGTCGGCAATGGCCGCCTTCTGCGGGGCGGTCAGGGGCACGCCCTTTCGCGTCGCGGCGTCGACGAAGACGTGGGTGAAATGGCAGACCGCGGCCGGTTCCTCGACCCCTGCCCGGAAGATCGCCAGCTCGTAGCGCAGCGAGCTGTTGCCGATCCGGCCGATCCGCACCCCGACCTCGACCGTCTCGGGAAAGCCGATCGGCGCCACGAACTCGCAGCCGCTGGCGATGCACAGGCCAATCGAGGTGGGGCCGATCGAGGTCTGGCCCGGCGCGCGCAGCACGCCGCGCTCGATCGCCATGGTGGTGAGCGCGGTGTCGAACCAGCTGTAGTAGGTGGCGTTGTTGACGTGGCCGTAGGCGTCGCAGTCGGCCCAGCGGCTGGCGATCGCGGTCCACCAGCCGAAGTGCGCCCGCCGCTCGTCGCGGGCCGGCCGCTTGCCGGTTTCCGCCATCACGCGCCCCAGAAGCGCCGCAGCCCGGCGGCGTCGCCGTTGAACAGGTTGCGGTCGGCGTGGCTCACGCCCTTCACGATGTTGGTCTGGCCGTAGGCCGGCTTGCCGGCGTGCTCGTCGCCGGCGTACTGCCAGAGCTTCCAGCCGACCGACGCCCAGGCTTGCGGCACCTCCGGCGAATCGTGGTAGTCGGCGACCCACAGCGGGCAGCGGGCGAGGATCGAGCCGGCCGTGACGGGCCGGTCGAGACGGTAGTTGGAGTTGGGCAGCGGCTCGCCGTCGGCCCAGGTCGGGTGGACGTAGATCGCCGGCAGGCGGCCGGTGGCGTTGGACACCGTGCGCACGAACTCCTCGGCCTGGTCGACCCGCATCGAGTTCCGCGGGTTGGGCTCGTTGAGCTCGAGGTCGAGCGCCAGCAGGGTGCGGGGACCCGGCTTGGTGACCGACAGGTAGAAGGTCGCCTGGCGCTCGCCCGACATCTGGCCGGTGCCGAAATGGTAGGTGCCCCACAGCAGGCCGGCCGCCTCGGCTGCCGGGCGGCGCGGCGCGCAGGTCGGGTCGACGTAGTCGCCGCCCTCGGTCGCCTTCTGGATCACGCCCAGGATGCCGCTGGCATGGACCTGGCGGAAGTCGCTGACCGTGACGAAGCGGCTGATGTCGATCACCGCGTCGATGCCCATGGTCGAGCGGTCGGGCGGCGGCGGCGCGACCGGCATCTGGTAGGCGGTCTGCCGGGCGGGGCCGGTGGTGCAACCGGCGGTCGTTGCCGCCAGGCCGAGGAGGGCACTTCTGCGCGAGATCATGGGCCGACAGTAGGACGGCGCGGCGAACGGGTGTAGCCTGTTTGCAAGCTGCCCGCGTGGAGAACCGCGAAGAGGCGAGGCAAGGGAGGATGAAATGGGCGTTTCCCGTCGCTCCATCGTGGCGCTCGCCGCCGGCACCGCTGGCGCCGCCGTCCTGCCGCGGGTCGCGGCCGCGCAGGCCTACCCGTCGCGGCCCGCCCGCATCCTCGTCGGCTTCACCGCCGGCGGCGCGACCGACATCCAGGCCCGGCTCGCCGCGCAGTGGCTGACCGAGCGGCTCGGCCAGCAGTTCATCGTCGAGAACAAGCCGGGCGCCAGCGGCAACATCGCGACCGAGATGGCGGCCAAGTCGCCGCCCGACGGCTACACGCTGCTGCAGGTCGTGACGCCGCACGCCATCAACCCGGCGCTCTATTCCAACCTCACGGTCGACTTCCTGCGCGAGATTTCGCCGGTGATCTGCGCCGCGCGGCTGGCCTACCTCGTGGTGGTCAACCCGTCGCTGCCGGTCAAGACGCTGCCGGAGTTCATCGCCTACGCCAAGGCCAACCCGGGCAAGATCAACTACGGCTCGGCCGGGGCCGGCACGCCGCAGAACATCGCCGCCGAGCTGTTCAAGATGATGGCCGGCGTGAACCTCCTGCACGTGCCCTACCGCGGCGGCGCGCTGGCGGTCGGCGACCTGATCGCCGGCCACGTCCAGGTCGTGTTCGCGCCGGTCTCCGAGTCGATCGAGCAGGTCAATGCCGGCAAGCTGCGCGCGCTGGCGGTGACGACGGCGACGCGCCTCGACGTGCTGCCCAACATCCCGACGGTGGCCGAGTTCGTGCCCGGCTACGAGGCCAGCGGCTTTGCCGGGATCGGCGTGCCGACCGGGACGCCGGCGGAGATCGTCGCGCTGCTCAACAGGGAGCTGAACGCCGGCCTCAAGGACCCGAAGATCCGCGGCCGCATCGTCGAGCTGGGCGGCACGCCGCTCGGCGGCACGCCCGCCGAGTTCGGCAAGATCCTCGCCGACGCGACCGACAAGTGGGCGCGGGTGATCAAGTCGGCCGGCATCAAGGCCGACTAGGGAACGCTCAATTCTGCAGGCAGTAGTCGCCGCTCACGTGGTAGCCGGCGGGGCAGGCGCCACGCCGGATCACCGCGGTCTTCGAGCGGTCGCTGCTGGCGAGGCAATAGTCGCCGCTGACCTGGTAACCGCTGGGACAGGCGCCGACCCGCGGCAGCGCCGGTCGCGCCGACGCCGAGCTCGGCACGCAGTAGTCGCCGCTCACGTGGTAGCCGCTGGGGCAGGCGCCGCGGCGCGGCAGCGGCTCCTGCGCGGCGGCCGCTCCCGCGGCGAGCGCGAGGGCAGCCAGGAGAAAAAGGCTGATCGATCTCGTCATGCTCGTCTCCCGCGCCGTCCAATGACGTCGTCACATGCCGGTGATCTCTCGGATCGGACATGGACCGCACCCGGCACCCTGCCTACGGTTCGGCGTCGCCGCCAGAGGATCGTCATGAAGCTCCGCACCACTCTTGTCGCCCTGCTCTTCGCGCTCGCCGCTCACGCCCCGCTCCATGCCCAGGTCCCGGTGGTCGGCAATCCCGACCACGAGTCGATGCTGGTGTCGAAGGATCCCGCGCTCGCGGCCAACAAGCGGCTGGTCTACGACTTCTGGCGCGAGGTGTTCGAGGCGGCGCAGATGGACAAGGCCGAGAAATACATGGCCGCCGACTACATCCAGCACAACCCGATGGTGCCGACCGGCCGCCAGGCCTTCGTCGACTTCTTCAGCAAGGTCCGCAAGCCCAGCCCGGTCGAGGCCAAGGTCAAGGCGCCGCTGGTCGCCATCATGGCCGACGGCGACCTCGTGATGCTGGCCTTCGCGCGCGAGTATCCCGACCCGAAGGACCCGTCGGCCA
>JAIUOX010000168.1 GCA_020160955.1 Pseudomonadota bacterium
CGAGGTCTCGAAGGTAAAGATCGCCTCGATGCAGTCGACCCCGGCGCGCCGCACGAAGCGCGGCGCCGAGCGGTGGGTCGGCAGGACGAAGCCGCGCGGCTTCACGACGTCGAGCCGCGCCGCCCACGCCACCTCGATCGCCGCCCCGCCGCTCACCGTGCCGATGTCCCAGGTGAAGGCCAGCACGTCGCGCCAGTGGCCGTCGGCCGCGAGGCAGCGCGCGGCGGCGGCGGCCTTGCCGGCCTCCATCGCCTCGCCGAATTCCTGCAGCCATGACGCTGCGATTTCCCCGGCCTCGGGCTGCGCGCGCGTGATCACGTCCATCATTTCCACCCTTTCGAGACCGGGAGACTAGCAGAGGCCGCGGCGTGGCGAAGCGCGGTCGGCGCGCCGTGCGGAACCCTGTAACGGCTCGCACTCTCAGCCCGTCTCTGGGGCATGACGTTCGATCCCGTCCGCAAGCGCCAGTTCTGGCTCGACTTCGCCCTGAAGTACGAAACCGAGTTTGTGCCTGACAAGATGCCGCCGCAGGGCCAGCCGCTGTACGTGTCGGTGCTGACCAACTCGCTGGTCACGGGATTCCTGCTGGGCCTGGCCGACAGGGTGCGGCCCACCCTGGAGGCCATCGTGACGTGGATGGAGAGCCGGCCCGAGCCCTCGATCGGCCTGTACAGCGGCCCACGCGACTTCTGGCACGACGACTACTACGCGATCTACGTCTGGCGGCGTACGCTGGGCCTCGCCAAATGGCTCTGCGGGATGGAAGGCTCGGAGACGCACTTCGCACAGGCGCTGAGCGCGGAATGGGACTGCTGGCACAAGGCGACGCCAGCGCAGTTGCAGGCGGACAACGGATTGCGGCGGCAACGACTGAGCGAGCATCTCGCGTTGGCTCTGGCCGCGAAGCAGCCCGACGTCGGTCTGTACTTCTACCAGGCCGAAGGACCGCCCGATCCGAAGACTCTGCCTGCCTTGGAAATGGCCGGTGTCTACGGTTGCCTGCGGCTCAAGGACGGCGAGGCGCGAACCGCAGACTTTCGCCGGGAAGCCGAGCCGCTCCTGAAGGCCGGTCTCTGGGAGGAGCACCTCGTGGAAGGGCGCCTTGCGGAACCCGCCTTCTGGATGAAGTTCCTGTATTTCGACAGCGATGTCGCCCGGACGCCCGAGCGGGCTCTGGCCCGGCTCTACGAGTTCATGCCCGGCGTGAAGCGCCCCGACTTCGTGGACCGCTGACGACAGGAGCCCGACATGATGTATCGACGCACCATCCTCGGCACTGTGCTCGCCGGTCCGGCGCTTTGCGAGGCATCCGCCCAGCCCTACGACGCCAACGGCCTCGACCGGCGCACGCTCTCCAATGTCGAGGACAAGTGGATCAAGACCCGCTTCGTCATCGACGAATGGATGGAGACCGGACGTCTCAAGCCGCGCGAAAAATGGCCCACTACCAAGCACAACATGGTGCGGGGCAACTTCAACCTGGGCTACCAGGAAACCGGCCGGGCCGAAGTGATCGAGAACGGTGTCCGAACCGGCAAGATCGCCTGACCGCTCCTACTTGTTCATCGACGTGACCGCGCCCGGCGTCGAGGTGCGGCCGCCGTCGACCACGAAGTGGGCGCCGGTGATGTTGGTCGCGAGGTCGGAGCACAGGAACAGCACCGTATTGGCCACTTCCTCGGCGGTGCCGTAGCGGCCGAGCGGGATCGAGGACTGGTAGGTGGCCGCGACCCGCTCGGGATCGGCCGGGTTCAGCTGCTTCTGCAGGTCCTGGATCATGCGCGTGTCGATCGGGCCGGGGCACACGGCGTTGACGCGGATACCCTGCCGCGCGACCTCGCCCGACGCGGTCTTGGTCAGGCCGAGTACGGCGTGCTTGGAGGCGACGTAAGCCGGCATGCCGGGCGAGCCCATCAGGCCGGCGGTCGAGGCGGTGTTGACGATCGCCCCGCCGCCCTTCTGCGCCAGCATCTGCTTCAGCACGTACTTCAGGCCGAGGAACACGCCCTTCACGTTGACCGCGATGACCTGGTCGAACATCGCCTCGTCGTAGTCCGCGATGGTGGCGATCTTGCCCTCGATGCCGGCATTGTTGTGGAAGCAGTCGATCCGGCCGTAGGTCTCGACCGCCCGCGCGACGTAGGCCTGCACGGACTTCGAATCGGTGACGTCGGCCACCACGAAGATCGCCTCGCCGCCCTGCTGGCGCACCACGCCCGCCACCGCCTCGCCGGCCGCCGCGTCGCGATCGACGATCACCACCCTGGCGCCGCGCGCGGCGAAGCCCAGCGCCGTGGCGCGGCCGATGCCATTGCCGCCGCCGGTGACCAGCGCCACCTTGTCCTTGAAGTCCATGTCGTTTCCTCCGGGTGGGTGCCCGCCGCTTCAGCCGCTGTTGCGCAGGCCGGCGGCGATGCCGTTGATGCTGAGATGGATGCCCTGCACGACCTCGGGCGCCGCGTCGCCGGCACGGTGGCGGCGCAGCAGCTCGATCTGCACGTGGTTCAGGGGATCGATGTAGGGGAAGCGGTCGTGGATGGTGCGGGCCAGCTGCGGGTTGCTCTCGAGCAGCGCCTTCTGGCCGGTGATCGCCAGCACCGCGTCGATCGAGGCCTGCCACTCCTCCTTCAGCCGCGCGAAGATGCGCTGGCTGAGCTCGGCGTCGGTCACCAGCTCGGCGTAGCGCGAGGCGATGGCGATGTCGCTCTTGGCCAGCACCATGTCCATGTTGGCGAGCGTCGTGCGGAAGAACGGCCACTCGGCATGCATCGTGCGCAGCGTCGCCAGCCCGTCGTCGGGATGCGCCGCCAGCCACGCCTGCACCGCGGCGCCGAAGCCGAACCAGCCAGGCAGCATCAGCCGGCACTGCGCCCAGCTGAACACCCACGGGATGGCGCGCAGGTCCTCGATGCCCTGCCGGCGCGAGCGCGAGGCCGGACGGCTGCCGATGTTCAGGGTCGCGATCTCGTCCAGCACGGTCGATTCGCGGAAGTAGCGGTCGAACCCGTCGGTCTCGTAGACCAGCGCGCGGTAGGCGCGGAACGCCTGCCCCGACAGGTCCTCGAGGATCTCGCGCCACGCCGCCGGCACCGGCCTGCCGTCCTCCAGCAGCGTCGCCTCGAAGGTGGCGGCCGCCAGGGTCTCGAGGTTGCGTCGCCCGACCTCGGCATTGGAGTACTTGCCGGCGATGACCTCGCCCTGCTCGGTGATGCGGATCTGGCCCTGCACGGCGCCGGCCGGCTGGGCCAGGATCGCGTCGTAGCTCGGCCCGCCGCCGCGTCCCACCGAGCCGCCGCGACCGTGGAACAGCCGCAACCCGACGCCTTCTCGGCGGAACAGCTCGATCAGCGTCAGCTCGGCCTTGTAGAGCTCCCAGGTCGAGGTCAGGTAGCCGCCGTCCTTGTTGCTGTCGGAGTAGCCCAGCATCACTTCCTGCACGTCGCCGCGCGACGCCAGCAGGCGGCGATAGTCGGGCAAGGCGAACAGCGCCTGCATGATGCCGCCGCAACGCTGCAGGTCGCCGATCGTCTCGAACAGCGGCACGATGTCGACCTCGAGCCGGCCTTCCCCGTCGCCGTTGTGCGGCGGCCGCAACAGGCCGACCTCCTTAAGGAGCACCGCGACCTCCAGCACATCCGACACGCTGTCGGCCTTGGAGATCACGTAGGTCGGGATCGCGAACCGGCCATAGCGGCGATGCGCGTCGGCCACGACCGCCAGCATGGCCAGTTCATTGGCCGTTTCCTCGCCGTACGCGAGGTGCGGCGAGCTGAGCGGCCGGCGATTGCGCAGCTCGGCGCCGAGCAGCGCGACGCGCCCGGCCTCGTCGAGCGCGCGGTAGTCGACGCCCAGCCCCGCCGCCGCGACCAGCTCGGCGATGACGCGTTCGTGCACGTCGGAGTTCTGGCGGATGTCGAGCGACGCCAGGTGAAAGCCGAAGACGTCGACGGCGCGGCGCAGTCGGCGCAACCGGCCGCGCGCCAGCGACAGCGAGCCATTCTCGGCCAGCGAGGCGAAGATCGTGTCGAGGTCAGCCTTGAAGGCCTGCGGCGTCGCGTAGGGCTCGGCCTCGGCGACCGGCGGGAACGGCGGCTCGAGACCGTCGAGCGCCTTCGCGGTGGCGGCCAGCCGGGCGTAGACCCCGACGATGGCCCGCCGGTAGGGCTCGTCCTGCCGTTCGACGGCGCGGTCGGGTGACCCGGCCGCGAGGTCGCGCAGCGCCGCGGAAACGCGGACCAGCCGGCCGTCGAGCGACAGTTCGCCGCCCAGCCGGTGCAGCTCCTCGAGGTGGAAGCGCAACGCCCGGCCGCTCTGCAGCGCCAGCGTCTGGCGCGTCACCTCGGCGGTGACGAAGGGATTGCCGTCGCGATCGCCGCCGATCCAGCTGCCCATGCGCAGGAACGACGGCAGCTCGACGCCGCGCAGGCCGGGATCGAACGCGCCCAGCGCATCCTCGAGGTCGGCATACAGGATCGGCAGCGACCGCAAGAACGTGTAGTCGTAGTACGACAGGCCGTTGGCGACCTCGTCGAGCACGCGCAGCCGCGTGCCGCGCACGATGCTGGTCTGCCACAGCGTCAGCACGGCGCGGCGCAGCGAGCGGCGGTTGGCCTCCAGCTCGTCGGGCGTGAACTCGATGCGGTCGCGCGCGTCGAGCAGGCGCGCGATCTCCATCTCGCGATCGATCGAGCTCTTGCGCCGGATCTCGGTCGGGTGCGCGGTCAGCACCGGCACGCACAGCGCGTGGGCGAAGAACGCCTTGATGCGATCGCGCCCGATGCCGGCGGCCCGGGCGCGGTCGAGCGCGTAGGCCATCGTGCCCGGGCTGGCCGGCTGGCGCGCCTTGGCCTGGGCGCGCGTGCGCCGGATGTGGTGCTGGTCCTCGGCGATGTTGGCGAGGTGCGAGAAGTAGCCGAAGGCGCGGATGATGCGGATCGCCCGGTCGGTCGGCAGGTCGCCCATCAGCGCCTGCAGCTCGCGCCGCGCGGCCTCGTCGGCCGTGCGATGGAACTGCACCGCCGTGCGCCGGATGTGTTCGACCAGCGCGAACACCGGCTCGCCCTCCTGGGCGCGCACGGTATCGCCCAGGATGCGGCCGAGCAGCCGGATATCGTAGCGCAGCGGGGCATCTTCGGCCCGGGGATCGACGTCGTCCGTAGGCTCCATGGCCTGACTATAGCGAAGGCCGTGCCATGTCGGGTGATTTACCTCGACAGGCCGCCCTCACCCGACCTCGATCACGCCCTCGCCACCGGCGTACAGCCGCTCGACCAGCGCCTTGCGGCGCTCCAGCGTGGCGCGCTGGTTGATGTAGCCCTTATCGGTGATCTCGTGGCCGTCGACGGACGGCGGCTCGGCCATCAGCAGGGCCCGCTGGACCCGCATCGACGAGCCCTTGCCCTCGGCGTTCATGCGGGCGAGCCCGTCGCGCAGCGTCGAGACCACGGCGGGGTGGGCCAGCAGCGCCTCGACGGACAGCCTGGCGCCCTCGTCGCCGGCCAGGCGGCGGCAGGCGGCGATGTTGGGAAAGCCGAGCAGGCCGGCGTAAGGCCGGTCCTGGCCGCAGATCACCGCGTCCTGCAGCACCGGCGAGGCGGCGGCGATCGCCGTGGTGCGCAGCGTGCCGACCAGCACGAAGGTGCCGCTCATCAGCTTGAAGTCCTCGACCACGCGGCCGTCGAACACCAGGCCGAGGCTGGGATCGGCCGGATCGACGAAGCGGCCGGCGTCGCCGATCTTGTAGAAGCCGTCCTCGTCGAACATCTGCGCCGTGAGGTCGGGACGGCGGTAGTAGCCCGGCGTCACGATCACGCTCTTGATGCGCAGCTCGTAGCGCCCCTCCTCGCCGGTCGGCACCATCTTCAGCTGCACGCCGGGGAACGGCAGGCCGATCAGGCCGACCCGCTCCGACGCCCAGTGCACTGTCGTCGCGGTCGGCGCGGTCTCGGTCGAGCCCCAGCCGGTGATGAACGGCAGGCGGTAGCCGGTGTACTTCACCGCCAGCGCCTCGATGCGCTCGTAGAGGTCGTCGGGCAGCGTCGCGCCGCCGTAGGCGAGCGAGTTGAGGTTCTTGAAGAACTTCTTCGCCAGCCCCTCGTCCTTCTCCAGCGCGGTCGCCAGCATGGCGTAGCCCGCCGGCACGTTGGCGAAATAGGTCGGCGAGATCTCGGCGAGGTTGCGCAGCGTCTCGTCGAACAGGCCGGGCAGCGGCTTGCCGTCGTCGATGTAGGTCGTGCCGCCATCGGCGAGGTTGCCCTGGAAGGTCGCGTTGCCGCCCATCGTGTGGTTCCACGGCAGCCAGTCGAGCATCACCGCCGGCGGGTCGTCCGGCTTGCGCACGCGCGCCATCTGGCCCATCGCGAGGTTGGCGCACATCATTTCCTGGGTGTTGATCACCGCCTTGGGCATGCCGGTGCTGCCCGAGGTGAACAGGAACTTGGCGACGGTCTTCGGCTCGATGCGCGCGACCGACACGGCCACCGCCGAGGTCGGCTTGGTCGCGACCAGTTCGCTCCACGGCAACGACTGGCGCTGCGTCGGCGGCTTGTCGACGTGGACCAGGGTCACGCCGTCGAGGTCGAGCGCGGCCAGCGCGCGGTCGTAGATCTCGCCGTTCTGCACGAACACCAGGCCCGGCTTGATGAGGTCGAAGACGTAGCGCAGCTTGGCGTGGTCCTGGCTCATCACCGAGTAGGCCGGCGACGCCGGCGCCACGGGGGCGCGCGCCTGCATCGCCGCCATGGTGAGCAGGGCGAACTCGATCGAGTTCGACGACAGGATCATCACCGCCTTGTCCGGGCCGAAGCCGCGGTCGAGCAGCGCCTGGGTCACGGCGTCGACCTGCCGCCTGGCCTCGGCATAGGTCACCTTGTGCCACTGCCGGTCGGGTCCCCGGCGCTGGGCCAGCCAGACCCGGTCGGGCGCCTCGGCGGCCCAACGGGTCAGGAACGCCGGGACGTGCCGCTCGAAGGGCTTCAGCGGGTGGTTGGACTGGAGCACGATCGTGCCGTCCGGCCGGCGGTCGGCGCGGATGTCGCGGCTGAGGAACTCGATCGGCTTGAAAGGCGCCTGCATCACGCTGTCCAACGGCGTCACTCCCGGTTGATTGTTGTTGGGGCGATTTAGAAGGGCGGCCGGCGGCTCGGCAAGCGAGGCCCAAGGTTCGCCCAGCGAACCGGCGGCCGGCCGGGTGCGCCTGAATGGCCGTTCACATCGGCGATGAATTCGGCCAGAGTCCGCCGCAGCACAAACGGAGAAGAAGATGGATTTCGAATACTCGGACAAGACCAAGGCGCTTCTGGAGAAGCTCCACAAGTTCATGGACGAGGTCATCTACCCGGCCGAGTCGGTCTACGAGGACCAGCTGAACAGCGCCAAGACCCGCTGGTCGCTGCCGCCGGTGATGGAAGAGTGCAAGGCCGAGGCGAAGAAGCGCGGCCTGTGGAACATGTTCCTGCCGGCCGACCGCGAGACCGGCGACACCCACGGCACGATGGGCCTGACCAACCTCGAGTACGCGCCGATCTGCGAAGTGCTTGGCCGCTCGTCGATCGCCTCCGAGGCGACCAACTGCTCGGCGCCCGACACCGGCAACATGGAGGTGTTCGCCCGCTACGGCACCAAGGAACTGAAGGACAAGTGGCTGAAGCCGCTGCTCAATGGCGAGATCCGCTCGTGCTTCGCCATGACCGAGCCGGCGGTCGCCTCGTCCGACGCGCGCAACGTCGAGTGCCGCATCGAGAGCGACGGCGACGAGTACGTGATCAACGGCCGCAAGTGGTGGTCGTCGGGCATGGGCGATCCGCGCTGCAAGGTCATCATCCTGATGGGCAAGAGCGATCCCAACGCGCCGGCCTACCGCCAGCAGTCGATGATCGTCGTGCCGGCCGATGCCAAGGGCATCAAGATCGTCAAGATGCTGCACGTGTTCGGCTATGACGACGCGCCGCACGGCCACGCCGAGGTGGTGTACGACAACGTGCGCGTGCCGAAGGCCAACATCCTGCTGGGCGAGGGCCGCGGCTTCGAGATCGCCCAGGGCCGCCTCGGCCCGGGCCGCATCCATCACTGCATGCGCGCCATCGGCGTCGCCGAGCGGGCGCTCGAGCTGGCGATCAAGCGCGCCAAGAGCCGCGTCGCCTTCGGCCAGCGCATCTCGGAGATGGGCGTGACCAAGGCGCACGTCGCCGACATGCGCATGGAGATCGACATGGCCCGCCTGCTGGTCCTCAAGGCCGCCTGGGCGATGGACAAGTTCGGCAACAAGGAAGCCCGCCAGCAGATCGCGATGATCAAGGTGGCGGTGCCGAACATCACCTCGAAGGTGGTCGACCGTTGCCTGCAGCTGCACGGCGCCGGCGGCGTCAGCC
>JAIUOX010000169.1 GCA_020160955.1 Pseudomonadota bacterium
CACTAGACCGCATGCCGTGCCCAGGTGGCGGAATTGGTAGACGCACTAGTTTCAGGTACTAGCGCCGCGAGGCGTGGAAGTTCGAGTCTTCTCCTGGGCACCATGCAGGTCAGTCGGAGCACCCAATAATGGCGATCAGCCTTCACCGCGGCGATCTTCCCGCGGACGTTTCGTTCGGCCCGGTCGTGGCGATCGACACCGAAACCATGGGCCTCAACCCCCATCGCGACCGGCTCTGCCTGGTCCAGCTGTCGGGCGGCGACGGCAACGCCCATCTCGTCCAGATCCCGCGCGGGGCGCCCAAGGGGGCTGCCAAGGCGCCGCGGCTGGCGGCGCTGATCGCCGATCCGAAGGTGCTGAAACTCTTTCATTTCGGCCGTTTCGACATCGCCGTGCTCGAGCATTCGCTGGGCGTGCGCTGCGAGCCGGTCTACTGCACCAAGATCGCGGCCAAGCTGGTGCGCACCTTCACCGACCGTTTCGGCCTCAAGGACCTGTGCCGCGAGCTGCTGGGCGTCGACCTGTCCAAGCAGCAGCAGACCTCCGATTGGGGCGCCGACAGCCTGACCGACGAGCAGCTTGCCTATGCCGCTTCCGACGTGCTGCATTTGCACGCGCTGAAAGGCAGACTGGACGCGCTCCTGGAGCGCGAAGGCCGCCGCGAACTGGCGGACGCCGCCTTCCGGTTCCTGCCCACCCGCGCGCGTCTGGACATCGCGGGCTGGCCCGAAACGGACATTTTCGCCCACTGAAAACATAAGCCGTGCTGACATTGGCACGGTTCTTGCATAAGACTGCCCATCGGGGAGGTCCAACGACCTTCGGGGTGGGGTGACATGCGTATCGGTCCGAGTCTCATTCTTGCGTCGCGCCAGACCCTGGCGATGACGCCCCAGCTCCAGCAGGCCATCAAGCTGCTGCAGTTCTCGCACCTCGAACTCGCGGCTTTCATCCAGCAGGAGCTGGAAAAGAACCCGCTGCTTTCCGAGGGCTCCCCGGAAGACGGTGCCGCCGGCGAATACGAGGCGCCTGCCGTCGAAGCGCCCCGCGACACCGCCGAAGCCCTGCAGGCCGCGGCACCGGCCCTGGCCGACGCCGACGATCGCTGGACCCGCGAGCATGCCGACCGGGGCGGCGATGCCGCCGCCAGCCGTACCGGCCAGCGCGAGGACACGCCCGACGCGCTCGACTTCGTGGCCGAGCGTCCGCGGTCGATGGCCGTTCATGTGCTGGAACAGCTCGAACTCATGTTCGAGGACCCGGCGGAACGCCGCATTGCCATGAAGATCGCCGAAGGGCTCGACGAGGCCGGCTACTGCCGTCTCGAGGTGGCCGCCGTGGCCGAATCCGTCGCGACCGACATCCCGCTGGTCGAGAAGATCTGGGCGCGGCTGCGCCAGATGGAGCCGGCCGGTCTCTTCTCGCGCACCGTCGCGGAGTGTCTCGGCGCCCAGCTCGCCGAGCGCAACCGGCTCGATCCGGCGATGAAGGCCCTGCTCGACAATCTCGAACTGGTCGCCGCCGGCGAACTGGGCCAGCTGCGCCGCCGCTGCGGCGTCGACGACGAGGATCTGCGCGACATGCTGGGCGAACTGCGCACGCTCGATCCGCGCCCCGGTCTCGCCTTCGATTTCGAGCCGATCCAGCCGGTGCAGCCCGATCTCTACCTGACGCCGGCCAAGGATCCCGAGACCGGCGAAGAAGGCTGGCACATCGAACTCAACACCGATGCGCTGCCCAAGGTGCTGGTCGACCGCAACTATCACGCCACGCTGATGAAGGGCGCGCGCGCCAAGCCCGATCGCGATTTCGTCGCCGAGCGCTTCCAGTCGGCCAACTGGCTGGTGAAGACGCTGGAGCAGCGCGCCACCACCATCCTCAAGGTCGCGCGCGAGATCGTGCGCCAGCAGGACGGCTTCTTCCGCCATGGCGTCAGCGCGCTGAAGCCGCTGGTGCTGCGCGACATCGCCATCGCCACCGAGCTGCACGAGAGCACGGTGAGCCGCGTCACCTCGAACAAGTACATCTCGACGCCGCGCGGCATCTTCGAGCTCAAGTACTTCTTCACCTCGGCGCTGCCGGCGCGCACGCCGGGCGTCGTCGTGTCGTCCGAGTCGGTGCGCTCGCGCATCCGCCACCTGGTCGGCGGCGAGAGCGCCCATGCCCCGCTGTCCGACGATCGCATCGTCGACCTGCTGAAGGGCGAGGGCATCGAGATCGCGCGCCGCACCGTCGCCAAGTACCGCGAGGCCATGCGCATCCCGTCGTCGGCCGAGCGCCGCCGGCTGGGCCGGCTCGGCCTGTCGCGCAGCGCGCCGCCGGTGGCGGTGCAGGGCGGTGCGCTGGCGAGCCAGGCCTTGGGCGGCACGGCCGACTGAGGCGGATCGAGATGGGCCGGTCGACCCTTGCACGGTCACGGCAAGTGCGGCTTGACCCGGCCGGACGGGGCGCTTATAGGGGCGCCGTCGGGCCGCGAAACGAGCGGGCGTTTGTCCGCTAACCTATTGGTGTCATTGTGGAAATTGCCGATTTGCTGGCGAGCCCGGATGCCGTCCTCCCGAGCGTGAAAGCGTCCGGCAAGAAAGCCTTGCTGGCCGAACTGGCGTCGCGCGGCGCGCCCCTGCTGGGCACCGACGAGCGGCGCCTGTTCGACCGCCTGCTCGAGCGCGAGCGGCTCGGCTCGACCGGCATCGGCGGCGGCATCGCCATTCCGCATGCCCGCCTGTCGACGGCGACCCAGCCGCGCGGCCTGTTCGCCCGGCTCGGCCACCCGGTCGATTTCGACGCCATCGACGACCGCCCGGTCGACCTGGTTTTCCTGCTGGTGGCGCCCGAGGGCGCCGGCGCCGACCATCTCAAGGCGCTGGCCCGGGTGTCGCGCCTGCTGCGCGATCGCGGCCTGGTCGAGAAGCTGCGCGCCACCGAGAGCGCGGAAGCGCTCTACGCCCTGCTCACCGAATCGGTCCAGGCGCAGAGCGCTGCGTAGCAGCGCAGCGCCGCCCAGTCATTCTCAGTGGACGAGGGCCGGCTCGAGATCGTGCTGGCGCACCAGAGCCTGGGCGAGCTCGATCGAGGCGGCGGCGGCCATCGGCTTGCCGTCGGCCGAGAAGATCCCGACGGCGTGCTTGCCGTCCTCCAGGTCGATCGGGCGCACGTAGGCGATCTGCTCGGCGCCGAGGCCCAGGAAGGCCTCGTCCGCCAGCGGCGTGTAGGTCGTCTGTCCGGTTTCCATGTCGTCCTCCAGGAGCGTCAGCGCGAGGTGCGCCGCGCGGCGATGTCGATCGTGTTGCCGGCCGGGTCGGCGTCTTCGCGGCCCTCGCCGGCGTCGATCTTGATGCGGCGGATGCGGGGCTCCTGCACGGGCCGCACGAGGTCGATGGCGAGCAGGCCGTTGGACAGGCGCGCGCCGGTGATCTCGATCCCGTCGGCCAGCATGAAGGCGCGCTGGAACTGCCGGGCGGCGATGCCGCGGTGCAGGTAGACCCGGTCGGCGTCGTCGGCCTGCCGGCCGCGCACGGTCAGCTGGTTCTCGACCAGCTCGATGGCGAGGTCCTCGGTGGTGAAGCCGGCGACCGCGAGGGTGATGCGCAGGCCGTTCTCGCCGATCCGCTCGATGTTGTAGGGCGGGTACCCCTCGGCATTCTTGGCGAGGCGGTCGAGGGTGCGCTCGAGCTGGTCGAAGCCCAGCAGCAGCGGCGAATTGAACATCGGTATCCTGCTCATGAACCTTCCTCCGGGGAGCGACGGTCCGGGAATCCCTGAGGCCTTCCCGTGACCAGAATCTGGGGGCTGGCGGGGGCGGTTCAAGGGGCCATCGCCAGAGCCGTCCGGGTCGGGTAGACTGTCTCCAACCCCTCAACTGCCCGGTGGCAACGACCGGCGGGCCAAACAACAGAAGCTAATGACGCTGGTTGCCTCTGACGCGCGGCGTTCGGGTGAGCCCCTGGTGGCCGGTTCCCGCCCGACCCGTTCGACCCCCGCCCGCGCCGCCAAGCCCGCGGCGCCCCAACGCCCGCCGCTGTCCCTGCGGTTCCTGCAGTCGGGTCTCTATTCCCTGACCCTGGGCTACGTCTCGCCGCGCTCGTTCTTCGCCGTCGCGCCCGATACCTGGCCGGGCGACCCGGCGCTGGGCCAGCGCCTGATCGGCGGCGAACTGGTGACGCGCAACGGCGTCGGCAGCGTCGTCCCCGGGTCGAGCGACGCGCCGTGGCGGCGCGCCGGCGCCTCGGCGCAGTGGCTCGACGCCCTCAACGGCTTCTCCTGGCTGCGCGACCTGCGCGACTGCGGCGAGCCCGGCACGGCGGCGCTGGCCGTTCGCCTGGTCGACGACTGGTCGGAGCGCGAATGGCGCTGGTCGCCGGTCACCTGGAAGCGCGAGGTGCTGGCCGAGCGCATGGTCGCCTGGATCCGGCACTACGACTGGCTGTCGACCGCGGCCGATCCCGAGTTCCCCGCCCGCCTGGTGTTCTCGCTGGCCCGCCAGCGCACCCACCTGCGCCGCACGCTGCGCACCGGCCTGCACGGCCAGGAAGCGGTTGGCGTGCTCAAGGCGATGGTGTTCGCCGACCTCGCCTTCCTGCGCGACGGCAAGCGCTACGAGAAGAGCCTCGAGCAGAACCTGGCGCGCCTGTCGAAGTTCGTGAAGCGCTACGTGATGCACGACGGCATCGTCGCCGAGCGCGCGCCGCACCTCCAGGTCTCGGTGCTGCGCCACCTGATCGACGTGCGCTCGGCGCTGGCCTCGGCCGAGCGCAAGACTCCGCCGGAGATCGCCGGCGCGATCGACCGCCTGGCGCCGATGCTGCGCCTGTTCCGCCATGGCGACGGCGGGCTGGCCCTGTTCAACGGCTCGTGGGAAGGCGACCGCACCGCCATCGACCTCGTGCTGGCGCGCTCCGGCTCGGCCGAGCCGGCGCCGCAGATGGCGCTGGCCAGCGGCTTCCAGCGGATGGCCGCCGGCACCTCGCTGGTGATCGCCGATGCCGGCAGCCCGCCGGGCCGCGGCATGGACGCGATCGCCCATGCCGGCACGCTGTCGTTCGAGATGAGCGCCGCGCACGAGCGGCTGATCGTCAACTGCGGCTGCTATCCCGGCGCGCCGCGCGACTGGCAGCGCTTCATGCGCTACACGGCGGCGCATTCGACCGCGGTGATCGACGACACCAACTCGACCGAGATCACCGAGCACGGATCGCTCGAGTACCGCGCCGGCAACGTGCTGGTCGACCGCGCCGACAACGACGGCGCGCAGTGGCTCGACATGATGCACGACGGCTACAAGTCGCTGTACGGCATCGTCCATCGCCGCCGCCTCTGGCTGTCGCCCGACGGCGGCGACCTGCGCGGCGAGGACACCTTCGTCGGGCCGGAAGGCAAGCTGGTTGCGGTGCCGGACAAGCGCTTCATCGTGCGCTTCCACCTGCATCCCGCGGTCAAGGCGACGCTGGCCCAGAGCGGCCAGGCGGTGCTGATGCGGCTGCCGAGCGGCCGCGGCTGGCGGCTGCGCGCCTCGGGCGCCGGCATCGGCCTCGCCGAGAGCATCTACCTCGGCGAGGAAGGAAGGCTGCGCCGCACCGAGCAGATCGTGCTGGTCGGCCAGGTCCCGGCCGAGGGCGCCAGCGTCAAGTGGGCGCTGACCCGGATGGAGGGCTGACCCCGAAGCCGCCTTACGGCTTCAGGAAGCCCACCGTCCTGTAGACATCGGCCAGGATCGGGTCGGCGATGGCGCGGGCGCGCGCCGCGCCGTCGCGCAGGATGCCGTCGACATGCGCCGGGTCCTTCATCAGCCGCTGCATCTCGGCGCCCACCGGGCCGAGCTTGGCCACCGCGACCTCGGTCAGCGCCGCCTTGAAGGCCGAGAACTGCTGGCCGGCGAACTCGCGCACGACATCCGCCTTCTCGCGATCGGCCAGCGCCGCGAAGATGCCCAGCAGGTTGTCGGCGTCGGGCCGCTTCTCGGCGTCCTCGACGGTCTCCGGCATCGGCAGCGGGTCGGTCTTGGCGCGGCGGATCTTCATGGCGATCGCGTCGGCGTCGTCGGTCAGGTTGATGCGCGACTGGTCCGACGGGTCGGACTTGCTCATCTTCTTGGTGCCGTCGCGCAGGCTCATGACGCGCGTCGCCTCGCCGAAGATCAGCGGCTCGGTGACCGGGAAGAAGTCGGGCGCGGCGAAGTCGTTGTTGAACTTGATCGCGATGTCGCGCGTCAGCTCGAGGTGCTGCTTCTGGTCCTCGCCGACCGGCACGTGGGTCGCCTTGTAGATCAGGATGTCGGCGGCCATCAGCGCGGGATAGGCGAACAGGCCCAGCGAGACGTTCTCGCGGTCCTTGCCGGCCTTCTCCTTGAACTGGGTCATGCGGCTCATCCAGCCCATGCGCGCCACGCAGTTGAACACCCAGGCGAGCTGGGCGTGCGCCGGCACCATCGACTGGTTGAAGATGATCTGCTTCTTGCCGTCGACGCCGGCGGCGAGGAACGCCGAGGCGATCTCGCGCGTCTGGGCGGCCAGCAGCTTCGGATCCTGCGGCACCGTGATCGCGTGCTGGTCGACCACGCAGTACAGGCACTCGTAGTCGTCCTGCAGGCGGGCGAAGTTGCGGATCGCGCCGAGGTAGTTGCCGAGGTGGAGGTTACCGGTCGGCTGCACGCCGGACAGGATGCGGCCCTTGAGGCCGCGCGCTTCGTACTGCGCGAGATGCGGGTTGGGTGCCGCCGTCGAGACGTCAGACATGGGATGTGGACTCCGCTCGTCGTGGATCGGCGCGGGGTTTGGACCTCCGCGCACCCCGCCGGTGGAGGGCGAGGGCAGGGCGGTATGACGGAGCCAATTCGTGAAATCAAGGCGTGGAAGGAGAACGGGCGTCGTTGACGCTGCCGGACGGGCCTGATCCGATGCCGGCTTGCACGCATCTTGCAGGATAGCGGGAGCGTCAGGGCAGGAGGGCATCATGGACGAACGGGATCTCAGGGGTCTGATCGACCGGGTCCGGACGGGGCGCCTGTCCCGCCGGTCCTTCTTGAGGCGCATGACGGCGGTGGGGCTGACCGCCCCGTTCGCCAACCAGCTGCTGGCGCTGTCGGGCGTCGCGCAGGCGCAGTCGATCTCGCCGCCCTACAAGCCGACCAAGCGTGGCGGCGGCGGGCTGCTGAAGGTGCTGTGGTGGCAGGGCCCGACGCTCCTGAACCCGCACTTCGCGGTCGGCACCAAGGACCAGGACGGCAGCCGCATCTTCTACGAGCCGCTGGCCGGCTGGGACGGCGAGGGCAACCTGCGGCCGGTGCTGGCCGCCTCGATCCCGGGCCGCGAGGACGGCACGCTGGCGGCCGACGGCAAGTCGGTGACCTGGAAGCTGAAGCAGGGCGTGAGGTGGCACGACGGCAAGCCGTTCACGGCCGACGACGTCGTCTTCACCTGGGAGTACGCGCGCAACCCCGAGACCTCGGCGGTGACCAGCGGCTCGTACAAGGACGTCACGGTCGAGAAGGTCGACCCCTACACGGTGATCGTGAAGTTCGCCCAGCCGACGCCGTTCTGGGCCGACGCCTTCGTCGGCCCGGCCGGCATGATCATCCCCAGGCACCTGTTCGCCGAGTACGTCGGCGCCAAGTCGCGCGAGGCCCCGACCAACCTCAAGCCGGTCGGTACCGGCCCCTACAAGTTCAAGGAGTTCAAGCCGGGCGACCTCGTCGCCGGGACGATCAACACCGACTACCACATGCCCAACCGGCCGTACTTCGACGCCATCGAGATGAAGGGCGGCGGCGACGCGGTGTCGGCGGCGCGCGCGGTGCTGCAGACCGGCGAGTTCGACTTCGCCTGGAACCTGCAGGTCGAGGACGAGATCCTGCTGCGCATGGAAAAGGGCGGCAAGGGCCGCGTCGTGCTGAACAAGGGTGGCGCGATCGAGCACATCCAGGTCAACAGCACCGACCCGTGGACCGAGGTCGACGGCGAGCGCGCCAGCCTCAAGACCAAGCACCCGACGCTGAGCGACCCGGCGGTCCGCCAGGCGCTGGCGCTGCTGGTCGACAAGGACTCGGTCGAGAAGCACATCTACGGCCGCACCGGCGTGGCGACGCCGAATTTCATCAACAATCCCGAGCGCTTCCGCTCGAAGACGACGAAGTACGAGTTCAACGTCGACAAGGCGAACGACATCCTCGACAAGGCCGGCTGGGCCAAGGGGCCGGACGGCATCCGCGCCAAGGACGGCAAGAAGCTGAAGTTCGTCTACCAGACCTCGATCAACCAGCCGCGCCAGAAGACGCAGGCGATCGTCAAGCAGGCCTGCCAGAAGGCCGGCATCGACATCGAGATCAAGGCGGTGACGGCGTCGGTGTTCTTCTCGTCGGACGTCGCC
>JAIUOX010000170.1 GCA_020160955.1 Pseudomonadota bacterium
TACGTGGCGCCGCGCCCGCCGCGCACCCAGCCGCGCAGCGCGCTGGCCAACCAGTACCGCACGCAGGACGGCCGCTGGATCCAGCTGACCATCGTGCGCGAGGACAAGCTTTGGCCCGAGCTGTGCGCCGCGCTGGAGCGTCCCGACCTGATGGACGACCCGCGCTTCACGACGACCGAGAGCCGCCGCGCCCATGCGACCGAGCTGGCCGCGCTGCTCGACCCGGTGTTCCTCGCGAAGCCGTGGCCGCACTGGCGCGAGCGGCTGCGCCGTCACGACATCACCTTCGGGCTGCTCGGCATCCTGAAGGACGTGCCGGAGGACGAGCAGGCGGTGGCCAACGGCGCGATCGTGCCGACGACGATGCCCGACATGCCGCGCACCCTGTCCGCCCCGATCCGCCTGTCCTTCGCCCCCGACCCGATCGCGCCGGGCGCCGCGCCGGACCATGGCGAGCACACCGACACGCTGCTGGCCGAACTGGGCTACGGCGCCGCCGAGATCGCGGCGTTGCGGGAGAAGAAGACGGTGGCGTGAAGAAGAAGTGAAAGGTCCCTCGCTGCGCTCGGGATGACAGGCCCTTCTTTGTCATCCCGAGCGCAGCGAGGGACCTTTCGATCTCCCGTCGGCGCGAAGAGCCATTTGCAAATTGCAAAGGCGGCGCGTCGTGCGCGGCCCGCGTTGCATTTTGCAAGGACGCGCCGCCGATGGCGGCACAACATCTATGGCCCGGAGCAGCCCCGCTCCAGATGTAGTGGTCTCGCGGGTTGGCGTCGAAAGTGCAGCCTAGCTGCGTTCCGGCGCCCCCATGTCTTCTCGACTTCCCTCTCTCCCCCGCCTCCCGCCCACCGAAGAGCTGCGGCCGCTGCGGCCGTTGCGCCGCGTCGTCGGGCTGGTCGTGCCGGCCGTGGTGGCGATCGTCTGCGGCTTCCTGCTGCTGTTCGCCAAGCAGGTGATCGACGGGCGCGAGCAGACGATCCTGGAGACCTCGAACCAGGCCGAGCTGCTGGGCCGGCTGGTCGCCGACCAGGCGCACCGCGCGCTGATGTCGGTCGAGGGCACCGCGGCGCGCGTGCTCGAGCGGGCGCGGTCGGCCGACGACCCGGCCCTGTGGACCGTCGACCTGCGCGACGCGGTCGCGCGCTCGACCCTGATCCGGCAGATGACGCTGGTCGACGAGAACGGCGTCGTGCTGGCGTCGAGCGAGCCCGGCGCGCCGGGGCGCGTCGCGGTCGACCCGGCGCTGGTGCGCAAGGCGCTGGCCCACCGGGGCGTGCTGCAGGTCGGCGCGATGCGCGGCGGCCGCTCGCTCGGCGAGGCCAGCCCCGCCGACGGGCGGCGCTGGTACCTCGAGACGGTCTATGCCGAGCCCGGCACCGCCGCCCCGGTGGTGCTGGCCACCGTCAACCCGGAGTACTTCGTCGCGACCTACGACGCGCTGCCGATCGGCAAGGAGGCGGCGATCCGCCTGCTGACCTACGGCGGCCAGCTGATTGCCCGCACCCACGCCTTCGCCACCGACACGATCGCCGACCTCGGCACGTCGCTGGCCGGCCAGCCGCCGTTCGACGGCGCGCTGCAGGCCCGCGAGAGCGGCCGCTTCGTGGTGACCGACGGCGACGACCGCTGGCTGTCGGCCTACCGCGTCACGCGCACCTACCCGCTGGTCGTCACCGTCGGCCTGTCGCAGGACTCGGCGCTGGCGCCGTGGCGCGAGCGCACCTGGTCGCTGGCCGCCGCGCTCGGCCTGCTCGGCGTCATGGTGCTGGCGGCCACGGTCCTGCTGGTGCGCTCGCTGCGCGCCCGCGAGCGCGAGCGCCAGCGGCTGGCCGAGTCGGAATCGACGGCGCGGCGAACACAGGCCCGTCTCGTCGACGCCATCGAGAGCATGTCGGAAGGCTTCGCGCTGTTCGACCGCGCCGACCGGCTGGTGCTGTGGAACCGCCAGTACGAATCGTTCTTCCCCTACCTCAAGCCATACCTGCGCTCGAACCTGTCGTTCGCCGCGCTGGTCGAGGTCGCGGCGCGCCATGCCCGCCTGACCGGCGACGAGGCCGGCACCTGGACGGCGTGGCGGATGGCCCGCCACGCCAGCCCGAGCGGCGCCTTCGAGCAGCAGCTGGGCGACGGCCGGCTGATGCTGACGGTCGAGCGACGCACCGCCGAGGGCGGCATCGTGTCGGTGTCGCGCGACATCACGCGCGAGCGCGCCGCCTCGCTGGCGCTCGAGCGCGCCCGCGCCGCCGCCGACGACGCCAACCGCGCCAAGTCCGAGTTCCTGGCCACGGTCAGCCACGAGATCCGCACGCCGATGAACGCCGTGATCGGCCTCGCCGGCCTGCTGCTCGACACGCCGCTCGACCCCGAGCAGGAGGGCTTCGCCCGCGGCATCGACCAGTCGGCCAACCGCCTGCTGGTGCTGATCAACGACGTGCTCGACTTCTCGCACCTCGAGTCCGGCAAGCTGGCGCTCGAGCTGGCGCCGCTCGACCTGCACGGCTTGCTCGAGGAAGCGGCGCGCACCGGCCGCGTGCTGGTCGGCCCGCGCCCGATCGAGGTCGACGTCGAGGTCGCGCCCGACGTGCCGCGCTGGGTGACCGGCGATTCCGGCCGGCTCTACCAGGTGCTGATGAACTTCGTCGGCAATGCCGCCAAGTTCACCGAGCGCGGCCGCATCGCCTGCCGCGCCCGCCGCGTCGATCCGGCCGGCCAGCCGTCCCGGCTGCGCCTCGAGATCGTCGATACCGGGCCGGGCGTGCCGGCCGGCCAGGCAGAGCGCCTGTTCGAGCCGTTCGAGCGCGGCGACCGCCCGGACCACGACCAGGTCGAGGGCGCCGGTCTCGGCCTCGCGATCAGCCGCCGCTTCGTGGCGCTGATGGGCGGCACGATCGGCCTCGACGCGGCGCCCGGCGGCGGCACCGTCGCGTGGCTCGAGGTCGACCTGCCGGCCGCCGAGCCGCCGCAGGCCAAGCCCGCGCCGGCAGCGAGCCGAAGCCGCGCCCGTCGCCTGCGCATCCTGGTCGCCGAGGATACGCCGGCGTCGCAGCTGGTCATCCGCTCGCTGCTCGAGCGGCGCGGCCACCGCGTGCAGGTCGTCGCCAACGGCGCCGAGGCCGTCGAGGCGGCGCGCGCCGCGCCGTTCGACCTGGTGTTCCTCGACATGCAGATGCCGGTGATGGACGGGCCCGACGCGGCGGCGCGCATCCGCGACCTGCACGGCTATGCCGCCGTGCCGCTGGTGGCGCTGACCGCGCAGGCCCAGCCGGCGATGAAGCGCCGCGCCGAGGATGCCGGCATCGCCGACTACCTGATGAAGCCGCTGCGCGTGCGCGACCTCGACGCCTTCCTCGGACGCTTCGCCGGCGACGGAGCGGGCACCGTCCCGGCGGCGATCGACGGCATCGATGGCCCGCGCGAGGCCCTCGACACCGCGCTGCTCGACGACCTGCGTGACTCTCTGGGCGGCGCGGCGCTCGGCGCCCTGCTCGACCAGTTCGAGGCCGACGTGCGCGAGCCGCTCGACCGGCTGGGCGCGCCGGTCGACGGACCGTCGGACCGCGCCGCGCTGGCCGCGCTGGCCCATCGCCTGGCCGGCCTGTTCGCCCAGTTCGGCGCGCCGCACACCCAGGCGCTGGCGCGCACGCTCGAGACCGCGGCGCGCGACGCCGCGACACCCGAGTCCGCGTTGCGCGCGGCGGCCGCGCGGCTGGTCGACGACGCGCCGCGCAGCGTGGCCGCGATCCGCGCCGCGCTGGCCGACGACCTCGCCGCCTGACCGTTCACCGAAGGAAGAAGACCATGTCCCTGTTGCCATTCCTGCGCCGCGTCGCGGCCGCCGCCCTCCTCGCGACCGTCGCCGCCGGCGCGCCCGCGCTGGCCGAGGAAGCGCCGTCGCGCGAGGCCCGCATCCGGCAGTCGGGCGCGCTGCGCGTCTGCATCTGGCCGGACTACTTCGCGATCTCCTACCGCAACCCGCGCACCGACCAGCTGGAGGGCATCGACATCGAGCTGGCCCGGGCGCTGGCCGCCGACCTCGGCGTCCAGCCGGTTTTCGTCGAGACCAGCTTCGTGAAGTTCATGGACGAGCTCGACGCCGACCGCTGCGACGTCGCGATGTTCGCGGTCGGCATCACGCCGGCCCGCCAGCAGCGCGTCGCCTTCACCGCGCCCTACCTGCACAGCGGCGTCTATGCCGTGACCACCAAGGCGCAGCCGCGCATCGCGCGCTGGGAAGACATCGACCGCAAGGGCAACGTGGTGGCGGTGCAGGCCGGCACCTTCATGGAGCCGCTGATGCGCGGCCAGCTGAAGGACGCGACGCTGATGGTGGTGACGCCGCCGGCGACGCGCGAGACCGAGATCGAGTCGGGCCGCGCCGACGTCTTCATCTCGGACTATCCCTACACGCGGCGCATGGTGAAGACCCACGACTGGGCCCGCATCGTCGCGCCGCAGACGCCGGTCGGCCCGACCGACTACGCCTACGCGGTGAAGGCCGGCGACCCGGCCTGGCTGGCCCGCGTCGACGCCTTCGTGGCGGCGATCAAGGCCGACGGCCGCCTGCGCAAGGCGGCCGAGCACAACGACCTCGGGCCGATCGTGGTGAAATAGTCCTGCTTCGCGCGCTGCGCGCGCTTCGCAGGATCAGGCCGCGACCGCCAAACCGGTGGTCTCGGGGACGCCGGTCTTGAGGTTGATCACCTGGACGGCGGCGCCGGACGCGCCCTTGCCGAGGTTGTCGAGCGAGGCGACGGCGAGGATCTGTTCCTCGGCGTCGTTGCCGTAGACCGCCAGCTCCATCGAGTTGGTGTCGACCAGCCGGTCGGCGCGCAGGAAGCGGTCGCGCTCCAGCCACTTGCGGTCGGCCAGCGGCCGCACCGGCACGAAGGTCTCGCCGGCATAGTAGTCGGCCAGCACGCCGTGCACGTCCTTCGCCGTCACCTTCTTCGCGACGAGGTCGCGGGTGATCGGCACCATGATCAGCATGCCCTGCGCGTAGTGGCCGACCGACGGCACGAACAGCGGCGCGTGCTGCAGCCGGGAATACTTCTTCATCTCCGGCACGTGCTTGTGCGCCAGCTCGACGCCGTACAGGCCGAACGCCTCGACGTTGGGCGTCTTCTCGTGGACCTCGATCAGCTCCTTGCCGCCGCCGGTGTAGCCCGACACGCCGAACACCGCGGGCGTCGCGTCGGCGCGCAGGATGCCGGCATCGACCAGCGGCCGCATCAGGGCGATCGCGCCGGTCGGGTAGCAGCCGGGGTTCGAGATGCGCTTCGAGGCGAGCAGCTTCTGGCGATGGTCCTTGGCCAGCTCGGGGAAGCCGTAGGTCCAGCCGTCGGCGACGCGGTGCGCGGTGCTGGCGTCGATCACGCAGGTCTCGGCGCCGTCCAGCCCGGCGACCAGCTCCTTGACCGCCGCGTCGGGCAGGCAGAGCACGGCGATGTCGGCGGCGCGCGCGATCTCGATCCGCTTGGCGAGGTCCTTGCGGTCGGCCATCGGCAGCTCGAGCAGCTCGATGTCGGCCCGGTCCTTCAGGCGCTCGTGGATCTTCAGCCCGGTGGTGCCGTGCTGGCCGTCGATGAAGATCCTGGTCTTGTTGCTGCTCATGTTGCTGCTCATGGCGCTTCTCTCTCTACGACTGGTTGGCCTTCGGGGCCGACGGAGAAGAAGGAAGGTGATGGAAGCCGCCCGGTCCTCTCCAGCGGCTTCACGATACGGCGCGCCTGTTACGCGCGCGCGTCCTGGCGCCGCTCTGTCGAGCGACGGCGTCGCGACCGGAAGGGGGCGAAGGACGACATCGGGGCGGATATTTCATCGGCGGCCCCCCGTGTCAAGGGCACGGTCCGGCGTGTAGGCTGCCGGCCTGTCCGGAGGTGTTGCATGTCCCAGTCGTCCGCCGCCGCGCCGGCCCATCCCGAGGGCCTCTCCATGCTGGAGAAGCGCAAGATCGAGGCCGAGATCCTGAAGGAGGTCTACCTGACCCTGAAGGACAGCCACGGCGAGGCGGTGGCGCGCCAGACCGTCGCCGACGCGGTCCGGCGCTCGGCGATCGAGCAGGGCAAGGCGTTCGCCGCGGCGGCGCCGGGTGGCAGCTCGCTCAAGGCCTTCCAGGACGTGATGCCGCTGTGGACCAGGGGCGGCGCGCTGGAGATCGAGGTCAAGGAGCAGACCGACACCAGCTTCACCTTCAACGTCGTGCGCTGCCGCTACGCCGAGACCTACCGGGCGATGGGACTGGCCGAGATCGGGCCGCTGCTGTCGTGCCAGCGCGACGGCTCGTTCTGCGAGGGCTACGACCCGAAGCTCAAGCTCGAGCGCACCCAGACGATCATGCAGGGCGCCAGCCACTGCGACTTCCGCTACACCTACGAGAAGAAGTGACCGCTTGAAGAACGACGTCAATCGCCAGGTCCGGCTCAAGGCGCGGCCCGACGGCATCCCGCAGGCCGAGCATTTCGAACTGGTCGAGGCGCCGCTGCCGACCCTGGCCGAGGGCGAGGTGCTGGTGCGCAACAGCTTCCTGTCGGTCGAGCCGGCGATGCGCGGCTGGGTCAGCGCGGTCGCCAACTACAGCGAGCCGGTCGCGATCGGCGCGGTGATGCGCTCGCTGGCCGCCGGCACGGTGATCGAGTCGCGCCATCCCGACTGGCGGCCGGGCGACCGCGTCACCGGCCTGTTCGGCTGGCAGGAGGTCGCGGCGGTCAAGCCGGCGGCGATCCAGCGCAAGATCGAGGACGACGACCTGCCGCTGTCGACGGCGCTGGGCGTGCTCGGGCTGAACGGCCTCACCGCCTACTTCGGCCTGCTCGACGCCGGCCAGCCGAAGAAGGGCGAGACCGTCGTCGTGTCGACGGCGGCCGGCGCGGTCGGCTCGTGCGTCGGCCAGATCGCGCGGATCGAGGGCTGCCGCACCGTCGGCATCGCCGGCGGCCCGACCAAGGCGGCGCTGTGCCGCGAGGCGTTCGGCTTCGACGCCGCGGTCGACTACAAGGCGCCCGGTTTCGAGGTTGCGCTGGCGGCTTCCTGCCCCGGCGGCATCGACGTCTACTTCGACAACACCTCCGGCGCGATCAGCGACGCCGTGCTGCGCCACCTCAACGTCGGCGCGCGCGTCGTGGTCTGCGGCACCGCCTCGATCGCCAGCTGGGACCCGATCCCGCTGGGACCGCGCGTCGAGCGCCACCTGCTGGTCAAGCGCGCGCGCATGCAGGGCATCCTGGTGTTCGACTATGCCGACCGCTACCCGCAGGGACTGGCGAAGCTCGCCGGCTGGGTGCGCGAGGGCCGCATCCGCTACCGCGAGGACATCCTGGTCGGCATCGAGCAAGCCCCCGACGCGATCGCCGGCCTCTACCGCGGCGACAACCTCGGCAAGCGGCTGATCCGCATCGATTGAGGAAAGGTCCCTCGCTGCGCTCGGGATGACAGCCCTTTCCTTGTCATCCCGAGCGTGAGCGAGGGACCTTTCATCTTGTGGCCAATCCGCGATGAACCCGGCCGCCCTGTAGGGCGCGATCCTGGCGTCATGACAGGCCTTTCTTGTCATCCCGAGCGCAGCGAGGGACCCTTCGTCCTATGGCCAGTCGGCGATGAACCCCGCCGCCTTGTAGGGCGCGATCTTGGCGTCCTCGGCGAGGACCCGGCGGCGGAACAGCGGGTCGGTGTACCAGCGCTCGACCGGCACGGCGTAGGGATTGACCGTCGCCACCATCTTCTCGACCTCCGGCCAGTGGCGCTGCAGCGTCATCGGGTAGCGCCGCGCGGTGCAGACCTTGCCGAGGCAGATCACGCTCGCGACGTTGGCGCGGCCGAGCGCGGCGTCGATCACCGGCAGCGACAGCGTGACGTTCTCGCCGGTGTTGGTCGCGGCATGCTCCTCGAGGATGCGCCCCTCGGGCACGCCGCCCGCCACCATGCCCTGCTTGATGACGGCGCACTCGGTACGCGGGTCGCCCTGGGTCGCGCCGCCGCTGACGATGGCGTGGCGATAGAAGCCGCCGTGCCACAGCTCGACGGCCGCGGCGACCAGCTGGGGCACGCCGCGCCGCTGCCCGAACACGAACAGCAGGTCGGCCGGCCGCAGCGGCGTCGACACCAGGTGCTCGGCATTGATGCGGTCGATCTCGGACCGGGTGAGGACGTCGGCGGTCATGACGCCT
>JAIUOX010000171.1 GCA_020160955.1 Pseudomonadota bacterium
GAGCTGCTCGAGGACGAGATGAACGAGGTGATGGGCCTGCTGGGCGTCAGCCGCCTCGACCAGCTCGACGGCAGCTACATCGCGCCGGCGATGCCGACCAACCTGCCCCACGTCCACTCGGCCTTCCCGCTGATCGGCGAGGGGTACTAGTCGAACGAAACGAAGGGTCCCTCGCTGCGCTCGGGATGACACCAAAGACTGTCATCCCGAGCGCAGCGAGGGACCTTTCTTCGGGACCGCGCGCGTCTCGCGCGCCTCATCCTTGTCTTTTCTGCACGGTGCGGGCTCTCGCGCCTGTGAAGGCGCTGCCGCCCGCCCGCTCGTTCGAGGCTAGCGCTGCGCGCTAGCCTCGACCGACGAAGGGCATCTTCGTCGCCATCACCGTCATGAACTGCACGTTGGCGTCGAGCGGCAGGCTGTCCATGTAGACGATCGCGTTGGCGACCGCGCTGACGTCCATGCGCGGCTCGACCATCGTGGTGCCGTTGGGCTGCAGGATGCCCTTGGTCATGCGCTCGGTCATCGGTGACACGGCGTTGCCGATGTCGATCTGGCCGCAGGCGATGTCGTAGGCGCGGCCGTCGAGCGAGGTCGACTTGGTGAGGCCGGTGATGGCGTGCTTGGTCGAGGTGTAGGCGACCGAGAACGGCCGCGGCGCGTGCGCCGAGATCGAGCCGTTGTTGATGATGCGGCCGCCGCGCGGCTTCTGGTCCTTCATGATCTTCATCGCTTCCTGCGTGCACAGGAACGGACCGGTGAGGTTCGCCGCCACGACCGACAGCCAGGTCTCGTAGGGCAGTTCCTCGAGCGGCACCGGCGGGGCGCCGCCGCCGGCGTTGTTGAACACCAGGTCGAGCCGGCCCCAGGTCTTCTTCACGGTGGCGAACAGCGCCACGATGTCGTCGCGCTTGCTGACGTCGGTCGGCACCGCGAGCGCGTTGGCGGCGTTGGCGCCGGCCATCGACCTGGTCTCCTCCAGCGCGTCCTTGCGCCGGCCGGCCAGCGCCACCTTGTAGCCCTTCTCGAGCAGGGCGAGGGCCGAGGCCCGGCCGATGCCGCTGCCTGCGCCGGTGACGACTGCGATCTTGCCGCTCATGGATGGTTCCTCCTCTTTCGGAGGCGACCCTATCAGACGGGCAGGGTCCTGAGGTAGGCCCGCCAGCCGCCCAGCGCGGTGATGTCCTCGGCCCCGGCGACGGCATGGGCCTCGCACAGGAAGCCCGGCACGCTGCTGCCGTCGTCGAGCGCCACCGAGCCCAGCCCCAGCGGCGCCGGCACCTGGCGCAGGAACGCGCCGACCGCCTCGGCCGGCAGGCTCCAGACCTCCAGCTCGACCGCGCCGCCGTCCTCCGCCACGCGCACCAGCCCGGGCCGCCGCGGCGGGACGCCGGGCAGGGCATAGAAGCGGTAGACCGGCGCGGTCCGGCCGGCCCGCTCCAGCCGGCCGCCCAGCGCGGTCAGCTGGCCATTGAGCGGCAGGCCGCTCATGTGCGCGCCGACCACGGCGATCGGGACGCGGTCCTCGGCCACCACCGGGTCGACGGCGGCGGGCGGCAGCACGCTGTTGGTCTTGCCGAGCGGCAGCGGCACGGCGCGCTGCCAGCGTCCGCCGAAGGCCAGCAGGGCGGCCTCGCGGAACCCGGCGGCGACCAGCGTGATGCCGAACGGCAGCCCGTCGGGCCGGAAGCCGAACGGCAGGGCGAGCGCCGACAGGCCGAAGAAGTTCACGAAGTTGGTGTAGTGGCCCAAGTGGCTGTTGAAGAGCACCGGCTCGCGCGCGAGGTCGCTGACGCGGTAGATCGTCGGCGCGGTCGGCAGCGCGAGGAAGTCGAGCGACGCCATCTGCGCATAAGCGTTGGCCTTGAGCTCGGCCAGCTCGTACTGGCCCTCGAAGGCGTCGACCGCGCTGTAGTCCTTGCCGGCCATGACGATCTGGTGCGTCACCGGCCAGATGCCGGCGTCGGGACCGGCGCCCTCCATGAAGGCGCCGACCGCGGCGGTGCGCTCGGCGACCCACGGCCCGCCGTACAGCAGCCCGGCGGCCTCGCGGAACGGCGCGTAGTCGATCTCGACCGCGGTGCCGCCCAGCGCCGCGAGCTTCGCGACGGCCTCGGCGTAGAGCGCGGCGTAGGCGGCGTCGCCGTGGAACTCGGCGTCGGCGGCCGACAGCACGCCGAAGCGGAACGTCTTGCCGAACGCCGCCGTCTTGCGCGCCGGCCCCGCGACGGCCAGCACCGCGTCGGCGTCGGCGCAGGAGAGCGCGAACACCGACACGACATCGAGCGACTTGCAGGCCGGCACGACCCCTTCGGTCGACAGCAGGCCGGGCGTCGGCTTCAGCCCGACGATGTTGTTGAAGCCGGCCGGCACGCGGCCCGAGCCGGCGGTGTCGGTGCCCAGCGAGAAGCTCACCAGCCCGGCCGACACCGCGACCGCCGAGCCCGAGCTCGACCCGCCCGGTACGTAATCCTTGTCGAACGGATTGACCGGCACGCCGTAGGGCGAGCGCACACCGACCAGGCCGGTGGCGAACTGGTCGAGGTTGGTCTTGCCGATCACGATCGCGCCGGCCGCGACCAGGCGCTGCACGACGGCAGCCGAGGCGTCGGGCGTGTAGGCATAGCCGGGGCAGGCCGCGGTGGTCGGCAGGCCGGCGACGTCGATATTGTCCTTCACCGCGAACGGCACGCCGTAGAGCGGCAGCGTCTCGATCTCGCCGCGCCGCGCGTCGAGCGCCTGCGCCGCGGCGCGCAGCTCGGCGTCGGCGACGCGGCTGATCCACACCTTGTCGTCGCCCGCGGCGGCGATGCGTTGCAGCACCGTCTCGACCGTGCGGCCGACGTCGAGGGTGCCGGCGCGGTAGGCGGCGCGCAGCGCGTGGAGGCCGAGATCGAGGGAGGCGGTCATCGCTTGATCGTAGCGGCGCGGCGGGCTGAAATCAGGCGGCAGTTTCGCGCGGTCCTTGGCATGTTCCTTGCCTTTTGGCCTGTTCCGGTGCGGCACGACGGGAGGAAAGAGCAGCATGGCCGAGGAAAAGCCCGATATCGCGACGCTGGTCGACGAGGCGGCCAAGGCGATCGGCCTGCCGATCGCGGCCGAGTACCGCGACAAGGTGATCGTGAACTACCAGCGCTCGCTGGCGATCGCGAAGCCGCTGCTCGACCTCGACCTCGACGACGAGCTGTCGCCGGCGCCGGTGTTCCGGCCGTGAGCGCGACCATGACTGATCCCCTTTCCAAGCAGGCGACCGCCGGCGACATCGCCCGCGCGGTGATGAGCGGCAAGGCCAAGGCCGCCGACGTGATCGCCGCCACGCTGAAGCGCATCGACGCCAGCGAGCCCACGGTCAACGCCTTCACCGACGTGGTCGCGCTGCGCGCCATGAAGCGGGCCAGGGAGATCGACCAGGGCCTGCATCGCGGCCCGCTGGTCGGCGTGCCGTTCGCGGTCAAGAACCTGTTCGACATCCAGGGCCTGCCGACCCGCGCCGGGTCGAAGATCAACGTCGACGGGCCGAAGGCGCCGCGCGACGGCGCGCTGGTACGCAAGCTCGAGGCGGCCGGCGCGATCCTGGTCGGCGGCCTCAACATGGGCGAGTACGCCTACGACTTCACCGGCGAGAACGCGCACTACGGCCCGTCGTGCAACCCGCACGACCCGACCCGCATGTCCGGCGGCTCTTCGGGCGGCTCGGGTGCCGCGGTGGCGGCGGGCGAGGTGCCGCTGGCGCTCGGTTCCGACACCAACGGCTCGATCCGCGTGCCGTCGTCGCTGTGCGGCCTGTTCGGCCTCAAGCCGACCTACGGCCGGCTGAGCCGCGCCGGCTCGTTCCCGTTCGTCGACGCCTTCGACCACCTGGGCCCGATCGCCCGCTCGGTCGAGGACCTCGCGCTGTCGTTCGACGCCATGCAGGGCTGGGATCCCGACGATCCCGTTTGCACCGACCGGCCGGCGGTGCCGACGCTGCCCGAACTGAACGAGGGCATCGACGGCCTGCGCATCGCCGTCGCCGGCGACTACTTCGCGCGCGGCGGCGAGTCGGTGGCCTTCGAGGCGGTCGCCACCGTGGCGAAGGCGCTGGGCGCCACGAAGACCGTGACGATCCCCCACGCGGCGGCGGCGCGGGCCGCGGCCTACGTCATCACCGCGGTGGAGGGCAGCCAGCTGCACCTGCCGCGGCTGCGCGAGCGGCCGCAGGACTTCGATCCCGACACCCGCGAGCGCTTCATGGCCGGCGCCCTGCTGCCGGGCTCGTGGTACGTCAAGGCGCAGCGCTTCCGCCGCCAGTACCGCGCCGCGCTGCAGAAGCTGTTCGGCGAGGTCGACATCATCCTCGCGCCGGCCACGCCGTGCCCGGCGCCGAAGCTCGGCCAGGTGATGATGACCCTCGACGGCGTCGAGCTGCCGGTGCGCGCCAACCTCGGCATCTACACCCAGCCGATCTCGTTCGTCGGCCTGCCGGTCGTGGTCGCGCCGTTGCAGAAGCCGGGCGCGCTGCCGATCGGCGTGCAGCTCATCGCCAACCACTGGAACGAGGCCGCGGCGTTGCGTGTCGCGCGCCACCTCGAGAAGACGGGCGTCGCGTCGGCGCTTCCCGCGTAAGGAGAGAGATGGAGATCAACATCCCCGAGGTGGTGGCCGAGGTCACCGCCGCCTTCATGAGCTACGAGAAGGCGCTCAACACCAACGACGTCGCGGCGCTCGATGCGCTGTTCTGGAAGAGCCCGCACACGCTGCGCTACGGCATCGGCGAGCAGCTCTACGGTCACGACCAGATCGCCGCCTTCCGCGCCGGCCGCGATCCCGGCTTCGTGGTCGACCGCGACCTGCTCAAGACCTGGATCGTCACCTACGGCCGCGACTTCGGCACCGCCAACTGCGAGTTCCGCCGCCACGGCCAGACGAAGATCGGCCGCCAGAGCCACACCTGGATGCGCACCGCCGACGGCTGGCGCATCGTGGCGGCCCACGTGTCGTTCCTGGGCGAAGCGACGCCGATGAGGAAGTGAAAGGTCCCTCGCTGCGCTCGGGATGACAGCCTTTTCTTGTCATCCCGAGCGCAGCGAGGGACCCTTCCTCGTCTTCTCACGCCAACAGGTCGTCGCCCGCCAGCACCCGCCCGGTCTTCGCATCGCGCACCGTCGCGCCGACTTCCGCCAGCTTGGCGAAGAAGTTGGGGAAGGTCTTGCGCACGCAGGCCGGGTGGCGCAGCACCATCCCGGGCACGACCAGGCCCAGCATGCCGAAGCACATCGCCACGCGGTGGTCGTTGTAGGTCTCGATCTCCGCGCCGTGCAGCGGACCGGGCGTCACGGCCAGCGTGTCGCCGCTCTCCACCACCGTCGCGCCGCACTTGGCGAGCTCGGTGCGCAGCGCCACCACCCGCTCGCACTCCTGGACGCGCAGCCGGCCCAGCTCGGTGAAGCGCGTCGGCGCCGGGGCGAACGGCGCCAGCACGATCGCCGTCATGATGCTGTCGGCGAGGTCGGACTGGCGCGAGAACACCGGCTGCCAGTCGTCGGGCGTCGCGACAAGGTCGAGGAACTTCTGGTCGGCCTGCATCCCCGAGCGCGGCACCGGCGCGACATGGACGCGGCTTCCTGTCCGGCGCAGCAGCCAGTCGGCGCCCCAGAAGTAGCTGGCGCCCGAGGCGTCGGCCTCGATCGCGTAGGTGCCGCCGTCGCGCGGGAAGTCCTTCACCAGCCGGCGGGTCATGTCGACGTAGGGCAGTTCGTCCTCGTTGCCGCCGGTGACCTCGACTTTCCAGCCGCCGAGGTCGGCGCAGAGCAGCAGCGCCGAGGCGAACTGCGAGCTTTCCTCGACGCTCACCGTGCAGGCCGCGCCGGGCCGCGGGCCGCCGCCATGCACCACCGCCGGCAGCCGGTCGTTCGGCGTGTCGATCCGGTAGCCCAGCGCGCGCAGCGCCTGGACCAACGCCGCCTGCGGCCGCTCGTGCATGCGCGGGATGCCGCTCAGCCGGTAGACGCCGTCGCCGAGGCACAGCATCGGCGGCAGGAAGCGCGCCGCCGTGCCGGCATTCTCGACGAAAAGTTCCAGGGGCCGGGCAGCGGTGCCGCCGTTCGGGATGCGTCCACCCGCGCCTTCGACCACGAAGGTGCGGTTGGCGGGCTCGGCAGGGTCCGGGCTCACGGTGACGCCGAAGCCCAGCCGGTGCAGGCATTCGGCCATCGCCTGCGTGTCCTCGCTCCACAGCGCCCCGGTCAGCGTCACCGGCCGGCGCGCCAGCGCGGCCAGGATCAGCGCGCGGTTGGTCAGGCTCTTCGAACCGGGCAGCACCACGGTGGTCTGCCGCGCCCCCGGAGGCGGCGGCACGATTTCGATCAGGTCGGGCAGCATCGGCCTGTCGTTTAGCACAGGTTATCGCCTGCCTCATGCCCCTTGGCGCTACACTGGCGCGTCGATGACGGAGGCCGGAATGAAGCTATTGCTCACCCACGTGCCGCAGGCGCGCCGCCAGTATTACGGCGCGGCAGCACTGGCCCGCCTGCAGGGGCTGGTCGAGGTGAAGCTGCACGAGGGCGATGCGCCGCTCGACGCGGCCGGCCTGGTCGCCGCCGCGCGCGCCGTCGATCTCGTCATCGCCGACCGCGCCACCGCCGTACCGGCCACGGTGTTCGACGCGCTCCCCGGCCTGCGTGCCGTGCTGCGCAGCGCCATCGACATCCGCACCATCGACGTCGCGGCGGCTTCGCGCGCCGGCGTGCTGGTGACGCAGGCCGAGGCCGGCTTCGTGCCCTCGGTAGTCGAGCTGACGCTGGGGCTGATGGTCGACCTTTCGCGCGGGGTGTCGCGCGCGGTCGCGACCTACCGGGCCGGAGGGCCGCCCGAAGTCCGCGTCGGCCGCCAGCTGGCGGGCAGCACCGCCGGCATCGTCGGCTACGGCCGCATCGCCCGCGCGCTGGCGCCGGTGCTGTCGACGCTCGGCATGAAGGTGCTGGTGGCCGATCCCTACGCCCAGCTCGACGATCGCCGCTTTGCCAAGCGGTCGCTGCCCGAGCTGCTGGCCGAGTCCGACTACGTGATCTGCCTCGCCGTCGCCAACGAGGAGACCGAGAACCTGTTCGACGCGGCGGCCTTCGCCCGCCTGAAGCCGGACGCCTTCTTCATCAACATGTCGCGTGGCAACCTGGTCGACGAGGCGGCCCTTGCCCGCGCCCTCGACGAGGGCCGGCTGGCCGGCGCGGCGATGGATGTCGGCCGCGCGCCGGACCAGATGCCGTCGCCGGCGCTGGCCGGACGACCCGACGTGATCGCCACGCCGCACATCGGCGGCCTGACGCCGCCCGCGTCCGAGAGCCAGGCCTTCGACACGGTCCGCCAGGTCGAGGCCCTGGTGAAGGGCGAGATCCCGCCCGGTGCCGTCAACGCCGACACCTGGACGCGTCGCCCCCTCACCTAGCCTCTCCCCCAAGGGGGAGAGGAACATGAGGCAGCGTGAGGGCCTCGGTCCGTCAGTTGCCCGGCCCGCGCTCCATCGACACCGGCTGCCAGCGCTGCAGCTTGGTCTTCTCCAGCACCATCGGGTTGACGCAGGCGCGCGGCCACTTGCCGCCCAGCACCAGCGCCATCTCGGCGCCGACGCGGCGCTTGCGGGCCGGGTCGAAGCGGCTCGAGGCCGACGCCACGTGCGCCGTCAGGATGACGTTGTCCATCGCCAGCAGCGGGTTGTTGTGGCCGACCGGCTCGGTCTCGAGAACGTCGAGGCCGGCGCCGGCGATCCAGCCTTCCTGCAGCGCCTTGATCATCGCCGGCTCGTCGACCGTCGAGCCGCGGCCGGTGTTCACGAACAGCGACGTCTTCTTCATCTTGCGGAAGTGCGGCTCCTGCATCAGGTGATGCGCGTCCTTGGTGCCGGGCGCGTGCATCGACACGATGTCCGAGCGCTCGAGCAGTTCGTCGAGCCCGACCGGCTGCACGCCGTAGTCGGACATCACCAGCTCCTCGATGTAGGGATCGTAGGCCAGCATCTGGAAGCCGAACGGCGCGGCGCGGCGCGCCACCGCGCGGGCGACGTGGCCGAACGAGATGAAGCCCAGCGTCTGTCCCATCAGGCGCGGGAACTGGTAGAGGTGCGGCCGGCCCTTGGCCCACTCGCCGTTGCGCACCATGCGGTCCTGCACGACCAGCCGCCGCCA
>JAIUOX010000172.1 GCA_020160955.1 Pseudomonadota bacterium
AGGACATCACGAGGTTGGCCACCACCACGACCACCAGCGGCAGGGCCGCGGTGAAGATCGAGGGCAGCGTGTCGGCGGTCTCCGAGTGCCGGACCTCCGCCGGGTCGAAGCCCTGCGCCGTGGTCGCGCGCTCGCGGACCGCCTGGTTCTCCGCCGCGTCGCCGGGCGCCGCCGGGCCTTCGAAGTCGAGCGGCTCGCCGCGCGCCTTGGCCAGCGCCGCCGCCCGGTTCAACCACCACAGGCCGAACACCAGCATGATGACCGACGCGATCACGCCCAGCCCCGGCGCGGCGAACGGCGTGGTGCCGAAGAACGGCATCGGGATCGCGTTCTGGATCGCCGGCGTGCCGGGCAAGGCCGACATGGTGAAGGTCGAGGTGCCGAGCGCGATGGTCGCCGGCATCAGGCGGCGCGGGATCGCGGCCGACCGGAACAGCGCCTCGGCCATCGGCGCCAGGACGAACAGCGCGACGAACAGGCTGACGCCGCCGTAGGTCACCAGCGCACCGGCCAGCACCACGGCGAGGATCGCGCGCTCGGCGCCGAGGCGCTCCATCATCCAGCGCGCGATGGCGCTCACCGACCCGGTATCCTCCATCAGCTTGCCGAACAGCGCGCCCATCAGGAACAGCGGGAAGAACTGGCCGAGGAACTGCGCCGCGCTGCCCATGAAGGTCTGCGTCCAGTGGGCGAGCAGCGGCTCGCCCGAGAAGGCAGCCGCGACCAGCGCCGCGGCCGGGGCGAGCAGCAGCACGCTCCACGCGCGGTACGCCAGCCAGACCAGCAGCGCGAGGCCGACCAGGATGCCGAGCAGACCCATCACACGCCTTCGAGCAGGCGATCGATGTCGAGCGTCGAACGCCGGCCGATATCGGCCCCGTGGGCGGTGAAGAACGCGTCGGCGGCGCGCCGTCCCTCGTCGCGCAGCAGCTGGAGGAAGGCCCACTCGGCGTTGAGCTTGGACGATGCGCCGAGATCGACCAGCATCGGGCTGCTGATCATGTGGATGCGCATGCGCGCCCAGTGGGCGACCTCCGGGTTGCCCGACTCGGCGACCTTGCGCAGCATCGCCATCAGCCGCAGCTCCTTGAGCAGCACCGCGTTGAACGACACCTCGTTCAGCCGGTCGAGGATCTCGCGCGCGCTCTTCGGCACGCCCGGGCGCTGGACCGGGTTGATCGCGACCAGGATCGTGTCGTCGGACACGCACTCGGCGACCAGCGGGCTCATCGTCGGATTGCCGGAATAGCCGCCGTCCCAGTACGCATCGCCGTCGATCTCGACGGCCTGGAACATCGCCGGCAGGCAGGCCGAGGCCAGCAGCGCGTTGGCGCTGAGCTCGGCGTTGCGGAACACGCGCGGCCGGCCGGTCCGCACGTTGGTCGCCGTGATGAACAGCTTGGTCGGCGCCTTCGCCAGGGCGGCGAAGTCGATCGACTCGGCCAGCACCTTCTCCAGCGGGTTCGGCCCCAGCGCGAGGTCGTACGGCGAGAACACGCGGGCCATCAGGTCGAACGCCAGGTAGGCCGGCGAATTGTCGAGCGACCACCGCCCCATCAGCACGTCGATCGGGCTGCGCTTCAGGGGGCTGAAGGTCGCGGCGTCGGCGACCCGCCGCCAGAACGCGGCCAGCGCCTCGCGGGCCGCCTGGTTGCCGCCCGTGGCGTGGGCCGCGGCCATCACGGCGGCGTTCATCGCGCCGGCCGAGGTCCCCGACACCGCCTCGATCGTGAGGTCGGTCTCCTCCAGCAGGCGATCGAGCACGCCCCACGTGAACGCGCCATGCGAACCGCCGCCCTGGAGGGCAAGATCGATGAGCCGCTGCGGCCGCGACGCGGCCGATGCCGTTACTTCCCCAGACACTAGAAACCCCGCGCAGGATCAGATCGAGAGTTCGCCCGATGCGATGCCGATCAAGCCGGCGACCGCCGCCGTCACGATCGCTCCGAATATCACCCATTCGGCGCGGTTGAAGACGGGCTGCCCCTGCTCGCGGCGCGCGATGAAGTACAGGATTGTCCCCGGCGCGTACAGCAAAGCCGAAAGCATGACGAACTTGGCGCCGCCAGCATAGAGCATGCCAAGTGCATAAACCGTGGCTATTCCGCCGCAGATGCCGTCCGCCCGGCGCTTGCCGGGGGCCTTCTCGTAGGATTCGCCGGTCAGGGCCAGTTTCAGGCCGTAAGCGGCCACCAGCAGGTAGGGGACCAGGGTCATCGCGCTGGTCATCTTGAGGGCCACGTGGAAGGCCTCCTCGGCGAACCACGAGAAGACCAGGAAGACCTGGATGACCGCGTTGGTCAGCCAAAGTGCCGCAGCCGGCGCCTTGTTGGCGTTCTCGGTGGCCAGGAACGACGGCATGGTGTTGTTGCGCGCCGCCGAGTAGACGACCTCGGCCGCCAGCAGCGACCATGACAGGTAGTTGCCCAGCACCGAGATCACCAGGCCGATGCTGATGAAGACCTTGCCCCACGGCCCGACGATGGCCTCGAGGACCCCGGCCATCGACGGCGACGGCAGCCCCGCGAGGTCGGGCCGCAGCAGGACGCCGTAGGACAGCATCGTCACCAGCACGAGCAGGCAGAGCACGCCGAGAAAGCCTAGGACGGTGGCGATGCCGACATCCTCGCGCCGCTTGGCGTAGCGCGAGTACACGCTGGCGCCCTCGATCCCGACGAACAGGAAGACCGTGACCAGCATCGAGCCGCGGGTCTGGCTGGCGATGTTGGCCAGCGTCGGCGCCTCGCCGCCCCAGAAGTTCCGGGCAAACACGTCGGCCTTGAAGGCGGCGATCGCCACGATGATGAACAGCCCGATCGGCACGATCTTGGCGACCGTGGCGATGGTGTTCAGGGCCGCCGCCTCCTTGACGCCGCGCAGCACCATGAAGTGGACGCCCCACAGCACCACCGAGGCGGCAACGATGGCGATCGGCGTCGTGCCGTCGCCGAACATCGGGATGAACAGGCCGAGCGTCGCCTTGATCAGGACCAGGCAGGCGACGTCGGCCAGGCAGGCGCCGAACCAGTAGCCGGCGGCCGATGCGAAGCCGGGGTAGTTGCCGAAGCCCGCCTTGGCGTAGGCGTAGATGCCCGAATCGAGGCCGGGCTTGCGCCGCGCCAGGGTCTGGAACACGAAGGCCAGCATCAGCATGCCGAGCCCGGCGATCGACCAGGCGATCAGCGCGCCGGCGCCGCCGGTGACCCGTCCGAAGGCCGACGGCAGGGCAAAGATGCCCGAGCCGATCATCGAGCCCACGACGAGGCCGATGAGGGCACGCAACGAGAGTTTCTGTCCGTCCGCGGGGCTCACCGGCGCATCGTAGGACCGCCGCCGCCCGGGCGTGATGGCCGCCCGTCTCAGGACTGTTCCCGGTGTCCCAAAAGCGGTCCCGGGCCCCCGGAGGCCACGGCGACGGCGCGCACCGGCCGTGCTACAGGCAGCCGCAGATCGACATGCTGACCCGAACCCTGAAACTGCTCCGCGGCGCCCTGGTGCTGGCGATCGTCTTCGCCGGCGCCCTCCTCGCGCTTCGCGCCTGGGATTCCCAGCGCGGCCCCCCTCTCGAGCCGTGGCACACCTACGTGCCGACGGAGCTCCATGTCGACGCGCTCGACAAGGCCGACTGGGCGACCTGGCTGCGCCACGAGGAAGCGATCTTCCGCGACGTGCGGCGCGAGGTCGTCGACCGGATCGGCCCCGAGGCCCAGGTCGCCGGCAACCGCTACTACGACAAGAGCCCGATCTATCCCGGCAACTTCAAGAACGACTTCAACCGGACCTACCTGCTCGAGCCCGAGGGCCCGCCGGCCGGCGTCGTGGTCCTGCTGCACGGCCTCACCGATTCACCCTACAGCCTGCGCCATGTCGGCCGGCACTACCGCGACCGCGGCTTTGCCGTGATCGCCATCCGCCTGCCCGGCCATGGCACGGTCCCGGCCGGCCTGACCGACATCACGTGGGAGGACTGGGACGCCGCGACCCGGCTGGCGGTGCGCGAGGCGCGTCGCCGCGTCGGCGCCGGCAAGCCGCTGCACATCGTCGGCTTCTCGAACGGCGGCGCGCTGGCCATGAAGTACGCCCTCGACGCGCTGGAGAAGGACACGTTGGCCCGGCCGGACCGCCTGATCCTGGTGTCGCCGATGATCGGCATCACCAGCTTCGCCCGCTTCGCCGGATTCGCGGCCCTGCCGGCCTACCTGCCATCGTTCGCCAAGGCGGCCTGGCTCGGCCTGCTGCCCGAGTTCAACCCGTTCAAGTACAACTCCTTCCCGGTCAACGGCGCGGTCCAGTCGCATCGCCTGACCGCCGCCCTGCAGGAGCAGGTCGCGCGGCTGGGGCGCGACGGCAAGCTCAAGGACCTGCCGCCGGTCCTCACCTTCCAGTCGGTGGTCGACTTCACCGTCAGCACGCCGGCGGTGATCTCGCGGCTCTACAGCCACCTGCCGGCCAACGGCAGCGAGCTGGTGCTGTTCGACCTCAACCGCTCGGCGGTGATCAGCCCCTTGCTGCGCGATGCCGCCGAAACGGTGCTGACGCGCATCCTGCCCGCACCGCCGCGGCCCTACCGCACCTCGATCATCACCAACGCCTCTCCGGACCGGCTGGACGTCGTCGAGCTGGCGACCGAGGCCGGCTCGACCGAGGAAACGCGCCGGCCGCTCGACCTCGCCTTCCCGCGCGAGATCTTCTCGCTGAGCCACGTCGCCCTGCCCTTCCCGATGGGCGACTCGCTGTACGGCCTCAAGCCGGATCCCGCCGACGAGGACTTCGGCGTGCATCTCGGCGACATCGCGCCGCGCGGCGAGCGCGGCGTGCTGATCGTGCCGCTCGACAGCCTGGTGCGGGTGTCGTCGAACCCGTTCTTCCCCTACCTGCTGGGCCGCATCGACGGGAAGATCCCGGGTCGCTGACGGCGCGGCCGGTTACCGCCGGGCGCGCCCTTCCAGCCAGTCCTCGACGTAGAAGCGCAGCGTCGCGATGCGGGCGATCGCCAGCAGCGGCGCGGCCAGCGCGACGCCCATCGCGCCGAACAGCGCGCCGAACACGACGATCGCGAACAGCGTCCAGGCCGGCGCGAGGTTCACCGATCCCTTCTGGATCAGCGGCGCGATGACGAAGCCCTCGAGCGTCTGGATCGAGAAGTAGATCACGATCACCCAGGCGACGACCGGCAGGCCGAGCGGCATGGCGACCAGGATCACCGGGAACGCCGCCAGCAGCGGGCCAAGGTAGGGAATGAAGTTGGCGATGCCGGCCTGCAGGGCGAGCAGCGGCGCGCCGGGCAGGCCGAGCCACTGGAACGCGACGGTCAGCGCCACCGCCACGACCGCGCTGCGCACCAGCTGGCCCAGCAGCCAGTTGCGCAGCATCAGGCCCATCTCGTTCATGACCTCGCGCACGCGCGGACGGACCGCGACCGGCAGCAGCAGCACGGCGCCGTCGCGGTAGGCGGCCGGCTGGGCGCCGAAGAACATGCCGAGGCAGACCACCACGATCGTGTTCATGACCACGACGTAGGCGCCCGACACCGCGACGTGCACGTGACCGAACAGCCGGCCGGGATCGCTGAAGAACTGGCCGAGGTCCTGTCGCCCCTCGGGACCGAACAGGTCGATGCCGAAGCCGGCCAGCGTCTTCTCCAGCACGTTGAGCTGGCTGTCCATGACGTCGATCAGCATCTGCAACTGGCCGGGGGCCCGGACGGCGCTGCCGGCGATCGCCAGCACGACCAGGCCGGCCAGCACGACGATGACGATGGTGAAACGCCATGCCCGCGACAGCGGCAGCACGCGGCCGAGGCCAGCCGTGAAGGCATCGAGCAGCACGGCGAACAGGATGCCGGCGAACAGCAGCAGCAGGCTGCTCGCGCTGTAGCAGATGAACGCCACGCCGGCCGCGATGGCGAGCACGATGAGCGGCAGCGCCACGAACTTCTGCCAGGCGGGCGAAGCGGGCGCGGTCGTCGTGTCGGGGCTGGAGGAACGTTGGTCGATCGACATCAGGGCCTCGTGATAGGCAGGTCCGTCCGCCTGCCCTACACTGTCGGAGCGGCCCAAGGAACCCCACTCCTCTCATGTCTTCAGCGTTCTATTCATGGATCGTCGCGCCGCTGGTGCGGTTCGCGCGGGCTTTCGCGTGGACCAGCGGCCTGATCGCCGTCGTCGTGGCCGGCATCCTTTTCCTGCCCCTCCTCGTCGATTGGCAGTCCTACAAGCCCCGGCTGGTGGCATTCCTGAGCGACGCCACGGGGCGGCAGGTGGCGATCGACGGGCCGATCGAGCTGGTGCTTCTGCCGCAACCGGCGCTGCGCGTGCGCGACATCAAGGTCAGCAATCCGCCCGGCACTGCCAGCCCCTACCTGCTGGAGGCCCGCCGGGTCGCCGCCCGGCTGTCGTGGCAGGCGCTGCTGCAGGGCCGCGTCGAGGTTACCCGCATCGCCCTCGACGAGCCGCGGGTCACGATCGAACCGGCCGGCGACGGCGCGCCGAACTGGTGGCTGCCGCTGCTCGCCTCGAGGGACGGGGCCGGGCCGCCGCTGGTGCCGCTGTCGGTCGACCGGATCGAGGTTCGCAAGGGCCACCTCGCCCATGCCCGCGGGCTCGTGGGCCAGTCCCTCAACGCCGAGGCGGTCGACCTGGTCGCCCAGTTCGAGGAAGGCGCAAAGCGGGTGCACATCACCGGGTCGGCGATCACCAACGGTGTACCGCTCGCCCTGTCGCTCCACCTCCAGAGTGTCGCGCCGAAAGAGCCGCCCCTTGCCTTCTCCTTCAACGGCCCCGGCGGACGGCTGTCCTTCGAGGGCTGGGCGGGCGAACGCACGGCCGCGGATCCCTTGCGCGGCCGCGTGTCCATTGCCACCCACGACCTGCCCGAGTTCGTGCGCTCGGTGACGCTGCTCGTCGGCGCCTCCCCGGTTCGTCTCAACCCGGCCTTGCCCGGCGAGATCGAGACCTCCGCCCAGGTCGTGCTGGCCGAGCAGCACCTCGCGCTCGACCTGTTCAAGCTGCGGACCGCGGGCGAGCAGGTCGAGGGCGCGCTGCAGGTGCAGTGGGACGCCGGCATCACGGTGACCGGCCGGCTGGCGACGGGCTCGCTCGACGCCGACCGCTGGGTCGAGCGACTGCACGGCCGGCCGCTCGTGCTGCCGCCCGAGCCCCCGGGCAGCGCTTCGGCGGACGATGAACCGGCCCTGCGGCTCCAGTTGGCCGTCGAGGCCGCGCGCGTGCGCTACCGCAAGGACCTGGTGCAGGACGTGTCGGGCGCCTTTCGCATCGACAACGGCGCCTTCCGACTGCTCGAGTTGCGCGCCATCCTCCCCGGCGACTTCCGTGTCCACCGCAAGGCCGGCTTCGAGGGCGACGAGGTCCACCCGGGCTACGACGGCGTCATCGAGGTCGACGGCCGCGACCTGCGGCGCACCCTGAAGTGGATCGGCATCGACACCTCGGCGGTCCCGTCCGACCGGCTGCGCACGCTGCGCGTGTCGGGCAAGACCCGGCCGGTGAAGGGCTTCGTCCATGTCGAGGAGGCCACCTTCGCGCTCGACGGACAATCCGGCACGATCGCCGCCGATGTCGCGCTGTCGCTACCCACCGTGATCGTGGCGCGCCTCAGCATGCCGAGCCTCGATCTCGACGCCTACCGGTTGGGCACCGCCGAGCTGGAGCGCATGATGCCGGCCGCGCGGGCCGCCGAGGCGGCACCGGGCATAGAGCCACCGCTGTTCGACTTCTCCGTCGCGATCGACGAGGTGAACTTCCGTGGCCAGCCGGCGCGCGCGGTCGATGCCCGTGTCCTGCTGCGCGGCAACCTGCTGACCCTGAAGCGCGTCGGTGTCGGCGCGCTCCTCGGGGCGCACCTCGAAATCGCCGGTACCGTCGACCAGTTCGGCACGATGCCGAAGCTGGACCTCGCGTGGCGCGGCGTCCTGCCGGATGCCGACCGGGTACTCGACTATGCCGGCCTTCCCCGCTTCATCAACGGCCGCATCGGCCCGGCGCAGATCGCCGGCAAGGCCAGCGGCACCCTGCGCGACGTCGTCCTGTCCGAACTGTCGCTGGGCATGCTCGACGCCACGATCGACGCCGCGGGAAAGGTCTCCTTCGGCGA
>JAIUOX010000173.1 GCA_020160955.1 Pseudomonadota bacterium
TCTCGAGAGCCACGCCTTCCTGCATTTCGAGGCCTGCTACTACCAGGCCATCGACTATGCGATCGCCCACGGCCTGCAGCGCGTCGAGGCCGGCGCCCAGGGCGAGCACAAGATCCAGCGCGGCTACCTGCCGGTGGCGACCTACTCCGCGCACTGGATCACCGATCCCGGCTTCCGCCGCGCCGTCGACGACTTCCTGAAGCGCGAGCGCCCGGCGATGGAGCAGGAAATCGAGGCCTTGATGCAGTTCTCTCCCTTCCGCAAGGACGGCGAGTAGGTTCTTCTCCGGCCACCGCACAAATCGACGAACACGTTTGATTGCCGGCGCGCCGCCCCGCGCCGACCTTCAGGGCATGTTCACGCGTCGCCTTTTCCTCGCTTCCGCCGCGGCCACCGTCGCCGCTCCCGCCGTCCTGCGCGCCGAGGCCAACTGGCCGCAACGCCCGCTCAAGCTGATCGTGCCGTGGCCGCCGGGCGGCGGCGTCGACACCTTCGGCCGGATCGTGCAGGCAGCCCTCTCGGCCGAGCTCGGCCAGCCGGTGACGATCGAGAATATCGGCGGCAGCTCGGGCCGCATCGGCACGCTCGCCGCGGCGCGCGCCGCCGCCGACGGCTACACCGTCGCCCTGGTCAACGACACCTTCGCCGCCACCGAGGCGATCCCGATCGCCGGCACGCCCTCGCTGCGCGGCAGCCTCGCCCCCGTGACGCTGGCGATCGACGCGCCGCAGGGCCTCTTCACCCATCCGAAGTCGGGCCTCGCCACGGTCCAGGACTTCGTCGCCGCGGCGAAGGCGCGGCCCGGCCGGCTCAACGTCGGGGTGCCGGGACTCGGCAGCTCGCAGCACCTCACCAGCGAGCTGCTGCTGCGCGCGGCCGGCGACCTGCGCGTCACCCACGTGCCCTACCGCGGCGGCGGACCGCTGCTGCAGGACCTCGTCGCCGGCACGGTCGACGCCGCCGTCGTCACCTTCTCGGCCGCCGCGCAGCAGGCCCGTGCCGGCACGCTGGTCGCGCTGGCCACCACCGGGGCGCAGCGCACGCCCGCCTTCCCCGCCGTGCCGACGGCGAGCGAGACCGTGGCGCCGGGCTTCGTCCAGACGACGTGGCAGGGTTTCCTGGTGCCCAAGGGCACGCCCGACGCGGCGCGGACGCGCCTGCACGCGGCGGCCCAGGCGGTGCTGCGCGATCCGGCGGTGATCGCCCGGCTGGGCGAGCTCGGCTTCGCGCCGATCGGGCAGGACGGCGCGGCCTTCGCGGCGCTGATCGACAAGACCGTCGAGACCTTCGCCGACATCGCGTCGGTCCGGCAGATCGCGGCCGGCGACTAGCCTCGCTTGGTGACCAGCACGCCGACGAAGAAGACAACAGCGAAGACGAGGTAGGGCGCGAGACCCCACGGGATCTCGACGCCGCTGTTCTCGAGGATGAACTGCGCCAGCCAGAACACGGCGGTGGCGACCGCCGTGTTACGAAGCGCGATCCAGAGGCGCCGCAGCAACTTCAGTCAGCCAGCACGGGCTCCTGCGCCGCCGGCGGCAGGGCGCCGCGCTCGGGCGGCAGGAAGGTGAAGGCGAGCTCGGTCGCCGCCCCCTCGCCCCTGGTGTCGACCCGCACGGTGCCGCCGCCATTGGCCAGCTTGCCGAACAGCACTTCCTCGGCCAGCGGCTTCTTGAGGTGCTCCTGGATGATGCGGGCCAGCGGCCGCGCGCCGAACAGGCGGTCGTAGCCCTTGTCGGCCAGCCAGCGGCGGGCGCCGTCGGACAGCTCGATGAAGACCTTGCGGTCGGCCAGCTGGACCTCGAGCTCGGCGACGAACTTGTCGACCACCTTGCCCATGCTCTCGGGCATCAGGTTGGAGAACTTGATCACCGCGTCGAGACGGTTGCGGAACTCCGGCGCGAACATCCGGTTGATCGCGTCGTCGTCCTCGTCGTGGCGCTGCTCGCGGCCGAAGCCCAGCGCCGGCTTGGCGAGGTCTGCGGCGCCGGCGTTGGTCGTCATGCACAGGATGACGTTACGGAAGTCGACGGTGCGGCCGTTGTGGTCGGTCAGCTTGCCGTAGTCCATGACCTGCAGCAGCACGTTGAACACGTCGGGGTGCGCCTTCTCGATCTCGTCGAGCAGGATCACGCTGTGCGGGTGCTGGTTGACCTGGTCGGTCAGCAGGCCGCCCTGGTCGAAGCCGACATAGCCCGGCGGCGCGCCGATCAGGCGCGAGACCGAGTGGCGCTCCATGTACTCCGACATGTCGAAGCGGATCAGCTCGAGGCCGAGCAGGCGCGCCAGCTGGCGCGTCACCTCGGTCTTGCCAACGCCGGTCGGGCCGGCCAGCAGGTAGCAGCCGATCGGCTTCTCCGGCGCGCGCAGGCCGGCGCGGGCCAGCTTGATCGCCGCCGACAGCTGGTCGATCGCGCTGTTCTGGCCGAACACCACGGTCTTGAGGTCGCGGTCGATGTTGCGCAGGAGCTCGGTGTCGTCCTTCGACACGCTCTTGGGCGGGATGCGGGCGATCTTGGCGACGATCTCCTCGATGTCGTGCACGTCGATCGTCGCCTTGCGCGCCTCCTGCGGCCGCAGCATCTGCGCCGCGCCGACCTCGTCGATCACGTCGATCGCCTTGTCCGGCAGCTTGCGGTCGTGGATGTAGCGCGCCGACAGCTCGACCGCCGCCTTGATGGCGTCGTCGGTGTAGGCGACCCGGTGGTGCTTCTCGTAGACCGGCTTGAGGCCCTGCATGATCTGCACGGCGTCGCCGATCGTCGGCTCCGGCACGTCGATCTTCTGGAAGCGGCGGACCAGCGCGCGGTCCTTCTCGAAGTAGTTGCGGTATTCCTTGTAGGTGGTCGAGCCGATGCAGCGCAGCTCGCCCTGCTGCAGCGACGGCTTGAGCAGGTTCGAGGCGTCCATCGAGCCGCCAGAGGTCGCGCCGGCGCCGATGATGGTGTGGATCTCGTCGATGAACAGCACCGAGTTCGGCTTCTTCTTGAGCTCGCCCAGCACCGCCTTGAGCCGCTCCTCGAAGTCGCCGCGGTAGCGCGTGCCGGCCAGCAGCGCGCCCATGTCGAGCGCGTAGATCACCGACTCCTTCAGCACCTCGGGCACCTCGCCCTCGATGATCTTGCGGGCGAGGCCCTCGGCGATCGCCGTCTTGCCGACGCCCGGCTCGCCGACATAGAGCGGGTTGTTCTTGGTCCGGCGGCACAGCACCTGGATGGTGCGCTCGACCTCGTGCTCGCGGCCGATCAGCGGGTCGACCCGGCCGTCGCGCGCCTTCTGGTTGAGGTCGACGCAGTAGGCGGCCAGCGCCTCGTTGCCCTGCTTGACCGCCGCCTCGCCGCCGTTCTCCTCCTCGGAGCCCGAGACGCGGCGGCTGCGGGCGCGGCCCGGCACCTTGGCCTTGCCGTGGCTGATGTAGTCGACGGCGTCGAGCCGCGACATGCCCTGGTTCTCGAGGAACGACACGGCGTGGCTGTCGCGCTCGGAGAACAGCGCGACCAGCACGTTGGCGCCGGTCACTTCCTTGCGGCCCGACGACTGGACGTGGACGGCGGCGCGCTGCACGACGCGCTGGAAGCCGGCGGTCGGCAGCGGCTCGCTCGGCGTCTGGGTGACGATGCCCTTCAGGCGGTTGTCGATGAAGGTCTCGAGATCGTGGCGCAGCCGGTCGATGTCGACGCCGCAGGCCTTGAGCACCGGGACCGCGTCGTCGTCCTCGGTCATGGCCAGAAGCAGGTGTTCGAGGGTGGCGTACTCGTGCCGCCGTTCGCCCGCCAACCCGAAGGCGCGGTGCAGGGACTTCTCGAGGTTCTTGGACAGCATGGACATCGTACTACCTCGACTGAAAGAACGAACGACTGTCGATCGGGGTCACTCCTTCTCCAGCGTACACTGGAGAGGATGCTGGTTCTTGCGCGCGTAATCCACGGTCTGGGTGACCTTGGTCTCGGCGATCTCGTAGGTGTAGACCCCGCACACGCCGACGCCCTTCTGGTGGACGTGCAGCATGATCTGGGTCGCCTCCTCGCGGTTCTTCTGGAAAATGTTCTGCAGCACGTCGACCACGAACTCCATCGGCGTGTAGTCGTCGTTGAGCATCAGCACCTTGTACATCGACGGCTTCTTGGTGCGCGTCCGGGTCAGCGTCAGCGCGCCCGACCGCCCCTCGCCATCGCCGTCGCCATCCTCGCGCCGCGGCGGCTGCCCGCCCGGCGGTCCCGCCGGCGGCTGCCCACCCGGCGGCTCGCCGGGTCCGCCGAGTCGATCGTCGCGGCGCCATTCATCATCGTTACGAAGAAAGTCCATCGACCGGATCACACTCCACCGACACGCGGATTCAACGCCTGTACCCTCGATTATATAGGCAGCCCCGGCAAATCCGCTACTCGCCCGGCATTCCGGATTGTGCATGGACCGTGCCTGCCGGGCTCCCGGGCCGGCTCACCGCCGCAGCCCGTCGCGCCCGACCGTCAGTGTCCACTGGTTGGCCTTCATGTGGTTGGGCGGCGCGTTGGGGTCGCGCTGCAGTTCGGCCGGCAGCTGCTTGCGCGGCGGGTTGACCGGCACCGCGGCGGCCATGGGGTCGAGCGCGAACAGCTTCGCCGTGAAACGCGCGTTGGCGAAGCCGTCGGTCGGGAAGTGGTAGGCCTGGAAGCCCCAGGTCCCCGCCCGGCACGACGCCACCGTCCACCAGAAGTCGACGTCGGCCAGGCGCAGCCCCTCGCGCGGCGGGCCGAAGGCGGCACTGGCCTGCAGCAGGTCGACGAGCTCGCGCGTCTCGGCCGGCGACAGGATCCGCTCGCCGCGCTTCATGCTCCACGGCTTCAGCACGTCGGACGGCTGGGCGATCGACAGGTTGGCGACGTTGCCCTGGTCGGCCAGCACGCCGACCGTCATGCCGGTCGTGCCGTCGGGTTGCAGGAACAGTTCGTAGGTCCGGACCTGGTCGGTGTAGCGGGCATTGTAGACCAGCCGCACGCGGTCGCGCCCGTCGCGGCCGCAGTTGGCCCTGATGTCGTCGCCGCCGACATAGGCGAACCAGTTGACGCTGCGCGAGATCGGCGGGTCGACCAGCCGGTCGGGACGTTGCGCGGCGGCCGGCGTCGCGACCGCGGCGCCGAGGAGGGCGACGGCGAGGATACGGTTCATGCTGCCTCTGAAAGTGCTCCCGGTCACACTGGCCGGCAAGTTGGGCGACGTCGCGGCGGCCCGGGCGTTGCGCCGGGGGGAATATTTCGTTAAACTCGAAATAACTTCCCTAAGCCCTTGCTGGGGAACAAGAATTTAGAACCGATTTAGTGGCGTAGCGCGATGCATTTCCCCCTCCGTCGCATTGCGGCCTGCCTCCCCTGGCTAGCCGCTGGCCTGCTGTTCGCCGTTGCCGCCGTGTCCGCCCCGGACGCGCAGGCACAGTCGTCGGCCAACAAGCGCGCCGCGCCGCCGGCCAAGACCAAGAGCAAGGCGATCGCCCGCCCGGCCGCCAGTTCCGGCTGGGTCGCCAACCCGGCGGTCAGCGGCCGCGACGCCTACCTGATCCTCGACGCCACCAGCGGCCGCGAACTGTCGGCCGACAATCCCGACGAGCTGCGTCATCCCGCGTCGCTGACCAAGCTGATGACGATCTACATGACCTTCTCGGCGCTCGACTCCGGCCGGCTGAGCCTGGGCGACGCGCTGCCGGTCTCGATCAACGCGCTGAACGCGCCGCCGACCAAGATGGGCCTGCCGCCGGGCGGCACCGTCAGCGTGCGCGACGCCACCATGGCGCTGGTCACCCGCTCGGCCAACGACGCCGCCGTCGTGCTGGCCGAGGCGATGGGCGGCGACGAATCGACGTTCGCCCAGATGATGACCACCAAGGCGCGCCAGCTGGGCATGAGCTCGACGGTGTTCCGCAACGCCTCGGGCCTGCCCAACCGCGAGCAGGTCACGACCGCGCGCGACCTGTCGCGGCTGGCCTTCGCGCTGATGCGCGACTTCCCGCACTACTACCCGATCTTCTCGGTGCAATCCTGGCCCTACCGCGGCCGCAGCCTCGAGAACCACAACCGCATGCTCGGCACCTACGAGGGCGCCGACGGCCTGAAGACCGGCTACACCAACGCCTCGGGCTTCAACCTCGTGATGTCGGCGGTGCGCGACAACCGCCGCCTGATCGGCGTCGTGATGGGCGGCGACAGCGCCGGCCAGCGTGACCGCCTGATGGCCATGCTGATGGACCAGGGCTTCGCCTCGGCCGCCGCGATGCGCCTGTCGCCGTGGACCAGCATCCGCAAGCCGCCGTCGGCCCGCTACACCTCGGCCAACTTCGACCCCTCGCTGACCCTGCCCGAGTCGTCGCCGCGCCTCGCCGCCGCGCCGCAACAGCAACAGCAGGCGGCGCTGTCCGGCTTCACCGCCGCCGCGCCCCAGGCCCCCGCCCCGCCGTCTCCGCAGCTCGCCGCGCTGGCCGCGCCGCAGGCCCCTGCCGCGGCGCCGTCGCAGGCCGCCGCGTTGCCCGCCGGCAGCCCGCCGATCGGCAGCTGGGTCATCCAGGTCGGCTCGTTCAACGACGTGCAGTCGGCCCAGCTGGCGCTCGAGCGCGCGTCCGGCGTGCTGCTCGACCTGAAGTCGGTGACCGCGACGGTCGACGAAGTGCAGATGGCCAACAAGACCTTCCAGCGCGCCCGCCTCACCAACCTGACGCAGGCCCAGGCGGTCGACGGCTGCAAGCGCCTGGAGAAGCGCAAGATCTACTGCTCGGCGCTGCAGGTCACCGCCTGGAACACGCCTAGCGCGCGCTGAGCGCCTTGCGGATCTCGGCGTTCTCCAGCCCCCCGGCCTTGTAGGTGATCGGCGGAAGACCGCCTGCAGCATGTGGCCCGGCGTCCGCGACGATGATCTGATCGGCATCGGTATTGATGACAAGGTTGGCGTTGTGGGTGACCATGATCACCTGCCGCTTGGCCTTGGCCGAAATGAATAGAGCGACCAGCTCCTCGAACACCGATTTCGGGTCCAGGTTTTCTTCCGGCTGATCGATAATGAGCGGGCGATCGTCCGCATCGTCGAGCGCCAGATAGAGGAGAAGCAGCACAATGCCTCTCGTGCCGGGAGAGAGTTTGCGGATGTCGATGCCGTCATAGACAATCTCGTAGCGCACCGAGATGTGGTCCGTGGCGAAGAGCCAATGTGCGAACCGCTTCAGCCAGGCGCGGAATTCAGCCTGCTGGTTCTGCGCGTACGGCGCGTGGCCAATCAGGTCTCTCATATACTGGGCGATGAAACCAGCCATCGCCGTTTGTACGTCCGCGGCCGATCCCGTTTCCCAGGCGGGCCGCAAGGTCGCGTCCGCAAGCGCGATCAGCGAGCCGCGTCCCTGGAACGGTCCAGCCTTGCGCCGATCGAGGAGATTTTCCTCAGCCACCGTGCCCCAGCTGGCGACGTCGACGATGCGTCGGACCGAGAAGCCGAGTTTGCGTAGAGTGCCGGTCGAAGACGAAAGGCGCACCATCAGAGGCGCGTAAAGATCAGCGAGCGCGGTCTGCTCGCTGACGATCGCCTGGAAAACCCGGCCATAAGCGGCATCGCGCTCGGTTTGGAGGTCTTTTCGCCGCGCGGCCGCGCCCTGGGCATCGGTCAACCGTGTCTGCAGGTTTTGGAGCGCCGCGTTCTCTAGCGCGATCCGCTGCGACAGGGTGGCATATTGATTGCGGACGATGTTGTCGGCGCTGACCAGCGCTTCAAGGCGCGTCATCTCCGCCAGCAGCGTGTTGAGCGGCAGCTTCGTCAGGTCCGCCGTGTCCGGGAAGACGGGCGTTGTGGGGAGCGCCGGCGGAAGGGGAAGGCCCGTGAGCGTCGCGATCTGCTGATCGGCCCATGTCACGTAGTTGGCGAGGCTGGTGTCGACGTTGCCCTTGTAGATCAGCAGGAATTCATCCCACTGCTGCGCGCTCAGGCCGCTTTGTTGATGCCGTTCCTTGGCCTGGCGCAGGAGTTCAGGCGCCTTTGTGGCCCGCGTGCTGGCCACTTCATCCTGCAGTGCGACGAAGG
>JAIUOX010000174.1 GCA_020160955.1 Pseudomonadota bacterium
CATCGTCAACACCGCCTCGGTGATGGCCTTCGATACCGACTACGGGCTGGCGGCCTACTGCGCCTCCAAGGCGGGCGTCGGCGGCCTGACGCGCACGCTGGCGCTCGAACTGGGCAAGTTCAACATCACCGCCAACTACGTCTGTCCCGGCGCGATCTACACCGGCATGACGCGGAACAACTTCGACAATCCGGAGATCCGGGCGGTGTGGGAGAAGAAGGCGGCCTTGCGCCGGCTGGGACAGCCGATCGATATTGCCCGCGGCGCGCTGCTGCTGGCCTCCGACGAGGCCGACTTCATCACCGGCCACGAACTGGTGGTCGACGGCGGCCTGACGCTGAGAACCTAGGGGACCCATGCCGACCATCCATTCGTTCGCCGCGAGCTACGCCGAGGCCCGCGACAAGTTCCTGGCCGCCGCCCGCATCGCCGGCGCGGCAACGACCCGGTTCGACAACCCGTCCCGGGGACCGGCCGGCGAGGCGCTGTCGTGCGACGTCGCCTGGCTGGGACCCGACGACGCGACCAAGGTGGTGGTGACCATTTCCTCGACCCACGGGGTCGAGGGCTACTGCGGCTCGGGCTTCCAGGTCGACTGGCTGGCCACGGTCGGCGCCGCCGGCCTGCCGGCCGGAACGGCGGCCCTCTGGGTGCACGCGATCAACCCCTACGGCTTCGCCTGGACGCGCCGCGTCACGGAAGAGGGCAACGACCTCAACCGCAACTACGTCGACCACGGCAAGCCCTACCCGGCGAACGAGGGCTACCTCGAGATCGCCGATTTCCTGGTGCCGAAGGACCTGTCGCCGGCCACCCTGGCGGCGGCCGACGAGAAGCTGGGCGCCTACCGCAAGAAGGTCGGCGACATCGCCTTCTTCCGCGCCGTCTCGGGCGGACAGTACAGCCACCCCGACGGGCTGTTCTTCGGCGGCGGCGGCCCGTCGTGGTCGAACCGCACCCTGCATGCCATCGCCGACCGCTTCCTGAAGGGGCGGGCGGACGTCGCGGTGATCGACTTCCACACTGGCCTCGGACCCTACGGCTACGGCGAGCCGATCACGCACTACGACATCGGCACCCCGGGGTCGCGGCGGGTCCGCGCCTTCTGGGGCGAATCGGTCACCGAGTCGAAACGGGGCCAGACCGCCTCGCAGGCCCGCGACGGGCTGGGCCACTACGGGCTGAACCGCGTCCTGACCGAGCCGGCGACTCGTCTCACCATGTGCACCCTGGAGTACGGCACCTTCGACCGCGAGAGCGGCCAGAAGGCCTTCCGCGCCGACGCCTGGCTGCACAAGTACGGCGACCCGCTGGGCAAGGAGGCCGGGCCGATCCGGGCGGCGATGCGGCGCCAGTTCTACCCGGAGACCGACGACTGGAAGGAAGCGGTGCTGTTCCGCGGCCACCAGCTGGTTCGGCAGGCCGTGGCGGGCGTCCAGAAGGGCGCGCTGTAGGGCGAAACCCGGCGCTTCTGGGGACAAAACTGCCCGTGAAAAGCCACACGCCCGGCGGCGGTTCCTGCTAAATAGCTCGCCATGCGTGTCCTGGTGGCGTTGATCGCCTTCGTGGCGGTCGCCGCGCTGAATCTTCTCTGGTGGTGGTGGCCCAACAAGCCGGTCGAAATCGCCGGTTGGACCAGCGCGCCGCTGCGCAGCGTCTCGTTCGCGCCCTACCGGCCCGGGCAGAGCCCGCTCACCATGGTGTTCCCGACGCCCGACCAGATCGAGGAAGACCTCAAGCGCCTTCAGGGCAAGGTCCAGTCGGTCCGCACCTACTCGTCGGGCGAGAACCTCGAGACGGTGCCGCAGCGCGCCGGCAAGTACGGGCTGAAGGTCTGGCACGGCGCCTGGCTGAACGACAACGACAAGGAGAACCTCGAGCAGATCAACCTGCTGATCGACCATGCCAACAAGTACAAGGACACGGTCGAGCGGGTGATCGTCGGCAACGAGGTTCTGTTGCGCAAGGAGCTGACGGCGGCCCAGCTGCGCAGCTACATCCGGCAGGTCAAGCAGCGGGTGACGCAGCCCGTGACCTATGCCGACGTCTGGGAGTTCTGGCTGCGCAACCCGTCGCTGGCCGACGAGGTCGACTTCATCACGATCCACATCCTGCCCTACTGGGAGGACGTGCCGATCGGCATGGACCGGCGCGAGCCCGACGGCACGCTGACCATCCAGAAGCACATCCGCGACATCTACAAGAAAGTCCAGGACCGCTTCCCCGGCAAGACCATCGTGATCGGCGAGACCGGATGGCCGAGCGACGGCCGCATGCGGGCCGACGCGCGTCCCGGCCGGGTCGAGCAGGTGCGCTACTTCTCGGTGTTCCGCGACCTCGCCGACCGCGAGAAGTTCGACTACAACATCGTCGAGGCGTTCGACCAGTACTGGAAGGCCCGCCAGGAGGGCACCGTCGGCGCCGCCTGGGGCCTGCTCGACGCCCAGCGCCACGACAAGTTCCAGCTCGGCAAGCCGGTGTCGGCCGAGCCCAACTGGCCGATGCTGTTCTTCCTGTCGAGCCTGGCGTCGGGCCTGATCCTCGCCGCCTTCATCGGCCTGCGCCGCCAGTCGACCTACCGGGCGATCGTGGTGTTCGCGGTGTTCGCCCAGCTGATCGCCACCTGCTACGTGCAGACGACCTGGATCGACCTGACGCGCGTCTTCTACTTCGAGAAGATGATGGGCGTGGTGTTCTGGGCGGTGCTGCTGGCGCTGTTCAGCTACGCATTGCTGCGCGGCATCGCCGACAGCCTGACCGGCCGAATGGCCGACCCGTCGCTGTATGGCGCCCGCGTGCTCGAGGCGTGGCGTGCCTGGCGCGCCCTGCCGCGCTACCGCATCCTGCAGCGCGCCGACCTGATGGCGCAGATGCTGTACCTCGTGCTGACCGTGCTCTGCATCTTCTACCTCGTGGTGATCAGCATCGACTGGTACGACGGCGTGATCCGCATCGGTACGTGGTTCCGCCAGATCGCCATCGATGGCCGCTACCGCGATTTCCCGATCTGGAGCTTCGCGATCCCGAGCGTCGTGCTGATGGCCTGGAAGACCCTGACCATCCTGCGCCACGAGCAGGTGACCCGGGCGCACCGCTGGGCCAAGGCGCTGTCGTTCGGCCGGCTGCTGGGCTACGACGGCAGCAAGGGCTACGTGCACATGGACCGGACCTACGACCGGCTGCGCCCGATCCTGCCGGAGATCGTGCTCGCCAGCCTGCTCATCCTGTGGGCCGTGGTGATGGTCGTCACCGAGGGCGCCATCAAGCTGCACGACGGCGGCTCGGGCGGCCTGCGCGCGGTCGATGGCGGCCGCTGGGTAATCGGTACCCTGTTCTGGAACACCGAGGCCAACTGGTTCGCCGCGATCGCCATCCTGATGGCGATTCCCTACCTGGCGACGATCTACGTCTCCCTGCGCGAACCACTGGCAGAACCGCCGCCGGACTCCTATACCAACAAGTGGTAGGGGCAGGGCGTCTGCAGGCGGGCCAGGAGTAATCGGATGGAAATCAAGGGCGAGTACAGGATCCCGGCGTCGCGCGAGAAGGTCTTCGCGGCGCTGAACGACCCGGCCGTGCTGCAAGCCTGCATCCCGGGCTGCGAGTCGCTGGAAAAGGTCTCGGACACCGAGCTGAAGGCCAAGGTGCGCATGCGCATCGGCCCGGTGAGCGCCGCGTTCTCCGGCAAGGTGACGCTGAGCGACATCGACCCGCCGAACGGCTACCGGATCTCCGGCGAAGGGCAGGGCGGCGCCGCCGGCTTCGCCAAGGGCGGCGCGGTCGTCGCGCTGACCGAGGATGCCGGCGAGACCGTCCTGAAGTACGACGTCGACGCCCAGGTCGGCGGCAAGATCGCCCAGGTCGGCGCCCGCCTGATCGACGGCACGGCGCGCAAGCTGGCCGACGAGTTCTTCGGCAAGTTCGCCGCCATGGTCGGCGGCCCCGCGCCGGACGCTGCGGCCGAGGTCGGTGGCTCGACGCCGCCGCCGGGCACCGACACGATGGCGGCGCCGACGCCGCCGCCTGCTGCAGCGCAGCGTGGCTATCGCCACTGGCTGATCATCGGAATCGGGGCGGCCGCCCTGGTCCTGATCTTCCTGTTCAATCGCTAGGGCGCGTTCTTTTTCGCACCGGTTCCGTGGTCATCAGCAATTCGCTTGACCGGCGCGGGACCCCCTTGCGACAGTCCCGGCAACGCCTTGTACGTGCGGCCGCGCGCCTGCACTGCAACCAACAAATCTTGAGGGAGAAGAGTACATGACAATTTCCGTCGCCATGACCGTCAACGGCAAGTCCGTCTCGGGCAAGGTCGAGGCGCGCACGCTGCTGGTCCAGTTCCTGCGCGAGCACCTCGGCATGACCGGCACCCACGTCGGCTGCGACACCAGCCAGTGCGGCGCCTGCGTCGTCCACGTCGACGGCAAGTCGGTGAAGTCCTGCACCATCCTGGCCGTCCAGGCCGATGGCGCCAAGGTCACCACGATCGAGGGTCTCGCCGAGAGCGCCGACAAGCTGCACCCGATGCAGGAGGCCTTCCGAGAGCACCATGCCCTGCAGTGCGGCTTCTGCACGCCCGGCATGGTGATGAGCGCCATCGACATGGTGAAGCGCCACAACTACCAGCTCGACGAGGCCACCGTGCGCCGCGAGCTCGAGGGCAACCTCTGCCGCTGCACCGGCTACCACAACATCGTGAAGGCAATCCTGGCCGCCGCGCCGGCCATGAAGTCAGCGGGGGTGTAGCCATGACCGCGCAAACCGGAATTGGCGCCCGGGTCAAGCGGAAGGAAGACCAGCGCTTCCTGACCGGCACCGGCCGCTACGTCGACGACCTGCCGCTCGCGCGGCCGACCTATGCGTACTTCGTGCGTTCGCCGCACGCCCACGCGCGGATCAAGAACGTCGACATCTCGGCCGCCAAGGCGATGCCGGGCGTGGTCGAGATCTTCACCGGCAAGGACGTCGCCGACGCCAAGGTCGGCAGCCTGATCTGCGGCTGGGTGGTCAAGGACAAGCACGGCGAGCCGCACAAGTCGCCGCCGCACCCGGTGCTGGCGCACGATGTCGTGCGCTACGTCGGAGACCCGGTGGCGATGGTCGTCGCCAACTCGGCCGACGAGGCCAAGGACGCGGCCGAGAACGTCCACGTCGACTACGACGTGCTGCCGGCCAACGTCGACCTTGCGCGCGCCTTCGACAAGGGCATCCCGCAGGTCCACGCCGAGGCGCCGGGCAACCTGATCTACGACTGGGAAATCGGCGTGAAGGCCGATGTCGATGCCGCGTTCGCCAAGGCGGCGCATGTCACCAAGCTCGACCTGGTCAATAATCGCCTGATCCCCAACGCCATGGAGCCGCGCGCCGCGGCTGCCGAGTACGACAAGGGGACCGGCAACTACACGCTGTGGTCGACCTCGCAGAACCCGCACGTGCTGCGCCTGATCCTGTCGGCCTTCGTGCTGGGCATCCCGGAACACAAGCTGCGCGTCATCGCGCCCGACGTCGGCGGCGGCTTCGGCAGCAAGATCTTCTGCTACAACGAGGAGACCATGGTCTGCTGGGCGGCCTCGCGGGTCGGCCGGCCGATCAAGTGGACCGCCGAGCGCACCGAGTCGTTCCAGACCGACGCGCACGGCCGTGACCACGTCACCCACGCCGAGCTGGCGATGGACAAGGACGGCAAGTTCCTGGCCTTCAAGGTCGAGACGATCGCCAACATGGGCGCCTACCTGTCGACCTTCTCGACGGCGGTGCCGACCTACCTGTACGCGACGCTGCTGGCCGGCCAGTACACGACGCCGGTGATCTACGCCAACGTCAAGGCGGCGCTGACCAACACCGCGCCGGTCGATGCCTACCGCGGCGCCGGCCGTCCCGAGGCGACCTTCGTCGTCGAGACGATCGTCAGCAAGGCGGCGTCGGAGCTGAAGATGGACCCGGCCGAGCTGCGCCGGAAGAACTTCATCCCGGCCGACGCCTTCCCGTACCAGACGCCGGTGGCGCTGCAGTACGACTCGGGCAACTACCCGCCGATCATCGACGAGGCGATGAAGATCGCCGACTACAAGGGCTTCGAGGCCCGGCGGGCAGAGGCCAAGAAGCGCGGCAAGCTGCGCGGCATCGGCTTCTCGTCCTACATCGAGGCCTGCGGCCTCGCCCCGTCGCAGGTCATCGGCCAGCTCGGCGGCGGCGTCGGCCAGTGGGAGTCGGCGCAGATCAAGTTCAACCCGACGGGCAACGTCCAGATCCTGACCGGGGCGCACAGCCACGGCCAGAGCCACGAGACGACCTTCGCCCAGATCGTGTCGGACAAGCTCGGCGTGCCGCTCGAGAACATCGAGGTGGTCCACGGCGACACCGCGACCACGCCGTTCGGCATGGGCAGCTACGGCAGCCGCTCGCTGGCGGTCGGTGGCTCGGCCATCATGAAGGCGGCCGACAAGATCATCGCCAAGGGCAAGAAGATCGCCGCCCACCTCATGGAGGCGTCGGCCGCCGACGTCGTGTTCGAGAACGGCACCTTCAAGGTGGCCGGCACCGACAAGAACGTGCCGCTCGCCCAGTGCGTATTCGCGGCCTACGTGCCGCACAACTACCCGCTCCACGAGCTCGAGCCGGGCATGGACGAGAACGCCTTCTACGACCCGGCGAACTTCGTCTACCCGGCCGGCACGCAGATCTGCGAGGTCGAGATCGACCCCGAGACCGGCGTGGTCGAGGTGATCGCCCACACCGCCGTCGACGACTTCGGCAACATCATCAACCCGATGATCGTCGAGGGCCAGGTCCATGGCGGCATCGTGCAGGGCGTCGGCCAGGCGCTCTTCGAGAACGCCGTCTACGACAAGGAGACGGGCCAGCTGCTGAGCGGCTCGTACAACGACTACGCCATGCCGCGCGCGGACAATTTCCCGTCGTTCAAGCTTGGCTACAAGGTCACGCCTTGCCCGCACAATCCGCTGGGCGTGAAGGGATGCGGCGAGGCCGGTGCGATCGCCGCACCTGCCGCCGTGATGAATGCCGTCCATGACGCGCTGGCGCCGCTCGGCGTCACCCACGTGCCGATGCCCGCCACCCCGCTGACGGTGTGGCAGGCGATCAACGGTGCGCAGCGCCAGGCGGCCGAGTAAGGGGAGGCGGCGATGGCTGACGACAATCCGCGCATGCGCCTTGGCCGCGGGCTTGCCGCCCTGCTCGGCGATGTTGGCGAGGAGGGTGCCGCCGAGGCGCGCAACCGTGCCCAGCGGCGTGTGCCGATCGAGTTTCTGCGTCCCAATCCGCTCAATCCGCGCCAGTCGTTTCCCGAGGCGGAGCTCGAAGAGCTGACGGCATCGATTCGCGAGCGTGACATTATTCAGCCGATCATCGTGCGCGGCGTGCCGGGCACGGCGGATGCCTTCGAGATCATCGCCGGCGAGCGCCGCTGGCGCGCGGCGCAGCGTGCGGGCCTGCACGATGTGCCGGTCGTCATCGTCGAGGCCGACGACAGGCAGGCGCTCGAGTTCGCGATCATCGAGAACATCCAGCGCGCGGATCTGAACCCGCTGGACGAAGCGCGCGGCTACGAGAATCTCATCGCGCAGTTCGCCTACACACAGGGCGATCTCGCCAAGGTGATGGGCAAGAGCCGCAGCCATGTGGCGAATACGCTGCGGCTGTCGCGGCTGCCGGAGCCGGTGAAGGACCGCGTCGCGAGCGGTGCGCTCTCCGCCGGTCACGCCCGTGCGCTGCTCGCCGTGGCCGATCCCGAGATGGTCGCGCGCCGGGTGGTCGACCAGGGGCTGACGGTGCGCGACGTCGAGCGCATCGCGCAGCGCGAGGCCGACGGGCAGGACGAGACGGTGCGCAAGCCGAAGGCGAAGCCGGTCCGCGACGCCGATACGGCCGCGCTCGAGAAGAGGCTCTCCGAAGTGCTGGGCCTCGAGGTTT
>JAIUOX010000004.1 GCA_020160955.1 Pseudomonadota bacterium
GGACTGCTGGTCGGAGGGCAGAACTGCCATGCCAGGGCGAGGGGCGCTCACACCGGCGACGTTTCCGCCGAGATGCTGAAGGATGCCGGGGCCACGCACGTCATCGTCGGCCACTCCGAGCGTCGTGCCGATTGCGATGAGACCGACGCGACGGTCCGCGCCAAGGCGGAAGCGGCCTGGCGCACCGGACTGGTGCCGATCGTCTGCATCGGCGAAACCCTGTCCGAGCGCGAGGCCGGCGACACCCTGTCGGTGCTCGAGACCCAGCTCGAGGGCAGTGTGCCGCCGGGGGCGACGGCCGCCAATCTGGTCGTGGCCTATGAGCCGGTCTGGGCGATCGGGACGGGCAAGACGCCGACCGCCGCCGAGGTTTCTGCGGCTCACGCGCATATTCGTGGCGTGCTGGGCAGGCTCATGGGCGAGGCGGCCGGGGTGCGGCTGCTCTACGGCGGCTCGGTGAAGGGCAGCAATGCCGCCGAACTCCTGGCCGCCGGGGACGTCGACGGCGCCCTGGTGGGCGGGGCGAGCCTCAATGCCGCCGAATTTTTGGCTATCGCCAAGGCCGTCTAAAGGGGCTAGAAGCGCCCGCTTGCGAAGATGCCCTTCTAGCGCTGGACAAAAATGGACGCCGTAAGACACTTCCTCCACGAATGGCGCCTCGTGCTGCTCGTCATCCATGTCGGTGTGACCAGCGCGATGATCGTCGTGATCCTCCTGCAGCGCAGCGAGGGCGGTGGGCTCGGCATGGGCGGCCGTTCCGACGCGCTGTTCTCGGTGCGTGGCCAGGCCAACATCCTGTCGCGGATGACCGCGATTTTCGCGACCGTCTTCTTCGTGCTGAGCATGATCATGGCGTGGAGCATGACCGACCCCATGCGGGCCTCTAGGTCGATCATGGATCGCGTCCCGGTCGGGTCGGGAGCGCCCGCTGCGCCTGCCGCTCCCGGGGGCATGACGCCCGCGGCGCCCGCCCAACCCGCCGCTCCCACGCGCTAGGGCCCTCATGAATTCAGCTTCCTCCCCCCGCCGAATTGTCTCCGGCGGGGCGATATCCCCATGGCTGCGCTTCACAAGCGCTTGTATGCTGTAGGCCCATGACGCGCTTTATCTTCATAACGGGCGGCGTGGTTTCCTCGCTTGGCAAGGGTCTTTCGTCGGCGGCGCTGGGCGCGCTGCTGCAGGCCCGTGGATACAAGGTCCGGCTGCGCAAGCTGGACCCCTACCTCAACGTCGATCCGGGGACGATGAGCCCGTACCAGCACGGCGAGGTCTTCGTGACCGACGACGGGGCCGAGACCGACCTCGACCTCGGCCACTACGAGCGCTTCACCGGCGTCGACGCCAAGCAGAGCGACAACATCACGACCGGCCGCATCTATTCGACCGTGATCGCCAAGGAGCGGCGTGGTGAATATCTCGGCGCCACGGTGCAGGTCATTCCGCACGTCACCGACGCCATCAAGGAATTCGTCGTCGCCGATACCGACAAGGAAGATTTCGTGCTGGTCGAGGTCGGCGGCACGGTCGGCGACATCGAGAGCCTGCCATTCCTGGAAGCCATCCGCCAGGTCGGTAACGAACTCGGCCGCGAGCGCACGATGTACGTGCATCTCACCCTGCTTCCCTGGGTGCCCACGGCGGGCGAACTGAAGACCAAGCCGACCCAGCACTCGGTGAAGGAGCTGCTGAGTGTCGGCATCCAGCCCGACCTGCTGATCTGCCGCTCGGGCGACAAGGAAATCCCGGCCAACGAGCGGCGCAAGATCGCGCTGTTCTGCAACGTCAAGCCGGAGCGGGTGATCGAGGCGCGCGACGTCGACACGATCTACCAGGTGCCGATCGCCTACCACGCGCAGGGCTTCGACGCCGAGGTCTGCCGCTACTTCGGCCTGCAGGCCGACGAGGAGCCCAACCTCGAGCGCTGGCGCGGCATCGTCCGCTCGGTGCGCGAGCCCGAGGGCAAGGTCACGATCGCCGTGGTCGGCAAGTACACGGTGCTGCTCGACGCCTACAAGTCGCTGTCCGAGGCGCTGACCCATGGCGGCTTCAACAGCAACGTGAAGGTCGGCCTGGAGTGGATGGACTCCGAGATCTTCGAGCGCGACGACGCGGTGTCCCACCTCGAGCACGTGCACGGCATCCTGGTGCCGGGCGGCTTCGGCGAGCGCGGCACCGAGGGCAAGATCCACGCCGTGCGATTCGCGCGCGAGCGCCGCGTGCCGTTCCTCGGCATCTGCTTCGGCATGCAGATGGCGGTGATCGAGGCGGCGCGCAACCTGCTGGGCCTGGAGGGCGCCTCGTCGACCGAGTTCGGCCCGTGCGAGCACGCCATCGTCGGCCTGATGACCGAGTGGGTGAAGGGCAACCAGACCGAGCGCCGGTCGGCGGCCGGCGACCTCGGCGGCACGATGCGGCTGGGCGCCTACCCGGCGCACCTGCGGCGCGGCACCAAGGTGCACGAAATCTACGGCGAGGACGTGATCAGCGAGCGGCACCGTCACCGCTACGAGGTCAACGTCAACTACAAGGACCGGCTGGAGCAGGTCGGCCTGCGCTTCTCCGGCATGTCGCCCGACGGCATCCTGCCCGAAATCGTCGAGATCCCGGATCACCCGTGGTTCATCGGCGTCCAGTACCATCCCGAGCTGAAGTCGCGGCCGTTCGCGCCGCACCCGCTGTTCTCGTCGTTCATCGGCGCGGCCAAGGCCCAAAGCCGACTGGTCTAGCCGGCTGGTCTAGCCGGCTGGCCTGACTGGCTGGTCTGGCCGGCCGCCCTTTCGCGGGGCGGCCGCCGACGGGACGTATTTCCGTCACCTTTGTCGGCTGCTATCGAGGGCCATGTTCCGCTCCCTCGCGCTGATCCTGCTCGCCACCGTCGCCCTGGTTCCCGTGCTCGCCCCGGCCGCCGGGGCGCAGTCCGCCGCCCAGTCGTCGCAGGGCAAGGCCGAACGCCGCGACCCGCTGTTCCTGCGCTTCCCGGCGATGGCCGATCGCTACTGGGTCAATCCCGAGACCAACGCCGCCAGCCACAAGGTGCTGGCGGTGCCGATGCCGAAGCAGTGCGCCTTCCTCTATGCCGACACCTACTCGCGGGGGCAGATGAGCGAGCGCGAGGTGCAGGAGATCGCGGTCTCGAACTGCAACCGCAAGCTCGCCGAACTCGGGCCGCTCGGCGAGAACTATGCCGCCGACTGCCGCTGCCAGGTGGTGATCAGCGACGAGCACTACGTCGTGCCGCGCAACCAGCTGCCGACCGAGTCCTATGGCCCGGTGTCGATCTTCTACCGCGACCCGTCCGGCAACGTGGCGCGCCTGAATGGCCTCGCGCGCTACGGCGCGCTGATCGGGCGCGACCGCTCGGTGACCTTCAACGTCGACAACCCGCGCGGCGAGCCGGTGTGCGAGGGCACGTTCACCAACGACGGCCCGTCGACCGGGCGCTACTCGATGACCTGCTTCAACGGCAAGTTCGGCAGCTCGGGCACCTACCAGAGCAAGACCGGTGCGCCCAACGACCACATCCTGGCCCGCGGCCAGACCGGGCAGGGCCAGCCCGTCACCATGGTGATCGGCCTGCCGGCACAACTGGCCTCCGGCACCTACGGGGCCTTGTGACGTGAGCCCGTTGCGGTCGTTCTTCCTGGCGGCGGCCCTGCTGGTGCCGTCCCTGGCGCCATCGCTGGCGGGGGCGCAGAGCGCCAGCGAGGTCGAGCGCTGCTTCCAGAACCCGGCGGCCTGCGCCCAGGGCGGCGGCGCGGCGCCCGCACCGGGTGGCGGAGGCGGCGGCGGCGGCGGCGGCGGGGGAGGCAACGGCATCGTGGCGGCACGACCGCCCGACTACACGACGGTTCTACAGAGCCCCGAGCCGGATCGCCGCAAGATCCAGGAATCGCTGCGTACCCTCGACAAGTACAATGGCCCGATCGACGGCAACCTGTCGTCGGACGCCACCGTGAAGGCGATCGAGGACTGGCAGCGCAGCCGCGGCACGCGGCCGGTCGGCAAGCTGACGCCGCTCGAGGCGCAGCAGCTGAATGCCGAGGCGGCGAAGGCGCCGATCCGCCGCGTCGATCCGTCGACACAGGCGGCCGCGCCTCCCGCGGCGCCGGCGGCACCCGCCCCGGCGCCGAAGTCGAATGCCGAGATGCTGAAGGACCTGCAGGCCCGGCTGGCCGAGCGGCGCAAGGCGGCCGAGCCCAAGGCCGAGGCCGCCGCCCAGGCGCTGGTGCGCGACCTCAAGGTCTACGTCGCCGCCGACGGCAAGGGCCTGGCCGGCGAGCAGTTCGGGGGCTTCGCCAAGTGGTATGCCGACACCCGCGCGGCCGGCCGGACGGTCGGCGACATCGCGCCGGTGATCGACGACTACGGCGACGCCAAGGGCGGTGCGGCGGTGACCAGCGAGGTCCTCCTGGAGACCCGGCCGGCCGCCGGCAGCGGTGCCGCGAACCAGTCGCAGTGCCTGGTCTTCGCCTGGGTCGAGTCCCAGCCGCGCAAGAACGGGCAGGTCTTCACCTGCGACGACGTGGCCGGCGTCGAGAAGTGGAAGACCGACCAGGCCCTGAAGAGCGCCTGGCGCTGAGGCTTTCCCCGGCTTGCTCCTGACCGGTCGGGCCGATAAACAGGCCGCGCCTAATCAAGGAGTTGCCGCATGAGCGTCATTGCCGATGTCCGCGCCCGTGAAATCCTCGACAGCCGGGGCAATCCCACGGTCGAGGTCGAGGTCGAGCTCGACAGCGGCGCGATGGGCCGCGCGGCCGTCCCGTCGGGCGCCTCGACCGGCGCCCACGAGGCGGTCGAGCTGCGCGACGGCGACAAGAAGCGCTACGGCGGCAAGGGCGTGCTGAAGGCCGTGCAGGCCGTCAACGCCGAGATCATGGACCTGCTGGCCGGCCTCGACGCCCAGGAGCAGATCAAGATCGACCGTGCCCTGATCGACCTCGACGGCACGCCGAACAAGGGCCGCATCGGCGCCAACGCCATCCTCGGCGTGTCGCTGGCGGTCGCCAAGGCGGCGGCGCAGGACGCCGGCCTGCCGCTCTACCGCTACGTCGGTGGCAGCCAGGCCTCGGTGCTGCCGGTGCCGATGATGAACATCATCAACGGCGGCGCCCATGCCGACAACCCGATCGACATCCAGGAATTCATGATCATGCCGGTGAAGGCCGACCGCTTCGCCGATGCGCTGCGCATGGGCGCCGAGGTCTTCCACGCGCTGAAGAAGCAGCTGCACGACGCCGGCCACAACACCAACGTCGGCGACGAGGGCGGCTTCGCGCCGAACCTCGCGTCGGCCGACGAGGCGCTGGGCTTCATCATGAAGTCGATCGAGCAAGCGGGCTACAAGCCGGGCGAGGACATCTTCCTCGCGCTCGACCCGGCCTCGACCGAGTTCTTCAAGAAGGGCAAGTACGAGCTGGAAGGCGAGAAGAAGTCGCTCGACCAGGCCGGCATGGTCGAATACTACGCCGACCTCGCGAAGCGGTACCCGATCGTCTCGATCGAGGACGGCATGGCCGAGGACGACATGGCCGGCTGGAAGGCGATCACCGACAAGCTCGGCAAGAAGGTCCAGCTGGTCGGCGACGACCTGTTCGTCACCAACCCGAAGCGCCTGGCGCAGGGCATCAAGGATGGCCTGGCCAATGCCATCCTGGTCAAGGTCAACCAGATCGGCACGCTCAGCGAGACGATGGAAGCCGTGTCGATGGCGCGCAACGCGTCGTACGGCGCGGTGATGTCGCATCGCTCGGGCGAGACCGAGGACTCGACGATCGCCGACCTCGCGGTCGCGACCAACTGCGGCCAGATCAAGACCGGCTCGCTGTCGCGCTCGGATCGTCTCGCCAAGTACAACCAGCTGCTGCGCATCGAGGAGCACCTCGGCCCGCAGGCGCGCTACGCCGGCGCCTCGATCCTGCGCGGCCGCTAGGCGACCGGCGGCGCGGCAGCGACGGGAGACCGAGCATGCCGCGCCCCGATCCGCACAACGCGACCCGCTACTGGTGGGACCGTCACCTCTACGGTCTCAGCCTGCTGCAGGCCGATTTCACCGACCACGACTACCCGCCGCACGTCCACGACGCGCTGGTGATCGCCGCCACGGAGCAGGGCGGGTCGATCGTGAGGAGCCGCGGCCAGGTCGAGGAGGCGACGCCCTCGACCCTGTTCGTCTTCAACCCCGCCGAGCCGCACGCCGGGTCGATGGGCGGCAGCGACCGCTGGCGCTACCGCTCGCTGTACCTCACGCACCAGGCGCTCGACGCGCTGGCCCGCGAACTGGGCATCGACCGCGTGCCGTACTTCACGCGCAACCGGTTCGACGATGCCGACCTGATCGCGGCTTTCCTCGCGTTGCACCGCGCGCTGGTCGACGGCGACGACGTGGTGCGCGAGCGTGAACTGCTGGCCGCGAGTTTCGGACGGCTGTTCGACCGGCACGGCAGTGGCGGCGACGCGCCGAGCGACCGGGGCGGCGGGCCGGCGGCCTTCCGGCGGGTACGCGACCGCATGCGCAGCGACCATGCCGCCGACCTGCGGCTCGAGCACCTCGCGGCGGAAGCGGGGCTGTCGACGTTCCAGCTGATCGGCCTGTTCAAGCGTACCGTGGGCCTGACGCCGCACGCCTACCTGACGCAGGTCCGGCTCGGCGCGGCCTGCCGGCTGTTGCGCCGGGGCGCCGTGCTGGCCGAGGTCGCGACGGCGGTCGGGTTCTACGACCAGAGCGCGCTCAACAAGCACTTCAAGCGCTGCTACGGCATCACGCCGCGCCAGTTCGCGCGCGCTGCAGCGGCCTGACGGGCGCGGCCTGACGGGTCGCGGCAATTTTCGCCAATACCGGGGGCACCGCGGCGCTAGGCTGCGGCATGCATCTCTTCTGTCACGAACATCCCGAGACCCTGTCGCTGGAAACGACGGTCGTCGCCGCCCAGCCCGGCGGCGTGGTGCTGGCCGAGAGCCCGTTCTACCCCGGTGGCGGCGGCCAACTGGCCGATCGCGGCGTGATCCGCTGGTCGGGCGGCGAGGCGAAGGTCACCGGCTTCGACCTGGTGGACGGCCAGTTGTGGCACCGGCTCGACACGTCCGGGGTCCCAGCCGGCGCCGTCGAGGCGGTCGTCGATCCCGACTTCCGCCGCCGCATGCGCCAGATGCACACCGACACCCATATCCTGAACGCGCTCGTTTTCCAGAGCTTCGACGGCGCGCTGGTGACCGGCGTGCAGATGGCCGATGACGGCACCGCGCGCATGGATTTCGACGTGCCGGCGGCGGACAACGATCGGCTGCGCGCGCTGGAGGGACCGCTGAACGACCTGATCCGGCAGGACATCCCGGTGCGCTACACCTACGTGCCGGTGGCCGAGGCGCAAGCCCAGCACGGGCTGATCCGCAGCCGCTCGGTGGCGCCGCCGCCGACGCCGGACGGCACGATCCGGATCGTCGAGATCGTCGGGCTCGATCGCCAGGCCTGCGGCGGCACCCATCTCGCCTCGACCGGCGCCTCGCCGCCGGTCCGCATTCTCAAGATCGAGAACAAGGGGCGCCACAATCGGCGCATCCGCCTCGGGCTGAGCGAATAGCCTTGACTTTTCAACACCATATGTTGCCTTATGGCTTGAGGAAACTCGCATATGTTGTTGCGGCCACGACAGATTCTGGCACCGATCATCTTCGCGACGGTGTTCGGCTACTTCGGCTACCACCTGGTGAACGGTGAGCGTGGCCTGCTGGCCATGGTGAACCTCCAGCGCGAGGTCCTGATCGCCGAGCAGAACCTGGCCGAGGCCGAGACGACGCGGAAGATCTGGGAGCGGCGCGTTTCAGCCCTGCGCAACCAGAGCCTCGATGCCGACATGCTCGACGAACGCGCCCGCGTTCTTCTGAACTTTGCCCGCAAGGACGACGTCGTCATCTTCACGCCGACCCGCTGATCGGCGGCCCCGGGTGACGATCGTGACGCCCTGATCACCCAACCGATCAGGCTATCCGCAGCCCGCGGAAACAAACTGTCCGGCGCGCCGGGCCGCCCGAAAACTTTCTCTCAAATGCTGCGGCGCACGCGGAACCGGCTGGGATTTTGCTGGTAGATCAACCACATCGCCTTGGGCGATGCTATAAGCCGACAACGAGCAGCGGAGGGGAGTGAGATGGCGAAGCCGGCCACGAAGCCGAAGGGTGAACCTTCTGGCAGCAAGCCCACGGCATCGACCCGGCCGCCGGGGTCCGGCGACAACAGCGTCTCTCCCGACCAGCTGAAGGCTTTCTACCGCGACATGCTGCTGATCCGCCGCTTCGAGGAGCGCGCCGGCCAGCTCTACGGCATGGGACTGATCGGCGGCTTCTGCCATCTCTACATCGGCCAGGAAGCGGTCGTGGTCGGCATGCAGTCGACGATCAACGACAAGGACGCGATCATCACCTCGTACCGCGACCACGGCCACATGCTGGCGGCCGGCATGGAGGCGCGCGGCGTGATGGCCGAGCTGACCGGGCGCGCCACCGGCTACTCGAAGGGCAAGGGCGGCTCGATGCACATGTTCAGCCGCGAGAAGAACTTCTACGGCGGCCACGGCATCGTCGGCGCGCAGGTGCCGATCGGCACGGGCCTGGCCTTCGCGCACAAGTACAACGGCAACAAGAACGTCTCGCTGACCTACTTCGGCGACGGCAGCGCCAACCAGGGGCAGGTCTACGAGGCCATGAACATGGCGGCGCTGTGGAAGCTGCCGGTGGTCTACATCATCGAGAACAACCGCTACGGCATGGGCACCTCGGTCGAGCGCGCCTCGGCGATCACCAGCCTCTACAAGCACGGCGACTCGTTCGGCATCCCGGGCGAACAGGTCGACGGCATGGACGTGCTGGCGGTGCGCGCCGCCGGCGAGAAGGCGGTCGAGCACGCGCGCAGCGGCGCCGGGCCCTACATCCTCGAGATGCAGACCTACCGGTATCGCGGCCACTCGATGAGCGACCCGGCCAAGTACCGGACCAAGGAAGAGGTCGACAAGTATCGCAACGAGCGCGACCCGATCGACCACGTGCGCAAGCTGCTGCTGGATGGAAAGATGACCGACGAAGCCGCGCTGAAGGCGGTCGATGCCGACATTCGCAAGATCGTCAACGACTCCGCCGAGTTCGCCCAACAGAGTCCCGAGCCCGATCCGTCCGAGCTGTGGACCGACGTCCTGGTCGGAGCCTGATCGATGTCCATCCCGGTTCTGATGCCCGCCCTCTCGCCCACCATGACCGAGGGCAAGCTGGCCAAGTGGCACGTCAAGGTCGGCGACGCCGTCAAGGCAGGCCAGGTGATCTGCGAGATCGAGACCGACAAGGCGACGATGGAAGTCGAGGCGGTCGACGAGGGCACGGTCGCCCAGCTGCTGATCGAGGAGGGCGCCGAGGGCGTCAAGGTCAACACGCCGATCTGCCTCCTCGCCGGGGACGGCGAGAGCGTGTCGGACGCCGCGAAGTCGGCGCCGGTGCCCGTGCCGGCGCAGGCCTCGGCCGCCAAGGCCGAGGCGGCTGCGCCCAGGGCCGAACTTCCGCCGGCCACCGCGCCGGCCGCCGAGCCGGAATGGACCGGCAAGACGACGCACATGACGGTGCGCGAGGCGTTGCGTGACGCGATGGCCGAGGAAATGCGCCGCGACGAGTCGGTGTTCCTGATGGGCGAGGAAGTCGCGCAGTACCAGGGCGCCTACAAGGTGAGCCAGGGCCTGCTCGAGGAATTTGGCGCGCGGCGCGTGATCGACACGCCGATCACCGAGCACGGCTTCGCCGGGCTGGGTGTCGGCGCGGCGTTCGGCGGGCTGCGGCCGATCGTCGAGTTCATGACGTTCAACTTCGCCATGCAGGCGATCGATCACATCATCAACTCGGCGGCCAAGACGCACTACATGTCGGGCGGCCAGATGACCTCGCCGATCGTGTTCCGCGGTCCCAACGGCGCCGCGGCGCGCGTCGGCGCGCAGCACTCGCAGTGCTATGCCAGCTGGTACGCCCACGTGCCGGGCCTGCGCGTGCTGTCGCCGTGGAGCGCGGCCGATGCCAAGGGTCTCCTGAAAGCGGCGATCCGCGATCCCAACCCGGTGATCTTCCTCGAGAACGAGATCCTGTACGGCCAGTCGTTCGACGTGCCGGACGATCCCGACTTCGTGCTGCCGATCGGCCGCGCCAAGATCGAGCGTCCGGGCAAGGACGTCACCATCACTGCCTTCTCGATCATGGTCGGCAAGGCGCTGCTCGCGGCCGAGGAACTGGCGAAGATCGGCATCGACGCCGAGGTCATCAACCTGCGCAGCCTGCGGCCGCTCGATACCGACACCATCGTCGCCTCGGTCAAGAAGACCAACCGGCTGGTGTCGGTCGAGGAGGGCTGGCCGTTCGCCGGCATCGGCGCGGAACTGGCGGCGCAGATGATGGATCACGCGTTCGACTGGCTCGATGCCCCGGTCAAGCGGGTGCATGGCGTCGACGTGCCGCTGCCCTACGCGGCCAACCTCGAGAAGATGGCGCTGCCGCAGTCCGATCACATCGTCGCGGCGGTCCGCGACGTCTGCAATCGCTGAGCCTCCCATGTCGATCAACATCCTGATGCCCGCGCTCTCGCCGACGATGACCGAGGGCAAGCTCGCCAAGTGGCACGTCAAGCCCGGTGACGCCGTCAAGGCGGGCCAGGTGATCTGCGAGATCGAGACCGACAAGGCGACGATGGAAGTCGAGGCGGTCGACGAGGGCCGGATCGGCCAGATCCTGGTCGAGGAAGGCACCGAGGGCGTGAAGGTGAATGCCGTCATCGCCGTGCTGCTGGAAGAGGGCGAGAGCGCCTCCGCCGCGCCCGCTCCGGCGCCGGCCGCCAAGCCCGCCGCCGCGCCCGCGCCGGCCGCCAAGGCACCGGCCGCACCGCCGGCCGCCGCTCCGGCGCCCGCAGCCAAGCCCGCCCCGGTCGCTGCCGCGACGCCGACCGGCGGTCGCATCTTCGCCTCGCCGCTCGCCAAGCGCATCGCCGCCGAGAAGGGTGTCGATCTCGCGACCCTGACGGGCAGCGGCCCGCACGGCCGCATCGTCAAGGCGGATGTCGAGAACGCGCGTCCGGGCGCCGCCGCACCGAAGCCGGCGGCGGCCGCTGCCCCGCCGCGTCCCGCCGCGGCGTCGGCCCAGCCGGTGTTCGTCGCGCCGGGCGACACGCGCGTGCCGCACAGCTCGATCCGCAAGGTGATCGCGCGGCGCATGCTCGAGTCCAAGCAGACGGTGCCGCACTTCTACCTGACGGTCGATCTCGAGATCGACGCGCTGCTCGCGGCGCGCCAGGCGATCAATGCCGTGGCCGAGAAGAAGGGAACCAAGGTCTCGGTCAACGACATGGTGGTCAAGGCCTGCGCCAAGGCGCTGCGCGACCACCCGGAGTGCAACGCCTCGTGGACCGAGGACGAGATGGTCCAGTACGGCGCCGTCGACATCTCGGTCGCCGTCGCCACCGATCGCGGCCTGATCACGCCGATCGTGCGCAACGCCGACCTCAAGGGGCTGGGCCAGATCGCCGCCGAGACCAAGGACCTCGCGGCGCGGGCCAAGACGGGCAAGCTGAAGCTCGAGGAATTCCAGGGCGGCGGCTTCACGATCTCCAACCTCGGCATGTTCGGGGTCCAGAGCTTCGCCGCGATCATCAACCCGCCGCAGTCCATGATCCTGGCCGTCGGCGCGGGCGAGGAGAGGGCGGTGGTGCGCAAGGGCCAGGTGGTCGCCCGCACCATGATGAGCTGCACGCTGGCGGTCGATCATCGCGTGGTCGACGGCGCGATGGGGGCGCAGTTCCTCCAGACGCTGCGCGCCTACGTCGAACAACCCGCCTCGATGCTGGTCTAGGAGCACGCCATGGCCGATACCAGCTTCGACCTGATCGTCGTCGGCGGCGGGCCCGGTGGCTACGTCGCCGCGATCCGCGCCGCCCAGCTCGGCCTGAAGACCGCCGTCGTCGAGCGCGAGCACATGGGCGGCATCTGCCTCAACTGGGGCTGCATCCCGACCAAGGCGCTGCTGCGCACCTCCGAGGTCTACGGGCTGATCAAGCACGCCGATGCCTACGGCCTGTCGGTCAAGGAGGTCTCGTTCGACCCGGCCAAGATCGTCGCGCGGTCGCGCAAGGTCGCCGCGCAGCTCAATGCCGGCGTGCGTGGCCTGATGAAGAAGAACAAGATCACCGTGTTCGACGGCGCGGCGAAGCTCAGCGGTGTCGAGGGCGGGCTGCGCAAGGTCGCGGTCGCGCTGGCCGACAAGAGCAACGTGACGCTCACGGGCAAGAACGTGATCCTGGCGACCGGCGCGCGCGCCCGCCAGCTGCCCGGCCTCGAGGCCGACGGCAAGCTGGTCTGGAGCTACAAGGAAGCGATGGTCCCGGAGGCCTTCCCGAAGTCGCTGCTGGTGATCGGCTCGGGCGCGATCGGCATCGAGTTCGCGAGCTTCTACCGCACCATGGGCGCCGAGGTGACCGTGTGCGAGGTCGTCGACCGCATCCTGCCCGTCGAGGACGAGGAGGTCTCGGCCTTCGCGAAGAAGGCCTTCGAGAAGCAGGGCATGAAGATCCTGACCGGCGCCACGGTGTCCAACCTGCGCAAGGGCAAGGACAACGTCACCGCGACCGTCACGGTCGGCGGCAAGGCGCAGGACATCACGGTCGACCGCGTGATCAGCGCCGTCGGCATCGTCGGCAACGTCGAGAACCTCGGCCTCGAAGGCACGAAGGTGAAGGTCGAGAAGACCCACATCGTGATCGACCAGTGGGGCTTCACCGGCGAACCGAACGTCTACGCGATCGGCGACGTCGCCGGGCCGCCGTGGCTCGCCCACAAGGCGATGCACGAGGGCGTGCTGGTGGTCGAGAAGATCGCCGGCGTGAAGGGCGTCCACCCGATGAACACCGCCAACATCCCGGGCTGCACCTACTGCCAGCCGCAGGTCGCCAGCATCGGCCTGACCGAGGCGGCGGCCAAGGCCAAGGGCCTGCAGGTCAAGGTCGGCAAGTTCCCGTTCATCGGCAACGGCAAGGCGATCGCGCTGGGCGAGCCCGAGGGCTTCATCAAGACGATCTTCGACGCCAAGACCGGCGAACTGCTGGGTGCCCACATGATCGGCGCCGAGGTCACCGAGCTGATCCAGGGCTACAGCGTCGCCAAGACGCTGGAGACCACCGAGGCCGACCTGATGGCGACGGTGTTCCCGCACCCGACCCTGTCGGAAATGATGCACGAGGCGGTACTGGCGGCCTACGGACGAACGCTCCATATCTAGGGCGTCATGGACGGTCCCGTCGAAAAGCCCGCGCCGAGCCGCGCCGAGCGCCACCCCGAGAAGGCGCACCGGCCGGACAACCCGATCCGCCGCAAGCCGGAATGGATCAGGGTGCGTGCGCCCAATTCCCCGGAGTATGCCGAGACCCGGCGGCTGATGCGCCAGCACGGCCTGTCGACGGTGTGCGAGGAAGCGGCCTGTCCCAACATCGGCGAGTGCTGGAAGCAGAAGCACGCGACCTTCATGATCATGGGCGAGATCTGCACCCGCGCCTGTGCCTTCTGCAACGTCGCGACCGGCAAGCCCGGGGCGCTGAACCCGCACGAACCGGCCAGCATCGCCGACGCCGTCGGCAAGCTCGGGCTCGAGCACGTCGTGGTGACCTCGGTCGACCGCGACGACCTCGAGGATGGCGGCGCGGCGCACTTCGCCGCGGTGATCGAGGCGATCCACCGGGCTGCGCCCGGCACGACCGTCGAGATCCTGACGCCCGACTTCATGCGCAAGGCCGGCGCGATCGAGACGGTCGTCGCGGCCAGGCCCGAGGTCTTCAACCACAACCTCGAGACCGTGCCGCGGCTCTACCCGACGATCCGGCCGGGCGCGCGCTACTTCACGTCGCTGCGCCTGCTGTCGCGGGTCAAGGAGATCGACCCGTCGCGCTTCACCAAGTCGGGGCTGATGGTCGGGCTCGGCGAGACGCGCGAGGAGATCCTGCAGGTGATGGACGACCTGCGCGCCGCCGACGTCGACTTCCTGACGGTCGGCCAGTACCTGCAGCCGACGCCCAAGCACGCGCCGATCGACCGCTTCTGGACACCCGCCGAGTTCGAGGAGCTGACGAAGCTGGCCTTCGCCAAGGGCTTCCTGATGGTGTCGGCGTCACCGCTGACGCGGTCGAGCTATCACGCCGGGGCGGACTTCGCCCGGATGCGCGCGGCGCGGGCGGCCAAGCTGGCGTGAGCCCAACGTCGTGAGCCTCACCCGTCATTCCGAGCGGCGCGTCGTCGCCCACACGCCGCGCCAGCTGTTCGACCTGGTGGCGGACGTTCCGCGCTACCCCGAGTTCCTGCCGTGGTGCCATGCCGGCCGCGTGCGCCGGCGCGAAAGCCCGACCGTGGAGATCTGCGAGCTGGCGATCGGCTTCGGCCCGTTCCACGAGAAGTTCACCTCGCGCGTCGTGCTGGCGCCGGATGCGGCCGCCGGCCCCAGCATCGAGACCACGGGGACGGAGGGACCGTTCCGGCGCCTGGTCAGCCGCTGGCAGTTCCACCCGCATCCCGATGGCTGCGAGATCGAGTTCGAGCTGGAGTTCGATTTCCGCTCGGTGCTTCTGCAGAAGACCGTGCAGCTGCTGTTCGCCGAGGCGGTGAAACGCATGGTCTCGGCGTTCGAGGCGCGCGCCACCGCGCTCTACGGCACGCCTAGCGCTCGGCCAGCGACGCCAGTATCGACAGCGCGGTGAGCACCGCGACCCGGCGGATCGTGTCGCGGTCGCCGGGGAACACGTGGTGCTCGGCCACCACTTCGTGGCCGCGGCGCGCCCCGGCGAAGTGCACCAGCCCGACCGGCTTGGTCGCCGTGCCGCCGCCGGGGCCGGCGACGCCCGTGATCGATACCGAGAGGTCGGCCTTGCAGTGCGCCAGCGCGCCCGACGCCATGGCGCGCGCCACCGGTTCGCTGACCGCGCCGTGCGCCGCGATGAGGTCGCCCGGCACGCCGACCATCTCGTTCTTGGCCTCGTTGGAGTAGGTGACCCAGGCGCGATCGACGACGTCGGACGAGCCGGCGATCGCCGTCAGCGCCGCCGCGACCAGCCCGCCGGTGCACGACTCGACCGTGCTGACGGTGAGGCCACGCTTGCGGCACGACAGCAGCACGCGCTCGGCGGCCTCGCGCAACTCGTGATCGAACATGGCTAGTCTCCCGTTCGCGGCAGTTCGACCGTGGCCACCGCCTGCGCCGCAATACCCTCGCGGCGGCCGGTGAAGCCCAGTCCCTCGGTGGTCGTCGCCTTGACGCTGACCCGGCCCGGATCGAGGCCCGCGATGTCGGCGATGCGCGCGGCCATGGCGTCGCGGTGCGGCCCGACTCGCGGCGCCTCGCAGACGACCGTGAGGTCGAGATGGACGATGCGCCCGCCCGCGCCGCGCACCAGGTCGACGGCGTGACGCAGGAAGCGGTCCGAGGAGACGCCGCGCCACTGCGGATCCGACGGCGGGAAATGCTTGCCGATGTCGCCGGCGGCGATCGTGCCCAGCACCGCGTCGGTGAGCGCGTGCAGTGCCACGTCGGCGTCGGAGTGCCCGTCGAGGGCCTGGGTGTGCGGGATGGCGATGCCGCCCAGCATGACCGTGTCGCCGGGCGCGAAGCCGTGGACGTCAAAGCCGAGCGCCGTGCGGGTCTCGTAGGTCTGCAGCATGTCGTCCGCCGTGGTGAGCTTGCGGTTGTCGTCGTGGCCCTGGACCATGACGACGCGCAGGCCGGCCCGCTCGGCCACCGCGGCATCGTCGGTCAGGGCGGTCGCCTCCGCTTCGGCGAGGCCGGCGGCCTCGCGGTGGGCGGCCAGCAGCCGGGCGAAGCGGAAGACCTGCGGGGTCTGGGCGCGCCACAGGTTGGCGCGCGGTACGGTACCGGCCAGGCGTCCCTCGGCATCGACCCGCTTCAGCGTGTCGGCCACCGGGACGCCCAGCAGCGCGCCGTCGACGCCCGGCCCGATCGCCTCGAGGCAGGCCATGATGTCGGAACTGCGCACGAACGGGCGCGCCGCGTCGTGCACCGCCACGAGGTCGGGCGCGGTCGCCGCGAGCGCCTCGAGGCCGTTGAGCACCGACCGCTGCCGGCTCGCCCCGCCGATCACCGGGGGCGGCAGGTCGAGCCCGTCGACGGCCGCGGCGTAGAGCGCCTCGTCGCCGGCCGCGATCACGACCTGCAGCCGGTCGATCCCGGTGGTTGCCCGCAGCACCTCGAGGGTCCGGCGCAGCACCGTCTGCGCCCCGAGAAGGGCATATTGTTTGGGCAAAGGACCGCCGAACCGGCTGCCCCGGCCGGCGGCGACGATCAGGGCGGCGCAGGAGGTCACGCCCGCTAGATAACATCCGGCCAGCAATGGCGCACTTCCGGCGCTTGCGCCGACCGTCGGGACGGGCTATTGCTCGCCCAATTATTGTGCACTGCACAAGATGCCTATAAACTGATCAGGACATGGACAGCACTTCCCGTCTCAAGCCCATCGCCGTCGGCCCGGTGACGATCGACGACCCCGTCATCCTGGCGCCGATGTCGGGCGTCACCGACATGCCTTTCCGCCAGATGGTGAAGCGGGGCGGGGCGGGGCTCGTCGTCTCCGAGATGATCGCGTCCGCCGCCATGGTGCGCGAGAACCGCAAGACACTGCAGATGGCCCAGGGCTCGCCGGAAGAGTTCCCGATGTCGGTCCAACTGGCGGGTTGCGAGCCGCAGGTGATGGCCGAGGCGGCGCGCCTCAACGAGGATCGCGGCGCGGCCATCATCGACATCAACTTCGGCTGCCCGGTGAAGAAGGTCGTGAACGGCCACGCCGGCTCGGCCCTGATGCGCGACGAGGTCCATGCCGCGCGCATCCTCGAGGCCACGGTCAAGGCGGTGAAGCTGCCGGTCACCCTGAAGATGCGGACCGGCTGGGACTCGACCAACCGCAACGCGCCCAACCTGGCGCGCATCGCCGAGGAGTCGGGCATCCGCATGCTGACGGTCCATGGCCGGACCCGCTGCCAGTTCTACGACGGTCATGCCGACTGGGCGTTCGTCGCCGAGGTCAAGGCGGCGACCCGCCTGCCGGTGATCGTCAACGGCGACATCAACACCCTGGACGACGTCGACGCGGCGCTCGCCCAGTCCGGCGCCGACGGCATCATGATCGGCCGCGGCGCCTACGGCCGTCCGTGGTTCCTGAACCAGGCGATGCACTACCTGCGCACCGGCCAGCGCTTGCCCGATCCGTCGCTGGCCGAGCAGTACGCCATCGTGCGCGAGCACTTCGAGGCGATGCTGTCGCACTACGGCCAGGAGACCGGCGTGCGGATGGCCCGCAAGCATCTCGGCTGGTACTCCAAGGGCCTGCCGTCGTCGGCCGATTTCCGCGCCGCGGTGAACCGCGAGACCGAGCCCGCGAAGGTCCGGGCGCTGCTCGCGGCGTTCTTCCTGCCGAATCTCGAGCGACACGACCTTGAGCGGCAGGCGGCCTAGATGTCCGTCCAGCCCCTGAAGCGCGCCAAGGTGGAAAGCGATTCCTTCCCGACGGCACTGCTCGACTCGTTGTCCGAGGCGATCGTCGTCGTCGACGGCAACGGCCTCGTTCACTACGCCAACCTGTCGGCCGAGCAGTTCTTCGGCGTCGGCCGCACGCGCCTGGTCGGTCATCCGCTCGACGAGTTCGTGCCGCAGGACACGCCGCTGTTCTCGCTGCTCGAGCAGGTCCTGACCACCGGCGGCGCGGTCGCCGAGAACGGCGTGACGCTATCCTCGCCGCGCATCGGCAACCGGTTCTGCGCGCTGCGCCTGTCGCCCGTGGTCGACAGCGACGGGCTGGTCGCGGTGTCGCTGGCCGAGCAGTCGATCGCGCGCAGCATCGACCGCCAGATGTCGCATCGCAGCGCTGCGCGCTCGGTCAGCGCGCTGGCCGCCATGCTGGCGCACGAGGTCAAGAACCCGCTGTCGGGCATCCGCGGCGCCGCCCAGCTGCTCGAGCAGTCGGTGCCCGATTCCGAGCGCGAGCTGACCGGCCTGATCTGCGAGGAGACCGACCGCATCGTCGCGCTGGTCGACCGCATGGAGGCGTTCGCCGACGGCCGGCCGATCGACCGCTCGCCGATCAACATCCACCAGGTGCTGAACCACGTGCTGCGCGTCTCGCAGAACGGCTTCGGCAAGAACGTGCGCTTCATCGAAACCTACGACCCGTCGCTGCCCGACGTGCACGGCGACCGCGACCAGCTGATCCAGGTGTTCCTCAATCTCGTGAAGAACGCCTGCGAGGCGCCGGGCGACGGCGAGCGCGAGATCGAGCTGTCGACTGCCTACCGTCACGGCCTCAGGCTCGCGGTGCCGGGGCAGAGCGCCAAGGTCAACCTGCCGCTGGTGGTTTCGGTGCGCGATAACGGCCGCGGCGTGTCGGACGAGATCCGCGCCCACCTGTTCGACGCCTTCGTCACCAACAAGCCGACCGGAACTGGCCTGGGTCTTGCCTTGGTGGCGAAGATCATCAACGACCACGGCGGGGCCATCGAGTTCGAGAGCGAGCCCGGCCGCACGGTTTTCAAGGTCATGTTGCCGTTGCAGATTTCCCAGGCCAACTCATGAGCAGTCCCACCACCATCCTGGTGGCCGACGACGATCGCGCGATCCGAACCGTCCTTCACCAGGCCCTGGGTCGCCAGGGCCATACCGTCCGCAGCACCGGCGCCGCCTCGACGCTCTGGCAATGGGTCCAGGAAGGCGAGGGCCAGCTGGTCATCACCGACGTGGTGATGCCGGACGAGAACGGCCTCGACCTCGTGCCGCGCATCCGCAAGCTGCGGCCCGACCTGCGCATCATCGTGATGAGCGCGCAGTCGACGCTGCTGACCGCGGTGCGCGCGACCGAGCGCGGCGCCTTCGAATACCTGCCCAAGCCGTTCGATCTCAACGAGCTGATCTCGGTGGTGAACCGCGCCCTGTCGGCGCCGGCCACCCCGTCGCAGCGTGCCTCGCTGCCGCCGGAGGAGGGGGAACGCCTGCCGCTGATCGGCCGCTCGCCGGCGATGCAGGAGATCTACCGCGCGCTCGCCCGCCTGATGTCGACCGACCTCACGGTGATGGTCACCGGCGAGTCGGGCGCCGGCAAGGAACTGGTGGCGCGTGCGCTGCACGACTACGGCAAGCGCCGCAAGGGCCCGTTCGTCGCCCTCAACATGGCCGCGATCCCGCGCGAACTGATCGAGAGCGAACTGTTCGGCCACGAGCGCGGCGCCTTCACCGGCGCGGTCCAGCGCTCGGCCGGCAAGTTCGAGCAGGCGTCGGGCGGCACGCTGTTCCTCGACGAGATCGGCGACATGCCGCCCGAGGCGCAGACCCGGCTGCTGCGCGTCCTGCAGGAAGGCGAGTACACCACGGTCGGCGGCCGCACCCCGATCAAGGCCAACGTGCGGATCGTGGCGGCGACCCACCGCGACCTGCGCCGCCTGATCCAGCAGGGCCTGTTCCGCGAGGACCTGTTCTACCGCCTGAACGTCGTGCCGATCCGGCTGCCGCCGCTGCGCGAGCGGCTCGACGACATCCCCGAGCTGGCCAACCATTACCTCCAGCAGGCGACCACCGACGGCCTGCCGGCCAAGGTGCTGTCGCCCGAGGCGATGGCGCGCCTGAAGCAGCACCGCTGGCCCGGCAACGTGCGCGAGCTGGTGAACCTGGTCCGCCGCCTGTCGGCGCTCTACTCCGAGGAAGTGATCGGCGTCGAGATCATCGAGAACGAGCTGGCCGACGCGATGTCGGCGCTCGAGCCGGAGCCCGCCGTCGGCGCGATGGCCGGCGCCGACCTGTCGCTGGCCGACGCGGTCGACCGTCACCTGCAGAACCTGTTCGCCTCGCACGGCGAGGGTCTGCCACCGGACGGCATGTACGACCGCGTGATCTCCGAGGTCGAGCGCCCGCTGCTGTCGCTGGCGCTGGGGGCTACTCGCGGGAATCAGTTGCGCGCCGCCCGCCTGTTGGGGCTCAATCGCAACACGTTGCGAAAGAAGATCAAGGACCTCGACGTCCCCGTGGTGAGAACGCCGCAGGTTCGCCGAGGCGGGTGAACCGGTGACGACTGCGCTGGGCGTTTCGCGCTTGGGCGACGTGATGGCGACACTGGCCCGCCGGCTGAGCGGGCGCGGCGCCGCCGTGTCGTTGGCGTTGCTCGCCATGATGGCGGGCGCGGCGACCTACGTCTTCCTGACGGGGCTGGTGCCCAGCGCGCTCCGCACCCAGGGCTGGATCACCGGCCTGCTGGTCGTCGACCTCGTGATCGCGGTCGCGCTGGTGGCCCTGCTGGCGGTCCATCTCACCCAGCTCTGGCTCGACCGCCGCCGTGGCGCGGCGGGCTCGCGCCTGCACATCAGGCTGGTGCTGATCTTCAGCGCCTTCACGATCACGCCGACCCTGATCGTCGCCATCATCCTGTCGCTGCTGGTGATCAACTTCGCCGACTTCGTGGTCGGCCCGGCCAAGGCCTCGTACGAGGCGGCGCGCGCGATCGGCGAGCCGGTGCGGCGCGCCCGCGAGGAGGAGATCCTGCGCGACATCGGCGCGGTGTCGGCGCCGCTGCAGGCCAACGGCATCGACTCGGTGCGTGACAAGGAGACGACGACCCCGCTGCTCGAGCGGCTGATCGACGGCCGGCCGATCACCGAGGCGATCGTGCTCGATGCCGACAAGGGCGTGCTGGAGCGGGCGCTGGCGCCGGGCGTGACCGGCCTCAAGGACGTGCTGCCGAACGCCCAGGACCTGTGGCGCGCCGTCAACCAGGGCGGGCCGGTCGAGATCCAGGGACCGAGCGGCGCCTACTTCGTGATGCAGCTGTTCCTCGGCGAGCCGCTGTTCCTCGTCACCGGCCACGCGGTCGATCTCCGCGTCATGGACTACATCAAGAGCATCGAGCAGGCCGGCACGTTCTATGCCGGGATCGAGAAGGCGCTGGAGCGGGGCCAGCTGGTGATCTTCGTGATCTGCGGCGCGATCGCCCTGATGATGCTGCTGGCCGCGGTGTGGCTGGCCATCCTGTTCGCCTCGCGCCTGACCGAGCCGATCGGCAGCCTGATGGCCGCGGCCGAGCGGGTGAGGGGCGGCGACCTGTCCTCGCGCGTCGAGGAAGGCCCGCCCGACGACGAGCTCGGCCAGCTGAGCCGGTCGTTCAACCGCATGGCCAGCCAGCTCGAACAGCAGCGCGGCGAACTGATCGACGCCAACAAGGAACTCGACACGCGCCGCCGCCTGACCGACGCGGTGCTGACCGGCGTCTCGGCCGGGGTGCTGAGCGTCGATGGCAAGGGCGTGATCACCCGCTCCAACCGCTCGGCGCTCGACCTGCTGGCGTTGCCCGAAGACGGCGTGGAGGGGCGTTCGCTGATCGGCGTGATGCCCGAGCTCGGCCCGCTGGTCGAGCAGGCGGCAGAGCGGCCCGACCGGCTGACCCAGGGCCAGGTCGAGATCCTCCAGAGCGGCACCCGCCGCATCCTGCTGGTCCGCATCAGCGCCGCCTCCGACGCCGGCTCGGTCGTGACCTTCGACGACGTCACCGACCTGATGTCGGCCCAGCGCATGGCGGCCTGGGGCGACGTGGCGCGGCGCATCGCGCACGAGATCAAGAACCCGCTGACCCCGATCCAGCTGTCGGCCGAGCGGCTGAAGCGGCGCTACCTCAAGCAGATCAAGGAGGACCCCGAGACCTTCACGATCTGCACCGACACCATCATCCGGCAGGTCGGCGACATCGGCCGCATGGTCGACGAGTTCTCGTCGTTCGCCCGCATGCCGCGCCCGACCGTCAAGCCGGAGGACGCCAAGGAACTCTGCCAGCAGGCGCTGTTCCTCCAGCGCAATGGCAATCCCGAACTGCGCTACGTCAGTACCCTTCCGGACGGGCCGGTGGCCCTGGTCTGCGATCGTCGCCAGGTCAGCCAGGTGCTGACCAACATCCTCAAGAACTCGGCCGAGGCGATCGAGGGCCGCGAGGCGGCACCCGGCGAGACATTGCCCCAGGGCGAGATCTCGCTCAGCCTGCGCGACGACGGGGCGACGGTGCGCATCGTCGTCGAGGACAACGGCAAGGGCCTGCCCAAGGAACACCGCGAGCGGCTCACCGAGCCGTACATGACGACGCGCAGCAAGGGCACCGGCCTCGGCCTCGCGATCGTCAAGAAGATCATGGAAGACCACGGCGGCTACCTGGCGCTCGACGACCGCGAGGGTGGCGGCGCGCGCATCAGTCTGGTATTCCGGCGAGACGCGAAGGAAATCGCGTCGGCACGTGCCTCGGCGGCGGCCGCACAATGATCCGCCCCCCTCTGCGGACAGCATGAAGAGCCATGGGCCACGATATCCTCATCGTCGATGACGAACGCGACATCTGCACGCTGATCGCCGGCATCCTCGAGGATGAAGGCCACACCGCGCGACGCGCCCACAACAGCACCGAGGCGATCGAGGCCGTGCGGCAGCGCCGCCCCGCGCTGGTGATCCTCGACGTCTGGCTGCAGGGCAGCGAACTCGACGGTCTGCAGATCCTCGAGGTGATCCGGCGCGAGGAGCCGCCGGTGCCGGTCGTCATGATCTCCGGCCACGGCACGATCGACACCGCGGTGTCGGCGATCAAGAACGGCGCCTACGACTTCATCGAGAAGCCGTTCAAGGCCGACCGGCTGCTGCTGGTGGTCGACCGCGCGATCGAGGCCGACCGCCTGCGCCGCGAGAACGCCACGCTGCGCCGGCGCGCCGGCGGCGAGGTCTCCTTCGTCGGCGGCTCGGTCGCCGCGGCCGGCGTGCGCAGCCAGATCGAGAAGGTCGCCTCGACCGGCAGCCGCGTGCTGATCACCGGCCCCTCCGGCTCGGGCAAGGAAACGGTCGCCCGGCTGATTCACCAGGGCTCGAAGCGGGCCGAGGGTCCGTTCGTGGTCGTCAACTGCTCGGCCCTGCCGACCGAGCGCCTCGAGCTCGAACTGTTCGGCACCGACGGCGACGGCGGCGGCGACGTGCTGCGCGTCACCGGCGCCTTCGAGATGGCGCACGGCGGCACGCTGCTGCTCAAGGAAGTGTCCGACCTGCCGCTGCCGGTGCAGCGGCGGCTCGCCCGCGTGCTGCAGGAGCAGTCGTTCCTGCGCGACGGCGGCAACACCAAGGTCGAGGTCGACGTGCGCGTGCTGGCGACCAGCGCCCAGCCGCTGCAGGACGAGATCGCCAAGGGCACCTTCCGCGAGGAGCTCTACCATCGCCTCAACGTCGTCTCGCTGCGCGTGCCGCCGCTCAGCGAGCGCCGCGAGGACATCCCGGAGGTCGCCAACGACCTGCTGCAGCGCGTCGCCGACGCCACCGGCCTGACGCCGCGGCCGATCGGCGAGGACACGCTGGCGGCGCTGCAGGGCCACGACTGGCCGGGCAACGTGCGCCAGCTGCGCAACGTCATCGAGCGCCTGCTGATCCTGGCGCCGGCCGGCGGCGGCCCGATCCGGGCCGACGTGCTGCCCAACGACGTCAGCGAGGACGCACCGTCGGTGCTGCGCTGGGAGAAGGGCGGCGAGATCATGCAGCTGCCGCTGCGCGACGCCCGCGAGGTCTTCGAGCGCGAGTACCTGCTGGCCCAGGTGACGCGGTTCGGCGGCAACATCTCGCGCACCGCGACCTTCGTCGGCATGGAGCGCTCGGCGCTGCACCGCAAGTTGAAGTCGCTCGGCCTGCACGGCGGCGCGACCGACGACCGTCCCGGCGGCGAGCCGGCACCGGAGATTCGAGGAGCGTAAGAGATGTCGCGATTTGCCTACGTCAACGGACGGTACGTCGAGCACCGCGAGGCCAGCGTTCACATCGAGGACCGCGGCTACCAGCTGGCGGACGGCGTCTACGAGGTGGTCGGCATCCGCGACGGCAAGCTGATCGACGAGGACCTGCACCTCGACCGGCTCGGCCGCTCGCTCAAGGAGCTGCGCATCGAGTGGCCGGTCGCGCGCGGCACCCTGTCGTTCATCATCCGCGAGCTGATGCGGCGCAACCGCCTGCGCGACGGGCTGGTCTACATGCAGGTCACGCGCGGCGTCGCCCGGCGCGACCATGCCTTTCCGACCAGGCCGGTGAAGCCGGCCCTGGTGCTGACGACCAAGTACATGAAGCGCACCGACATCGACCCGGGCGCGGGGGTCGGCGTGAAGAGCCAGCCCGACATCCGGTGGGGCCGCTGCGACATCAAGACGGTCGGGCTGCTGCCCAACGTGCTGGCCAAGCAGGCGGCGCGCGAGAGCGGCGCCTACGAGGCGTGGCTGGTCGACGGCGAGGGCAACGTCACCGAGGGCGCCTCGACCAATGCCTGGATCGTCACCGCCGACGGCGAGCTGGTGACCCGCAAGACCGACAACCACATCCTGGCCGGCATCACCCGCCACACGCTGAAGAGCCTCGCCGACAAGCTGCAGCTCAAGCTGGTCGAGCGGCCGTTCTCGCTGGCCGAGGCGAAGAAGGCGAAGGAGGCGTTCATCACCAGCGCCACCTCGTTCGTGACGCCGGTGGTCAGGATCGACGGCGAGGCGGTGGCCGACGGCAAGGTCGGGCCGACCGCGAAGCGCCTGCGCGAGGAGTACATCCGCTTCGCCGAGGCGGGCGAGCCGGTGACATGACGACGGCGAGGCCGGTGGCGCCGCCGCGCGCCATCCTGTTCGACTGGGACAACACGCTGGTCGATACCTGGCCGACCATCGTCGAATGCTACGAGACCACGTTCCGCGCGCTCGGACGCACGCCGTGGACCGCCGCCGAGGTCCAGGAGCGGGCGCACGGTTCGCTGCGGGAGGTCTTCCCGACACTGTTCGGGGCCGAGGCCGGCCGCGCCGAGCAGGTGTTCTATGACACTTTCCACCGCATCCACCTCGAGCGCCTCGCGGCGCTGCCGGGGGCGGCCGACCTGCTGGCCCATGTCGATGGGCTGGGCTGCTACGTCGCGGTGGTCAGCAACAAGGTTGGGGACAACTTGCGCACCGAGCTCAGCCACCTCGGCTGGGAACGCTGGGTCCGCCGCGCCGTCGGGGCCAAGGACTGTGCCCGCGACAAGCCGGCGCCCGACCCGATCTTCAAGGCGCTCGACGGCACGGGAATTGCCCCGGACGAGACGGTCTGGATGGTTGGTGACAGCCTGGCGGACCTCCGATGCGCCCACGCGGCCGGCTGCCTGCCGGTGCTCGTCGGCGGGCCGGAGGAACTGCCGGCGTCGTTGCTGGCTCATCCACCCCGGCTGCGGGCGCGTAACTGTCACGAACTGGTGGCATTGCTTTGACCCGTGCCGGCCCTATATTTGGTTCAACTCGGTAGCGGGTATCGACCCGTACCTTCCCAACGGCATCCGGCGGGGCCCTCCCGTCGGCGGTCGGACGCCCAGCAAGAGGCCAAGAACATGAGCGAGAAGGCACAGAACGTTCAGGACGTCTTCCTGAATCACCTGCGCAAGAACAAGACCCCCGTCACGATCTTCCTGGTGAACGGCGTGAAGCTGCAGGGGATCGTCACCTGGTTCGACAACTTCTCGGTGCTGCTGCGCCGTGACGGCCATTCGCAGCTTGTCTACAAGCACGCGATCTCGACCATCATGCCGGTCACGCCGGTGCAGCTGTTCGACGGCGACAAGGCCGACGCAGCGGGTTGATTTGACAGAAACGCCCGAGCCGAACCGACAGGAACGACGCCGGCGCCAGCCCAACGAGACCGCCCGGCCACGGACCGTGGCCGCGGTGCTGTGCCCGTACGAGCCCGGCAGCCGCGGCGACCGCGACCGCGACGCCAAGGTCGAGGAGGCGGTGGGCCTCGCCCGGGCGATCGATCTCGACGTGGTGCTGGCCGAGCCGGTGCCGATGCGCCGCGTGACGCCCGCCACGCTGATCGGCAAGGGCGTGGTCGAGCGCGTCAAGGAACGGGTGGCGGAGCAGGGGATCGGCCTGGTGGTGGTCGACGACCGCCTGACGCCGGTCCAGCAGCGCAACCTCGAGAAGGCCTGGGAAGCCAAGGTCATCGATCGCACCGGCCTGATCCTCGAGATCTTCGGCGCGCGCGCCCGCACCCATGAAGGCCGCCTGCAGGTCGAACTCGCCGCGCTCGACTACCAGCGCGGCCGCCTCGTGCGGTCGTGGACCCACCTCGAGCGCCAGCGCGGCGGCTTCGGCTTCCTCGGCGGCCCCGGCGAGTCGCAGATCGAGATCGACCGCCGCCTGATCGGCGAGCGCATCGTGCGCATCAAGCGCGACCTCGAGGCGGTGCGCCGGACCCGCGCGGTCAACCGCTCGGGCCGCCGCAAGGCGCGCCTGCCGACCGTCGCCCTGGTCGGCTACACCAACGCCGGCAAGTCGACGCTGTTCAACCGGCTGTCGGGCGCCGGGGTGATGGCGAAGGACCTGCTGTTCGCCACGCTCGATCCGACCATGCGCTCGATCAAGCTGCCCAATGGCAAGGGCTGCGTGCTGTCCGACACGGTGGGTTTCGTGTCCGACCTGCCGACCCACCTCGTGGAGGCCTTCCGGGCGACCCTCGAGGAGGTGCTCGAGGCCGACCTGATCATCCACGTGCGCGACATCGCCCACCCCGACACCGAGCAGCAGCGGATCGACGTCGAGACCGTGCTGCGCGAGCTGGGCGTGATCGGCGACGAGGCGGCGGGCGAGGGGCGGCCGATCATCGAGGCCCTGAACAAGGTCGACTCGCTGCCACCGGAAGCCCGCGAGGTCCTGCGGACCCGGGCCGATACCGGCCCCGAGCGGGCCCGCCAGTTCCCGGTCTCGGCGCTGACCGGGGACGGCGTCGACCGCCTGCTGGAGGAGATCGGCGACCGGCTTGGCCGCGGCGAGGCTCGCGAGGTCACGGTGCCGCTCAGCGACGGGGCGACCATCGCCTGGCTGTACCGCAACGGCGAGGTGCGCAGCCGCCACGACGAGGGCGAAACCGCCCACCTGACGGTCGCGCTCGATGCCGCCGCGGCGGCCCAGTTCGAGCGGCGGCTGGCGCGTTGACACCGGGCCACCCGGATACCTATAAGCGGCCCCTCAGGACGAAGGAAACACCATGAAATTCAAGCCCTTGCACGATCGTCTGCTGGTCAAGCCGATGACCGCGGAGACCAAGACCAAGGCCGGCATCATCATTCCCGACACGGCGCAGGAAAAGCCGATGCAGGGCGAGGTCGTCGCGGTCGGCAAGGGCCGCCGCCTCGAGGACGGCCGCCTGCAGGCGCTCGACGTCAAGGTCGGCGACAAGGTGATCTACGGCAAGTGGTCGGGCACCGAGGTCAAGCTGGGCGGCACCGACCTGGTCATCCTCAAGGAAGAGGATCTCTTCGGCATCCTTGGCTGACGCCATGTTGAGGGCCGGCGATGCGGAACGGGTCGCCGAGCTGATGCGTGAAACCGCGGCGGCGGAACTGCTGCCGCGTTTCCGTTCCCTCGCCAAGGAAGACATCCGCCACAAGCGGCCGGGCGACATCGTCACGGTCGCCGACGAGGCGTCGGAGCTGCGCCTCGCGGCTGGTCTCGCGCGCATCCTGCCGGGCGTCCCGGTGGTCGGCGAGGAGGCGGTCGAGCAGGACCCCTCGCTGGTCGACCTGATCGGGCGGCCTGGCGAGAGCTGCTGGGTGGTCGACCCGCTCGACGGCACCAACAACTTCGCCCACGGCCGCGACCGCTTCGCGATGATCGTCTGCCTGGTCCGGGACGCCCGCACCGTGGGCGGCTGGATCCTCGACGTGCCGCGCGGCCACATGGCGGTGGCGCTGCGCGGGCAGGGCGTCACGCTCGATGGCACGCCGGTGCGGCGCGGCCGCCCGGAGCGGGCGCCGGTCGGCTTCATCGGCTTCAAGGTGCGCAAGGAGATCGAGCGGCAGCTGCCGGCCGACCGCCGCCGGGCGCTCGGCGGGCTGTCGACCATGAGCTGCGCCGGGGCCGAGTACCTCGAGATCCTGGCCGGCCGGGCCGACTTCAATCTCTACCGGATGACCAAGCCGTGGGATCACGCCGCCGGCGCGCTGATGCTGGCCGAGGCGGGCGGCGGGGCCGAGCGGTTCGACGGGGCGCCCTACGGGCCGTCGCAGCCGATCACCAGCGGCCTGATCGGGGCGATCCACCCGCGGACGCTGGCCGAGGTGCGGGGCTTGTTCGAGGCGGCCCGGCTGCCGCTGCTGGCGGGGCTGCTGCCCGGCTAGGATCTCAGGTCCGCGTCTTGGCTTCCTGCCAGAACGCTTCCATCTCCTCGAGGCTGGCATCGGCCGGCTTGCGGCCGGTTTCGGCCAGGCGACGCTCGATGTGGCGGAATCGCCGCTCGAACTTGTCGTTGGTCGCCCGCAGGGCCGCCTCGGGGTCGAGCTTGAGGTGTCGCGCCAGGTTGGCGACCGCGAACAGCACGTCGCCCAGCTCGTCGGTCGCGCGGGCCTGGTCGACCGTGCCGGCCGACAGCTCGGCGCGCAGTTCGCCCAGTTCTTCCTCGATCTTGTCGATCACCGGGCCGATCTCCGGCCAGTCGAAGCCGACCCGGGCGGCGCGCTTCTGCAGCTTCTCGGCGCGGACCAGCGCGGGGAGGGCGCGCGCCACCCCGTCGAGCGTCCCGGCCGGCTGGGCGGCCTCGCCCCGGGCGGCCCGTTCGGCGGCCTTGCGGGCCTCCCAGGACGCGGTCTGCTCCTCGGCGGTGTCGATCACGGCGTCGCCGAACACGTGCGGGTGCCGGGCGACCATCTTGTCGGCGATGCCCTGGGCAACGGCGGCGAAGTCGAAGGCGCCGGCCTCGGGCGCCAGCTCCGAGGCCATCTGGGCGTGGTAGACGACCTGCAGCAGGAGGTCGCCCAGTTCCTCCTTGAGGCTGCCCAGGTCATCGCGCTCAATCGCGTCGGCGACCTCGTAGGCTTCCTCGAGCGTGTACGGCGCGATGGTCCGGAAGGTCTGGTCGATGTCCCACGGGCAGCCGTGCTCGCGGTCGCGCAGCCACGCCATGACCGCCAGCAGGCGGGTCAGCGGCTTGCGGGGCAGCGATTCGGGGGTCGGGCGTTGCTTGGCCATGGGGTCCGGGGAGATGTCCGATTATCGTATAATATATATTATGACAAATTCGTATGTATTCGTATTATCAGGGTATTACCAGTTTATCTTCATGTTCTGACTAAGCAGTGCCATCAGCTTGATCCCGCGCGCGGCGTCGCTCGCCGGCACGCCCAGGGTCAGCAGCATGCCCTCCTTGGGCTGGCCTGGCTTCGGGATCACCAGGTCGAACACCACCCGGGCCTCGCCATCGCCCGGGCCGCGCGGCACGTTCTCGTAGACGATCAGGTACGTGCCGTCGCCCAGCCGCCGGGCCTGCGCCTTGACGCCTGGCTTGTGCGCCTGGATCGACCCGATCTTGGTCGCCGCGTAGTGCTCGGCGTCCTTGACGCCCTCGAACGGGAAATCGACCCGCCAGACGAACACCCGGTACTTCTTGTCGGCGCTCCACGCCGCGGCGCGTTCCCAGTCCTCGGTGGCCTGCCAACCCAGCGGGATCGCGAGTTCCACCCGGATCTGGCCGAAATCGATGCGGGCGAAGCCCCGCTCCTTGTCGATCGCCACGACCCGCGACGGCTGGACGTTCGGTCCGCCGGCGATCATCGGGTCGCCGCGGTGGAAGCTGGCGCCGTTGTCGTTGGTTCCGAAGTCCCGGAAGGTCAGCCCGCCGGCGTCGAGATCGGCCGCCCGGGCGGGCATCGCCGCGACGAGCGCCAGGGCCAGCCCGGCGGCCACCAGGGCGCGCCGCCCGGACTCCTTTTGTCTCTCTTTATCTGATGCTTTAAGAATTGTCTATAACCCATTGTAAAGACGATACAATCGTCAAATGGAAATGACCAACCCGTCGTGGCACGGGTGGACGTTCGGCGGCGTCAGACGATCGACCTCGGCATAGTCCATGTCGACGTGGAGATTGGTCAAGTAGGCTTCGCGCGGGCCGACGCGCTCGATCCACTCCAGCGCGAGGTCGAGATGGGCGTGCGTCGGGTGCTTGCGGTAGCGCATCGCGTCGACGATCAGGATCTCGCTGCCGGCCATCGCCTCGAAGGCACTGTCGCCCAGCGCCACCACGTCGTTGGCGTAGGACACCGGCCCGAAGCGGAAGCCCAGCGACGTCGCGATGCCGTGGTCCTGCACCCACGCCCGGACCGGCAGGCCGGCGGCCTCGAACGGCCCCTCCCCGATGCAGGTGTGGCGGTAGATCGGGTTGTAGAAGCCGTCCTCGGCCTGGAAGCAGTAGCCGAAGCGGTGCGACAGGATGCGGAAGGTCCGCTCGTCCGAGTAGGACTCGATCACGCCCTGGCGCAGCATGTAGGGCCGCAGGTCGTCGATGCCGTGTACCTGGTCGGCGTGCTCGTGGGTCCACATCACCGCGTCGACGCGCTCTACGGCGGCGTCCAGCAGCTGGGCCCGGATGTCGGGCGAGGTGTCGACCAGCAGGGTCTTGCCGCGGTCCTCGACCAGCAGCGAGCAGCGGCGGCGGCGATTGCGCGGGTCCGAGGGCCGGGCGGCGCCCCACTCCGCGCCTCCCGGGCCGCCGACGCGCGGTACGCCGGCCGAGGTGCCGCAGCCGAGGATCGTCACGCGCACCGGTCGCGCTCCGCCTTGGTGAACAGCCGGAAGAAATTGTCCGTCGTGGCGGCCTCCAGCTCGGCCAGGCCGACGCCCTTCAGCTCGGCCACCTTGGCGGCGGTGTGGGCCACGTAGGCCGGCTCGTTGGTCTTGCCGCGGCGCGGCACCGGCGCCAGGTAGGGCGCGTCGGTCTCGACCAGCAGCCGGTCGAGCGGCAGGTCGCGCACGATGGTGCGCAGCGCCTCGGCGGCCTTGAAGGTCACGATGCCGGAGATCGAGATGTAGAACCCGAGCGCCAGGGCGCGCCGGGCGACCTCGGGACCGGAACTGAAGCAGTGGATCAGGCCGGTGAAGGCCCCCTTCGCGTACTCCTGCTCGAGCAGGTCGGCGGTCTCGCTGTCGGCGTCGCGGGTATGCACGATCACCGGCAGGCCGGTCTCGCGCGCCGCCGCGACATGGGTCCGGAAGCTCTCGGCCTGCTCGGCGCGCGGGCTGTGCTCGTAGAAGAAATCGAGGCCGGTCTCGCCGATGCCGACCACCTTGGGATGGCGAGTCGCCTCGACCAGCCGGTCGGGGGTGCGCTGCCCCTCCTCCTGCGCCTCGTGCGGATGCACGCCGACCGAGCACCAGACGTTGGCGTGGCGCTCGGCGATCGCCCGCACCTTGTCGAAGCGGTCGAGCCGCGTGCCGATGGTCAGCAGGCCGCCGACCCCGGCGGTGCGGGCGCGGGCCAGTACGCCCGGCTCGTCCGCCGCCAGTTCGTCGAAGTCGAGGTGGCAGTGGCTGTCGATCAGCATCAGCCGCCGGCCTTCGGGGCCTTGCCGCCCTTCTTCGGCGCCGGCGCGGCCGCCGCCTGGCCGGGCTCGACGTAGCGCGGGAACACGCCCTGCGGCGCCGGCAGCGCCGTGCCCGGGGCCAGCTCGCGGTCGAACGCGGCGAAGGCGCGGTCGGCCGGCGCGATCACCAGCTGGTCGAGGATCCTGCCCGCCGAGTCGGGCATGAACGGCTGCAGCAGCAGGGTGACCCGCCGGATCGTCTCGGCCAGCACCCACAGCACGGTGTCGCGCCGCGCCGGGTCGGTCTTGGCGAGCGCCCACGGCGCCTGCGCGTCGACATAGCGGTTGGCGTCGGCGATCACTTCCCAGATCGCGGCCAGGGCGCGGTGGAAGCCCTGCTCGTCGAGCTCGCCGCGCACCAGGTCGAGCAGGCCGGCGGCGCGCAGCAGGAGCGCCGTGTCGGCCTCGACCAGCGGGCCCTTGGCCGGGACCTGGCCGCCGCAGTTCTTGGCGACGATCGACAGCACGCGCTGGCACAGGTTGCCGTAGGCGTTGGCGAGGTCGCCGTTGAGGCGGCCGACCAGCGCCCGGCGTTGCAGGTCGCCGTCGTTGCCGAACGGCACCTCGCGCAGCAGGAAGTAGCGCACCGGGTCGAGCCCGTAGGTCTGCACCAGCTCGACCGGGTCGATCACGTTGCCCAGCGACTTCGAGATCTTCTGGCCCTCGTTGGTCCACCAGCCGTGCGCGAACACGCGCTCAGGCGGCGCCACGCCGGCGGCCATCAGGAAGGCCGGCCAGAACACGCAGTGGAAGCGGATGATGTCCTTGCCGACCATGTGGAGGTTGGCCGGCCAGTACTTCCACAGCGGGTTGTTGGTGTCCGGGTAGCCGCACTCGGTGATGTAGTTGGTGAGCGCGTCGAGCCACACGTACATGATGTGCTTGTCGTCGCCCGGCACCGGGATGCCCCACGAGAAGCTGGTGCGCGACACCGACAGGTCCTGCAGGCCGCCGCGCACGAAGCTGATGACCTCGTTGCGCCGGCTCTCCGGGGCGATGAAGCGCGGGTTGGCCTCGTAGAAGGCCAGCAGCTTGTCGGCCCACGCCGAGAGCTTGAAGAAGTAGGACGGCTCCTCGACCCACTCGACCTCGGCGCCGCTCGCGGTGGCGCGCCGCTTGTTGTCAGGGCCGACCTCGGTCTCGCCCTCGACGAAGTAGGCCTCGTCGCGCACCGAGTACCAGCCGGCGTACTTGCCCTCGTAGATGTCGCCCGACGCGACCAGCTTCTCCCACAGCGCCTGGGCGGCCACGTAGTGCCGCTTCTCGGTGGTGCGGATGAAGTTGTCGGGGCTGTAGTTCATCGTCCGCACGAGGTCGCGGAACGACTGGCTGACCCGGTCGGTGAAGGCTTGCGGGGCGAGTCCCGCCGCGGCCGCCGCCTTCTCGACCTTCTGGCCGTGCTCGTCGGTGCCGGTCAGGAAGTGAACGTCGCGGCCGTCGAGGCGCATGAAGCGGGCCAGCACGTCGCAGGCGAGCGTCGTGTAGGCGTGCCCGATGTGCGGCACGTCGTTGACGTAATAGATCGGCGTGGTGATGTAGTAGGTACGACCCGACATGACTCTCGCTCCGGACGGCGTCCCCGAACGAACGCCGCCTGCCTTCAGCGCATCGCCGACTGGAGATACAGGAAGCTGTTGAGCACCGCCTGCTTGCGATCGACGTTGACCGCATCGGTCCGGGACAACAGGCGGGCGACCTTTTCCCATGCCTCCATCCAGCGATCAAGGCTGCCCGAGGCGGCCAGCCGGGCCTGCAGGCCGCGCTCGGACGGCACCACGGCGGCGGGTTCCTGGCCGGTCGCGAGGTTGCGCGCGAGGCCCTTCAGCCAGGCGTCGAACAGATAGTTCAGCGACCGCCACGCCGCGTTGGCTTCCTCGCCCTTGCGCGCGAAGCGCTCGGCGAAGCCGTGCAGGCGCGGCATGTCGAGGTCCGGCAGGGTCGCCAGCAGGCCGACCATCTCGCCGTAGAGGTCGAGGCTGCCCGAGCCGGACAGGTCGAGGGCGCGGCCGATGCTGCCGTCGGACAGCCGGGCCAGCGCCGCCCTCTCCTCTTCCTTCAACGTCGGCGCCTTCTCGGCCAGCAGCCGCGCCAGCGTGTCCTCGGCCAGCGGCTGCAGGGCCAGCCGGCGGCAGCGCGACCGGATGGTCGGCAGCAGGCGGCCCGGCGCGTGGGTCACGATCAGCAGCACCGCGTTGGGCGGCGGCTCCTCGAGGATCTTCAGCACCGCGTTGGCGCTGTTGCGGTTCATCTCGTCGGCCGAGTCGACGATCGCGACGCGCCACTGGCCCATCGCCGGCGTCATGTGCATGAAGGCGCCGAGGTCGCGCACGTCGTCGACCACGATCTCGGCGCGGATGCGGCCGTTGTCGGGATGCAGCGTGCGGCGCAGGTGGAACAGGTCGGGATGCGAGCGCGCGTCGACCAGGGCGCGGCCGGGCGCGTCGGCATCGACGTCGAGCCCCTGCGGCGCGCCACCGCCGAACAGCCCGCCCTGCGACGTGCCGCACAGCAGGAAGCGCGCGAACCGCCAGGCCAGCGTCGCCTTGCCGATGCCGCGCGGGCCGGAGATCAGCCAGGCATGGTGCAGCCGGCCGCTCTCGTGCGCCGCCAGCATCGTCTTCTCGGCCGCCTCGTGGCCGAGCAGCCGCTCGCTGCGCCACGGCGGCGACCAAACATAGGGCCACTCCAGCTTCTCGAGCGCCGCCGGATCGGCCGGGGTCTTGCCGCGCGCCATCGCTCAGGCCGCCAGCCGCGCGCGCACCGCGCCCTCGATCGCCGCGGCGATGGCGTCGATCGACTGCGTGGCATCGATCACGACGCAGCGGTCCGGCTCGCGCGCGGCGATCTCGCGAAAACCGGCGCGGACCTGTTCGTGGAACGCCCGCGGCAGGCTCTCGTAGCGGGTCTCGGTGCCGCGCCGGGCGGCGGCGCGGGCCAGCCCGGTCTCGACCGGCAGGTCGAGCAGGATCGTCAGGTCGGGCCGGAAGTCGCCGACCGCCAGGGCGTAGAGCTGCTCGAACACGGCGCGGCCGAGGCCGTGGCCGTAGCCCTGGTAGGCCATCGTCGAATCGGCGAAGCGGTCGCTGATCACCCACTCGCCGCGCGCCATCGCCGGCCACACGGTCGAGCGCAGGTGCTCGCGGCGCGCCGCGAAGTGCAGCAGCGCCTCGGTGGTGCCGTCCCAGCGTTCGGCCGGTCCCTCGACCAGCAGCTTGCGGATCATCTCGGCGCCGGGCGAGCCGCCCGGTTCGCGGGTCGCGGTGACCGCGTGGCCCTGGCCTTCGAGCCACGACCGCAGGCGCGCGATCTGGGTCGACTTGCCCGCCCCCTCGCCGCCTTCCAGCGTGATGAAACGCCCGGCGGCGCGTGCCGTCACGACCACCAGCCGAACAGGTAGTGGCGGATCGTCCCGGTGACGCGGCCGAACACGCCGAGCCGCGGCACGTCGGCGCCGGCCTCCAGCGGGTACTCGATCACCCGGTTGTCGGGCAGCGTCAGCGCCGCCGTGCCGAGCCGCGTGCCCTTGGCGACCGGCGCGTTGATCGGGCCGTCGAACCGCGCGACGACGCGCGGCGACACCGCCTGGCCGGTCGGCGCGGTGACCTGCACCGGCCTGGCGACGACCAGCGGAACCTTGTCCTGGGTGCCCAGCCAGACCGGCGCCTCGACCACGGTGTCGCCGGCGCGGAACACGGTGGTGTTGGTGCTCTCGCGGAAGCCCCACTCCATCAGGCGCGCCGTCTCGTTGGCGCGCTCGGCCATCGAGGTCAGGCCGTTGACCACCAGGATCAGGCGACGGCCGTCGCGCACCGCCGAGGCCGACTGGCCGTAGCCGCCCTCCTCGGTGTGGCCGGTCTTGAGACCGTCGGTGCCGGCGACCGTGCGCAGCAGGCGGTTGCGGTTGTCCTGCTTGATGTTGTTGTAGGTCCAGTTGCTCTCCGAGTAGTAGCGGTAGAGCTTCGGGAAGTCCTCGATGGTGCGCCACGACAGCACCGCGAGGTCGCGGGCCGTCGAGTACTGGCCCTCGGCCGGCCAGCCCGAGGCGTTCTTGAACACCGAGCCGACCATGCCGAGCTCGCGCGCCTTGGCGTTCATGCGCTCGGCGAAGCTCTCCTCGGTGCCCGACAGGCCCTCGGCCACGACCACGCAGGCGTCGTTGCCCGACAGGATGATCATGCCCTTGATCAGGTCCTCGACCGAGACCTCGCTGCCCAGCTCGACGAACATGCGCGAGCCGCCCATGTTGCGCGCCTTCTCGCTGACCCGGAACCGGCTGTCGAGCTTGAGGCGGCCGGCGTTCAGCTCGTCGAAGACGATGTAGATCGTCATCATCTTGGCCATCGACGACGGCGCCATCGGCTTGTCGGCGTCCTTGAACAGCAGCACCGTCGAGGTCTGCGGATCGACCATGAAGGCCTGGCGCGCCAGCGTGCCGATGCCGATCTGCGACGGCGGCAACGCCTCGGTCCGGGCGGCCTCCGACTTGGCCGTCGGCGTCGCGGCGGCCTTGGGCGGCGTCGTCGCGTTCGGCCGCGGCTTGGCCGGCGGCTTCTGCTGTTGCTGCTGCGTCTGGCGCTTGGGCGGGTCGGCCTGCTGGGCCTCGACGGCAACGGTGGCGGCGACGGTGACGCCGACCGCGGCGACGGTGGCGACGACGGTCAGCGCGAGGCGCCGCAGGAGATCATTCTGTAACAACACGGGCATCTCCAAATCCGGAACGCCGGAGCCGGTCGGCGACGATACCGGCCGCATCCTGGGTCGTGTAGGGCCCCAGCCGGACCCGCCAGATGCCGCGTCCGCCGGCCGAGGCCTGGAGCACTTCCGAACTGCCGTAGGTGCGGACCGCGTTGCGCTGGCGCTCCGCATTCTCCGGCGTCGTGAAGGCCCCTGTCTGCACGTAGAAACCGCTGGCGGCAACCGCCGGCGGCGTCGCGGACAGCGAGGCCACCGTGGCGCGGCCGGCCGGCGGCTGGGTCTCGATCGAGGGCGCGCGCGGCGTCGTCGACCAGCCCCGCTCGGCCGGGGTCGGCTGGGCCGACGGGGGCGGTTGCGGGGGTGGCGGTGGAGGCGGCGCGCTGGCCTGCATGACGGTGGGTGGCGGCGCGGCGGCGGGCGCCGGGCGCTGGCCGGCGGCGGCCTGGGCCATCGCGGCGTGCTGCTCGGCGGGGCCGCCACCGGCCATCGCGACGTCGCGCACCGCCATGCTCTCGTTCGGCAGCTGCTCGAGCCGCACCCGCGCGGTGCCGGTGCCTATCATGTTGATTTCCTGCGCCGCCGTGCGCGACAGGTCGATGACGCGGTTGCGGGCGAACGGGCCGCGGTCGTTGACCCGCACCACGGTGCTCATGCCGTTGTCGAGGTTGGTGACCCGGACCACCGCCGGCATCTGCAGGGTGCGGTGCGCCGCCGTCCGGTCGGACTGGTCGTAGCGCTCGCCGTTGGCGGTCGACTTGCCGTGGAAGCCAGGGCCGTACCACGACGCCACGCCGGTCTCGGTCCGGTTGAACTCTTCCTTGGGCGTGTAGGTGACGCCGTCGATCTTGTAGGGCTGGCCGATCTTGTAGGAGCCGGCCTGCGCGCCGCCGCCGCCGCTGGTCGTCGCCCCGCCCTTGTGGCTGGAGCCGCAGGCGGCCACTCCCAGCACCAGCAGGAGCGCGCCGCCGGCGCGCAGGGCGCGGCCGGGCATGGGGGCGAGGCTCACTACGGGTGGGGACATGACGGGCCGATCATACATGATCTTGCGGCGGGGTGCAGGGGCGGTCCGGGTCAGCCGGCGGCGATCCTGTCCGCCAGGATGCCGACCGCCAGGGCGAAGAAATCCGACTGGTTCCAGCGCAGGATGGCGCGGAAGTTCTCGGTGGTGACGAAGGTCGGCCCGTTCGGCCCGGCCGGCTTCACGATCCGCTGGCCCTGCCCGGCCACCGCGCCGGCCGGCGCCTCCTGGCCCCAGCCGATCCCGGCCTTCCAGCCGACCTTCTTGAGGTGGTTGGTGATCGAGGCGAAGACGTCGGCCTTGTTGGTCCAGATGTCCATGCGGCCGTCGCCGTCGCCGTCGGCGGCGTAGATCTGGAAGCTGGTCGGGATGAACTGGCACTGGCCCATCGCCCCGGCCCACGAACCCTTCATGTCGTGCAGGCCGATATGGCCCTGGCTGACGATCTTCAGCGCGGCGATCAGCTGCTGGCGGAAGAACTTGGCGCGAAAATCGTTGTAGGCCAGCGTCGCCAGCGCCGACACGACCTCGAAGTCGCCGAGCCGCGTGCCGTAGTTGCTCTCGATGCCCCACAGCGACACCACGATCGGCGCCGGCACGCCGGACGGGCCGGAGAAGCGGTCGATCAGGGCCTTGTTCTCGCGCAGCCGGGCGCGGCCGTTCTTCACCCGCTCGTCGGACACGACCAGGCCCATGTAGCGTTCGAAGGTCATCTTGAACTCGGGCTGGTTGCGCGCGAGTTCCATGACCCGCGGCACGTCCTGGGCCGAGCCCAGCGCGGCATCGAGCGTGCCGGGATCGACGCCGGCCTTCAGCGCCTCGGCGCGCACGCCGGCCAGCCAGGCGGTGAACCGGGGATCGCGGGATTGAGCGAAGGCGCCGAGCGGCGCGAGGGCGGCCGCTGCGCAGACCAGTCGTCGGGAAATCACGGTTCTTGTTACCTGCTGAGGGGGCAGTTCAACGACGATACCGAAGTACCTCCAGACCTTGCAATATTTGTGGCAGTCGCGGGCGCCCGCTCAGCCTTCGTCGGCGATCTCGGCCAGCAGCCGGTCGACGAAGCGCGGCGAGTAGCCGAGCAGCGCCAGCTCGTCCGACAGTTCGGCGCGGAACCGTCCCAGCGCCTCGACGAAAGGCTGGCCGCTGGCCAGCGCCGCCTCGACCAGGCCAGCGGCGCGGGTCTTGCCCATCTCGCCGGCCAGCAGGAACGTCGCGCGCTCGGCCAGCACCGCGCCATGCGTCGCCTCGAGGTTCCGCCGCATCCGCCCGGCATCGACCGCCAGCCCCGGCGCGATCTCGGCTATGCCGTCGACCGCCGAGCCCAGCGTCTCGACCAGCCCGGCCAGCGTCGTCCACTCGGCCTGCCAGCCGCCCAGCGCGCGCTCGTTCTCCTGCGGCATCGCCGCCACGATCGTCGCCGCGAGTTGCGGCGCGCGGGCGGCGGCGGTCAAAGCCAACCCGGCGCCGACCGGGTTGCGCTTGTGCGGCATGGTCGAGGACTTGCCCCGCCCCGGCCCCGACGGTTCGGCGATCTCGCCGACCTCGAACTGCATCATCAGGGAAATGTCGCGCGCCGCCTTGGCCAGCGCGCCGACCACCAGCGCGATGTCCTGCGCGAAGGCCGCGACCCGCACGCGGTTGGCGAACCACGGCGCGGCCGGCAGCGCGAGCCCGAGGTCGCGGGCCAGCGCGGCCATCACCGGGCCGCCGGCGTCGCCCAGCGCCGACAGCGAGCCCGAGGCGCCGCCGAACTGCAGGACCTGGGTGTCGGCGAAGCTCTGCGCCAGCCGCCGCCGCGCCCGCTCGAGGTCGGCCGCCCAGCCCGCCACCTTCTGGCCGAAGGCGATCGGCGTGGCCGGCTGCTGCAGCGTGCGGCCCAGCATCGAGGTGGTGCGATGCTCGCCCGCCAGCGCCGCCAGGGCGGCGACGATGTCGGAGAGGCCCGCCAGCAAGGGCGGCATCGCATCGCCCAGCTGCAGCACCAGCGCCGTGTCGATCACGTCCTGGCTGGTGGCGCCCCAGTGGACGAAGCCCGCTGCCTCGGCATCGCGCGCCGCGACCTGCTCGGTCAGCGCCTTCACGACCGCGACCGTCAGCGTCAGCGCCCGCCGCGCCACCGGGACCAGCGCCGCGGGCTGGTAGAGCGCGGGATCGCAGCACGCCTCGATGGTCGCGACGTGGCGCGCCGGGATCAGGCCGGCGGCGGCCACCGCGCGGGTCAGCGCCGCCTCGAAGCGCAGCATGTGGCGCAGCGTGGCCGCGTCGGAGAACGCCTCCGCCACCGTCGCCGATCCCGCCAGCGCGTTCACCAGACTGCCCGCCATCGCTCCCTCCGTTGCCGCCATCGACCTTAGGGGCTGCGACCGGGGATGCAACGGCCCCTTCCGCTGGCGCGACGCGCCCGCTAGAAGCGGCCTGACAACGGATGGGTGGCCGAGCGGTTTAAGGCACCGGTCTTGAAATGTCCCACTGCCTATTCTCAGCAGAACTCAGCAATGCTTTCCCGTACACTCAGATGTGCAACGGCTCTAGTCCACATGGCCACCAATGCGCTCACAGTATCGCTAGTAGTCTGGATTGCGTGACCAGACCGTGACCAACTTTTGGGTGCAGCTTCTACTCATCAGAGCTGACATCTCGGCGTAAACGCCGAAGCACTTGGCGCGCTTGCTGTGCCTGATCCTTCTGCTTGACCCTCATTGCTTCTCGGGCGAGCGACTCGATCCGGGTGCGCCTGCGCCTTTCTTCCGTAATTCCGGTCTTAGGTACCCTCTTCTCTCGCGCCTGCCAGCGCTTCTCGGCGAGTGCGCGTCCTTCCGCAGTCAGTCGGAAGTGCCAAACGAGATTGATCAGTTGTCGATGGAGCAAGCCCCTCCGCTCCAACTCGAGGCACTTCTTGTTGGTGACCTTGTAAGAAACCATGGACAGAGCGCTAACCGAAGGGATGCGTTCCGGCGCCACATAGAACTCCAAAAGCAAATTTGGCAGGCTTAGCGGCTTGGCGTCTCTTCGTTCCCAGTCATGAACAGGCACCATTGGAAATCAGAAGCCGAGCACTGCGCGCCACTGGAGTTCGGGAGAGAAGACAGTTGCTCCCCTCCACAATCCTACGAAGAACATGGCAGCTGACACGACCCAGATAACCATTGCCAGGCCTTGAAGCGAGTACCCGGCAACAGAGTGTTCTCGCCGCCGGCGCGTGGCGAGCGTGAAGAAGCATTGACCAAGATATGTAACCCCCATTCCTAAGACAGCAAGAAATGCGCCGGTTGCGAAAGTGCCGAGTGCAATCGCAAGCTTTCCCGTGTGCCAATCCGTGGCTCGCCCAGACCCAAGAAAAGCCAAAAGCGCGATAGCGCTGGCACCGTTCAAGAGGAGCATTCCTTTCGACGCCAATGCGCCAAAATCGAGCGTAGCCTTGAAGCTAACGAGATGGATCGCCTCTACGGCCTTGTATTGCTCCAAGCGCGCATCGTGCGCGGCTTTCGCGTCAACTAGCGCAGTCTCATAGGCAAGTTCCTGTGGGGTCTGCACGGCCATGCACTAGGATACCAAACGCCGCTGAGCGCACCATGTGGAATTTGTTGCTCAGTTGCGGACCAGTGTGCAGGATTGTCCTCCTAGCCAAATTTTCCACCATGGGACACATGTCCAGGCGCGAGCGACTGAAATGATCAGAGCTAAGACCTTGTTCGTTGTTGGGGCGGGAGCAAGCGCAGACTTCGGCTTTCCACTTGGGACGGCCCTCACAAAGCAAATCGCAAATGCCCTTAATCTGGAAAGCAGCGGCGCTTCTGCCGAAAAGGAACTGCTTCGAGTAGCCATCGAAGTTGCAAATGGACATCCTGCCTTGCCGCGCAGCGGAGATCTGTTTTTTAGTGCCAGGGAAATGCACGGCGCGTTGGTTACCGCGTCATCAATCGACACGTTCTTGGATAACCGCTCAAAGAACGCCGACTACGCATTGCTTGGGAAGATGGCAATCGCTTGCTGTCTTATCGAGGCCGAACGCCGCTCCCCTTTGCGCGCATCTAATCCACGGGGGTCATTCGATTTGTCGTCGGTCGACGGCAGTTGGATTGCGCGGCTCTTCGACATAATGGCTGCGGGCGTCAAAGAGGATGCGGTTGACGAGATGTTCCGTAACGTCTCGTTTCTGGTCTTCAACTACGATCGCTGCATTGAGCACTACTTCCAGCATGCACTAGCCAGTCGGTTTGGATTGGGCCTAGAGCAGGCCGCCAAGATTGTTCGGAATTCCTGCCGGATAATTCATCCTTATGGAACGTTGGGTTCACTAGGAGGCGGCGAATTTCCCATTCCATTTGGCCTAAAGCTTACTGAGGCAGTGCACGGAACCGGGGACCTTCTCCATCGCATGTCGCAAAACTTGCTGACTTTTTCAGAGAGCCAGAAGACAGAAAGCATTCCGATCCGGGAGGCGGTGGCGAAGGCCGCGCGCATAGTGTTCATTGGCTTCGGGTTTCACGAACAGAATGTCGACTTGTTGCGAGTGCCCGTGTCGGACGTAACCGAGGTGCGAGCCACGGCCTTCAGGCTTTCTCCGAGCAACCAGCAACAAGCCCTCCTACGCATCAGAAACATCTGTGCATCTCGCGCAATAGGAACGCTTGAGAACCTGTATGGCGATCTTAAGTGCGACGAGTTCATCGAGGCGGAACGGTTCTTCCTGAGCAGCTAGACTGACGAACGTTCTCCATGGGAACTCGAAGTCGAGTTTCCATGGACCGTCACCTACTTGTCGACCTCAGCTTGCACTTCGGCGGCGACTGACGGGATCGCGTTAGTCGATGTGTTTGGCGGTGCAATCGCGTTTGCAAGTGCATCGTCTGAGGCGGCCAAGCCTAGCATCTCGCGGGCATCGTTGGGCGAGATGACGCCACCCGTCCTGAGCTTGGCAATTGCGCTTGCCATAGTTTCTGGATCACTGCGAAGCATGGCCCCTACATCGATAGCGAGCCGATAGCGCGGGTCGAGCACCGTCTGCCGAAAGGCGCGCTCTATCTTGGCGACCCATGGAAGCAGCGAACGCTGAAACGCGCCTGTAGCCGCCGCGGCGCTAGCGTAGGTGGCGCGGTTGGGATCGCCCAGCAGGAACAGAGGCACTCCGAAGAGGCGCGATACGTCCTCGACCGAGTACCGCAGCCGCTCAACGATCTGTTGATCCTCGGCGGACAGAAGGGACAGCGGCTTCCATTCTAGGCCCTCCGGGAGCACGGCGGTCTTGCCCCTACGGCTACCCGCATAGTTTCCATCCCACTCGACTGCCAACCGCTCAGCAGTCTCCTTGGAAATTTTGCCGGGCGCAGTCAGTACACCCGCGGGCCGGGCTTGATTTACCCCGAACTGGTAGGCCGCGACCTGCGTAGTCAGGGCGAGCTGGATTGCCGTTCCCGCCCTCTGGAGCCTGGAAACGCCCAGCAGTGCATTGTCGCCTCGATCCTTGAGCAGCACGAAGTCGTCTCTCAGCAGGGTGCGCCGCTTCCCTGCTCGAGGGGGAAGCGTCTCGATCACGTCGAGTTGCAGGCTGCCGTCTGGCCCGGCAAACGGGGTCACTGTCGTCCACGGGATCGTGGTCAGGGACACGAGCTGGCCCCTAGCGTCGGTCGCCAGCTCGACTGCGCCATTGCCATGCAGCAGGGTGCTGGCGATCCAGTCGGTCATGAGGTCTGACCAAGACTGGTTGGGATTGCAGCCAGTGACGATCAGCCGGGACAGCGGGTGGTCGCCTACTGCCTTACGGCTGTCGTCAGACATCATCACCGACGCGGGGAGCGAGGCGATGGTCTCCGATACGAGCTGGATGCACGCCAGCACCGCCGCGATTGCCTGCGCCGTCTGGGGGCTTATGCCGCCCTGACCAGGCCCGAGCGCCCACGCCGCCCCGTCAATGTAGGGCGGCGTCGGCGTGGTTCGCTGCGGTGCGGCCTTCGGTCGGAAAGGCCACATGTTGGAGCTCCCTCAGGGCGCCCCGACGCCGGTCAAGGTACAGAAGGCCGCCTTTCGGATCAGGCCCACGTCCAGCCGCATGTAGCCCCGGATCAGGACCTGCGCCTTGCTCAGGGCGTCCGCCCCGACGCGGGTGGCTTCAATCACGATGCCCTCCCGCAGCCCGAACAAGGCGCCCTCGAGGAAATTGCCCACGATCATATTGCCCGAGGCGATGCCGGTGGTCGCGAGCTGCTGCAGTGCCGCGACGTCGGCAGGCTGGGCAAGCTTCGTCTTGTCGCCGGTCAAGCCGGTGACGAGCTTCCGCAGGCCGTTCTTTTCGTTCGGGTGCATCACGACGCTGGTTGGCGTCAGGTTCGCCACTTCGATCTGGTGCATGGCGTCCAGGAGGGCGTCGTAGTCGTCGAGGGCCGCACCGACCGGATTTGTCGGCACGCCTGGAGCACCGAGGATGCCGCGCGGATTGTCATGGGTCGCGTCGACCGTACCGTTGCCACTCAGCATGGCTTGATCCATCGCCAGACCGAGCGCGGCAGTGATCGAGGTGACGATCATGTCGGACGCCATCGGGCTGTCCGCGATCAGCTCCAGCGACGACCGGGCGACTACGCCGACCAGGCGCGCTCGGAGGTCGACAGCCCCGAACGTGACGTCGTTCTCAGGCAGCGCGGTGTTTTCGGGGCGGAAGGCAGGCGCGACGTCGCCAACGATCTCCGCAATGCGCAGCTGCTGGGTCACCATCGGGAGGGTTCCAGCACCCGCCGCAATGCAGACGGCCTTCGCCCGCGCCATGTCGAGCCACTGAGACGCCAGCGCGCTCGACACGGCGTAGCCGCCCGAGGCCAGCGCCCCCTCGCCCATCGCCCGCTTCTCGAAGTCGGCACCCGCCCAATCACCGGAAACGATGCCTCGGAGGGCCTTGGCGATGTTGAGCTGCACCCCGTCCCGTCGGGGATGGCGATCGGACAGCTTGTCCGCAGCCCGCAGGATCAGGTGCTCGTGACCCTGATCGTCGATGGCCCGTCGCTGCCCCTCCGCGCCACGGAGCAGGTTATCAGCCGCCATCTGGCGGTCGATCTGCTCGTCCAGGCTCTTCACCTCGGCCATGGCGGCGTCGAACGCCGTTGCCTCGTCTGCATGGAACAGGCGGTTCTCATCAGCCGCCTTCTCGGACAGAGCCTGAGCCCGGTCGAGGATGTCTGCGCGCTTCTGCTTCAGTGCATCGGTCAGTCGCATGGTAGGTCCCTGTGGTGGAGGGCGCTTGGCCCGTGTCATTGGCGGCGCTTCGGAGCGCCTTCTTGATGGCTGCCATCGGCCCGTCTCGGCCCAGCCGGTCGAGTTCCCGATCCGTCGCACCGAGGGCGCGCAGGCACCGGAGGATTTCGAGCCGGGTGCTCTGAAAGTGCTCCCACAGCCCGTGGCGCTGCTGCGCGTCAGCCAGAGCGCAAAGGCTCTCCAGCCGGTGTCGCCAGGCCAGCCGTTCAAGGGCCACCCGCTGGCGCTCCTGCGCCTCAGCCTGCCGCGCCACCAGTTCGGGGGTAGCCACGCGCCTGATCATCGGGTCTCAGAGGGCTGTCGGTTGCGGATCATCCGCAGAGCCTAGGCCCCTCCCGCTGTGAGTAAGCTGGCGAACACTGCGAAGGCGTCGTGGGAGCCTGAAATCCGCTCGTACAGCGCGTCCGGCTCGCCTGAGGCTCTGGTCGTCGCCCTTAGGCAGCGAGCGCACCAGCGAGGCCGAATTCAGCCCCCCTGTGCCCAGTGCAGTGGGGGACGAAGTTCACGCCTAGCGAACTGCAAATTGCATCGGCGTAACGCAAACCTGCCGCCTTCTTCACTCGACGATGGGCCACGCCGTAAGCATGTTGCATCTCGATGCAAGACGATACGAGTGACCAGCGTAGGCTCAGCAGGCTGCGCTTCTTGGCAGAGGCGGCCATTGAGGCGCTGTCCGACCAGCGTGCAGAAGCCAATGCCTGGCAAGGGCCAATTCCGGTCGATGCCAGTGAGGACATGCTGAGGGTTCTCCTCCAGCACTCCATTCCCGTCTTGCGCGCCTCGATACACCGGCAGCTCGCAGACCAGATCGAAGTCGCACTCGCACATAGAGCGTAGCGGCCAGAGCCCCCCGCCTCGGGATGTATGGCGGTCCTGTGGAGATCGCGCCCAAAGCGTTGGCATGTACGGGCGCAATTCACACACGGAGGGGGGGGGTCAATATTCTCCGCGAGCACGCCAGCCCACAGTGAGTTCCTCAAGCAGCTTTTGCGGCAGAAGTCGGCGATGCCCAAACGCCCAACGGTCGATGCGATCCACGCTGACCTGCTCTCCGCTTCCGATGCGCAGATCCCGCCACAGCCGCGCAGCCAGTTCCCCGTCTGCCAAGTATAGGGTTGTCTCTCCAAACGACAGGCGGACCATGCTGGCCCAGTCGCGCGTTACACTCCCCGCCCTAAAGGGCGTGGGAGGTAGTGTAACGACGTGCGAGGCTCGGGCGCGTTTCATGTGCCGTTACGCTTGGGCCGCTTTGAAACGGCTGCCCAAAGATAGCCACCCCTCATTCGAATATGGCCCTTATCCTGCAGCGTCTTTTTGATGCGATGCCACTGAACTCGACGCGACTTTTCGTTGTCGTCGTCGATCACGTGGCAGGTAACGAGCTCTTCCCGGAACCGCGTTACGCTCACCAGCGGCGCGCTCGGGAAGTATCTGCCCTTAGGTGACGTTATCGGCTCGTCCACAAGGAGGTTTCTAAAGACCTGAAGAGCGCGTTCCCACAAAGCCATCGTCTTTGGCTTCGGGTTCTCATCCGAGAACTCGACGGCATCGACCAGCAATGTCGTCGCCTGGCGTTCAAGCGCCGGATCGAACCCCATCTCGACGATCACGAACCGAACGGTAATCGAGCGGCTATCCTCTACGTCCTTGGCCGCCTCAAGGAGCAACGAGCTTTCCAGCTTGTTCTCACTCTTCACCTGCAGACCCACAACCATAGCCCCGGGCAGGGAGGAATGGCCGCGCATGCGGTCGCCGTTGTGCGGCTGGTGATGAACGGCAATGGTGAGGCAGCCGAAGTATTCGCTGATGGCTTCGGCTGCCTCGGTGAAGTTCGCCATGCCCTCACCGTTCTCGTCTTCTCCATGAAGCATACGCGACAGGGTGTCGATAATGATCAGCCCCGGTCTACCGTCGGGGAAGGCCCTCTCGACTGTGGCAATCAGCTTCTCGAGGTCGTTCTTCTTGCTCCCCAAGTTGGGGCGAGCCGAGATCAAGACCAGCGGGGTGTCATCTGGCACATGCTTGTGCCTGCGATAGGCGGCTATGCGCTTGCGCATACCCGCCGCGCCCTCTCCGGCAACGATAACAACGGGCGCCTTCGTGGTCTTCATTCCGCCCCAAGGATGACCAGTCGCAACTGCGACGCCGATGTCGAGCACGATGAAGCTCTTTTTCGACTTCGGCTTGCCATAGACAACTGCCAGTCCTTCTGCGGGGAGCAGACCTGCAATCACCCAGCGGTCCTTCTCCGGGGCGTACTCGATCTGCGACAGCAGCTGGAACGGAAAGGTGGCAAGAGCCTCCTTGCGCCCTTGCTGCGGTGCATCGAGAGCCGCCTTAAGCACGCTGCGCCTCACCCGAAGCGTGACGGTCTGGCTTACCCACCCTCAGACGAGGAACTGGAACTGGCGAGAAAAATGCCCGAGCCACCCGCTGCCTGAGATTGTCGCTTTCGCACCAGATTGACCGAACATCGGCCAGCAGCCACGGGGCGGAGTTCCATGCCAGGACAAGCGCGGACGCAGTGGGCGCCCGCAACCACTTCCACGGCGTCGCGAAGAGGATCAGTGTCCCCTGCTCTTGGCGGGCTCTGTCGATAGCTGCCGCACCGAGAACAGAAGCGATGCCGAGCCTGGTAGCGGTCGCGGTCGTCTTGAACGACGCGGCCACCAAGTCGACAATCTGACCTTCCTCACAATATGGCGTGATGAAAGCGAGTTCCCCTTCAGCGTCCGGAGTGTAAAGCCCGCCCGGAAGCCGCCTCACACGGGCGATGCCAAGTTCCCACGCACGGGGAGACACCCGCAAAAAGCCCCGGACTTCCCGGCCAATTGGACGGCGCGCAAACGCCAGCGCGGCAGCATGCTCCTCCTCTAGAAATTGCCGAACGGCCAAACGCGCACGATCGCGAGCAATAGACCTGAGGCCATCGCTCACGAGGTGCGCCACAGCCTCGCCGACTGTCGGGCGAAAGCTTGACCGAAGGTTGGGGAAGGTAGTTATACTGTCCTCGTCTGAGAGAGACATGACAACGATTACGAAGCGCCCCGGGACGTGCGAACCGGGGCGCTTTTCTTTCAGGCAGGACTGATGCGGGGCTGTCCGCCCGGAGGCATCCTGCCGTCAAGGATCGCCTGCGTCGGCGCCCGCAAAATGTGGAAGCGCCTTCCCACTCGGATTGACGGGAACACGCCCTGACGAAGCGCTCGGTACAGCTGTACCCGTCCCCCAGGCCACTGAGCTTCTAGTTCTGCGAATGGCATAAATCGTTCATCTGCCGAGGTTTTTTGAAGCTGCGGCTGTCGCTTGGATTTGCGCTTGGCCATTGCTTGTATCTCCCTATAATCAATGCAGTCGATCACATGCAAATGGTGTTCGTCCAGTTGATAACGTGGAGTTCGCAATGAAGACCAAGCAACCTCGGCGGGGAGCAGTAACCAAACCTCCGAAACCAGATCGAAAGGCGAACCTCTCGTTCAAAACCACGCCCATCCTAAAAAGGCGCATTGACGCTGAGGCTGTCCGACACGCGCGAACAATCGCGCAAGAGTGCGAACACCGCCTGGAGCTATCGTTCCATCGACAGGACTTGCTGACAGAGACGATGACGATGGCCTTTGGCCGCCAGAGCGCGGCAATCCTTCAATTTCTAGGATACGGTATGCGCCGACTAAGCGGCTTCGGCAGAGAGGACGGCTTAAGCAAGGACGACACTAGTTGGCTCGAAAATCCCATCGCATTTGCAGGAGTGGAGTTCCTGTTCATGGACGTACTCAGTCTATTCGCGCCAGTGCATGAGGAGACGCCGGAAATAAACATGGGCAAAGCCGAGCACCGTGCATACGGGGTTCAAGCATGTTTGGAGACCTTTCGTCTTCTGGAGCACTCCGAAGATGAGCGCTGGAAGCAGCTGCGACAGACCCTTCGCCCACTGCTGAAAAATGCGAAGCGGGAAGTCTATGTGGAAGTGGAGGATGACACCGTATGAGAGGGTCCATTCAGCGCAGCGGCAAGACAAGCTGGCGCATCCGCTTCGACCTCGGAACTGACAAGCAGACCGGCAAGAGGCGGGTCCAATCTGTCGTGGTTCAGGGCAAGAAGGCCGACGCGCAACGTCGTATGGCAGAGCTACTGGCTGCCAAGGGTAACGGCACATTTGTTGAGGCTTCCAAACTCACAGTAGCCGAGCACGTACGGCAGCGCGTGGACCACTGGGAAAAGGCTGGAGAAATCTCTTCGCGGACTGCTGACCGCTACCGCGAGTTGGTCGAGAACCAGATTGTCCCGCATCTGGGTAATGTGCGCTTGCAGGGCCTGAGAACTCTCGACGTAGAAGGCTGGCACGCAACGCTGCGCGTCAAGGGACGTAAGGATGGCGGTCCCCTCGCCCCTCGAACGATCCATCACGCTCATCGCGTGTTGGGCAAGGCACTCCGCGATGGCGCGCGGCACGGCCTTCTCAGCAGGGTGGTAACTGGGCCTGAAGGACAACGGGCGCCGAAGGTCGAAACCGAGGAAGTGGTTGTCATTCCGCCCGAGCGCATCCCTGAGGTGATCCAGAAGCTTAAGGGCCGTGCCCTGTACCCGAAGATCGTCGTTGCGCTCTTCACGGGCGTTCGGCGGGGCGAGTTGCTGGGGCTTCGGTGGAGCGACATCGACCTCAAGGGCAAGGTGCTGCGCGTGCGGCAGGCCGTCGAGGAGGCCAAGCGGAAAGGAGAAAGCGGCACTGTGCTGCGCCTCAAGACCACCAAGACCAAGGCGGGCCGTCGCGACGTCTCTCTGCCAGATATCGTGGTCGAGGCCCTGAGCGAGCATCGCCGCGAGCAACTGGAGCAGCGGATGGCTATGGGCCTGGGCAAGCCGGACGCCGACGACTTGGTGTTCCCTGCTCTCGAGGGCGGGCCGCAGCGCCCCAGCAACCTGTCTGGTGACTGGAGGGCGGCGGTTCGGTCACTCAAGCTGCCAGACGTGAGCCTGCACGCGCTGCGGCATACTCATGCCAGCCAGCTCATTGATGCCGGGATCGACGTGGTGAAAATCAGCAAGCGGCTCGGGCATGCCTCACCCCACATCACGCTGATGGTCTATGCGCACCTGTTCGGTGCTCGTGACATCGTGAGCGCCGAGGCTATCAACGCAGCGTTGATGCGGAGCTAGCTGGAGAACCAACCGTGACCAAAGGCGAGCAGTACGGCTCGTCTCTCGTGACCAAATGTGACCAATCCTGCCTGTTGTTCCGTTTTCGTTGCTTGCTGGAAATCGCCAAGCTATTGAAAACATTAACGTGGATGGGTGGCCGAGCGGTTTAAGGCACCGGTCTTGAAAACCGGCGTGGGTGCAAGCTCACCGTGGGTTCGAATCCCACCCCATCCGCCAGCACCTTCCCTTCCCGCTCCTCCTGCTCCGGCTCGTCACCGGGGCCGAGGTCAATGCTTTGTCGGGCGCGGTCAATGCCCGGCACCAGCTCGGTGCCTACCTTTCACCTGCTTGCAGGAGAAAGGCAGCCCGCTCATGTCGATCCCCGAATCCGGAACGGCCAGGTCCATCGCGTACCGGCACAGCGCACGGTCGCCGGAAACCGGCGCGTGCTGGGTCTGGCAGCGCGCGGTCGCCCCGGTGAAGGGCGACTATCCCAATGACGGCTACCCGATCATGAAATGGCAGGGGAAGCTGCGGCGCGTCCAGCGCGTGCTGCTGGCGGAGAAGCTCGGCCTCGCGGACCTCGCCCCGGACGTGCTCGCGGCCAACGCCTGCGGCTGCAAGCGGTGCGTGAACCCGGATCATCTCTACGCCGGGCAATCCGCGAAGACGGCGGTCGCGCCGCACGGCAGCCAGGCGAAGCTCCTCCCGCTGTCGCCCCCCGGGCAGGACGGCGCGGCCTAGCCTCGCGAAGGGGTCGGCGCTCGCTCACCGGACCGGAGGCGCACCTCCGACGACACCAGGCGCGCCAGCAGCGTCGCCGGGTAGAGCTGGCCGATGATCGCCTCGATGTTCGAGAAGCCGCGGATCAGCGGATCGACGGGCGTGAAGTCGCCGTAGCCGACCGTCGTCAGGGTCACGAAGCTGAAGTACACGACCTCGGCCGGCAGCGAGGAATGCAGCGCCAGCGTCATGCCCTTCACGCCCTCCACCGCGAACGACGCCGCGACCGCGTAGACCGAGGCAAAGAACACGCCGATCGTCAGGTAGAGCAGGATCGCGCCGACGACGCGATGGTAGGTGATCGGCCCCGGCGCGTAGACCGCCCGCACGACGATCCAGAGGATCGCGGCCGACATCAGGATCCAGGCGCCGGCGCGGATGCGCACGATCAGCAGCTGGTCGCCGCCCTGCACCTGGACCAGGAAGGCCGCGACCACCAGGCAGAGGAACAGCAGCAGCAATCCCGCCGACACGAGGCTGCGCGCCAGCACCAGCAACCCGACCGCCAGGGTCACCACCAGGACGACGTTGATCCCCTTGATGACGGCATAGGGCTGGGCTTCCAGCGGCGAGGTGATGAACAGGTGAACCACCACGATGACGGTGAGACCCGTCAGGAGATGGTCGCGCCACCGGGCGTTGGCGCGTTCGAGCAGCGTGGCAAGGCGGTTGATCATGGCGGTCCGATCGGTTGGGCGGGAGATCGGGTCCCTGTTTAAGACGACCGTCCGACCGTCGCCACTGACCGACTCACCGACGCACCCTTGCGGCTTGCGTGCGCGCGGTCGCAAACGTGATACGGTCGCGCGCGAAAAACCAAGACCGCCGATTGCCAATGAAGACCCGAAACGCCCTCCTCCGCCAGCTGGCGGTTCCCGTCGCGATCAACCTGGGGCTCGTCGTCCTGTTCGCGCTGACGGGCCGGCCGCTGCTGGGCTTCCTCGATCCGGCGGTGCGTCCCGGCGTGGGGCCGGACAGCCACACGTTGCCGGCGTTCCTGCAGTTCGTGACCCTGGCGTGGCTCGCCGACCGCCTGGTCCGGGTCGCCCTCGCCCGGCCCGACCGGCCGCCGCACCGGCAGCCGATCCCGCGCATCGGCCTCTACTTCATCACTGCCGGCATCTATGTCGGGTTCGTCTCGGCGGGCCTGCGGCTGGTCTTCTTCCAGCCGCTCGAAACCATCTTCGCGGCGTCCGGCATCTTCACCCTGGTCGTCGGCTTCGCCCTGCGCGGTCTCGTCTCCGACCTGTTCTCGGGCATCGCGCTGCATGTCGACAAGCACATCGTGCCGGGCGACTGGGTGGAGATCCGCAACCGCGACCAGGTGCTGACCGCCCGCGTGCTGGAGTTCGACTGGCGCTGCACGGTGCTCGAGGATCGCTGGGGCGGCGTGATGGTCATTCCGAACGGCCAGTTCTCGCAGACCCGGATCGCCAACCTGTCGCGCCCGGCCGCCCAGCAGCGGCTGTCGCTCCGGCTCGAGGTGGCGGTCGAGCACGACCATGCGACGATCACCGGCATCCTCAACAATGCCTGCGACATGGTCTGCGCCGGTGGCCTCGTCCTGAAGACGCCCCCGCCCGAGGTGCGTATGCGCGAGGTCGCCGGCGGCGTCATCCGGTTCGACATCTTCTACTTCGTCGCGCCGGGCGCCTCGCAGACCTTGCCACGGCATGCGTTGCTCGACGCCGCGATCGGCTTCCTCAAGGCCGCCGGCATCCCGTTGAAGCACTACGAGCACCAGACCGTCGGCGCGCCGGACGGCGAGGACCTGCTGCATGCCGAGGTGCGCTGTCGCATCCTGCGGCAGACCCCGTTCTTCGCAATCCTCGACGCGCCCCACATCGAAAGGCTGGCCGAGCAGACGCGGCCGCGCCGGATGGATGCCGGCGATGTCCTGTTCCGCGCCGGCGACGCGGGCGACAGCATGTTCGTGGTCCTGCAGGGACGCCTCGGCGTCTGGGTCGACGCCGACGGCAAGCGCGTGGAAGTGGCGACGCTGTGGCCGCGCGACGTGCTCGGCGAGATGTCGCTGTTCACCGGGGCGCCGCGCAGCGCGACAGTGGCGGCCACCAGCCCGGCCACGGTCCTCGAGATCGGCAAGCCGCTGATGGCCGGGCTGCTCGCCGAGGATGCCGGCCTGGCCGGGGCCTTCGCCCAGCTGGTCGTGGCGCGCCAGTCGGCCAATCGCCGGCTGGTCGACGACAGCCGCAAGACGGTGGAAACGGTGGCCGAGGAGGAGCGCACGATGCTCGACCGCATCGCGCGCTTCTTCCACCTCGGACACGCCGGCCACTAGCGCGGTCGGCCCCGGCAGCCGGTCGACGCCCCGGGGGAACCGGGGCGTCGGGGCGGCGGGCTACTTGCCGCGCACCCAGGTCGAGCAGCTGACATCGAAGCGACGGTCGTCGGGCTGCGGCGCGTGGGCCAGGCAGGTCTCGATGCGGTTGGCGTCGACCAGCTTGCCCCAGTAGTGGGCGCCGGTGTCGCTGATGATCACGATGCCGCCCAGCGACTCGTCGATCATGCCGATGAAGTTGGTCTTGAAGCCGTTGTCGAACTCGCGGATGCCCCAGATGTAGCGGCCGTCCTGCTTGCTGATCTTCGTCGTCACGGTGCCCTCGTGGAACGCCGGCTTCTCCCAGGTGCCGTCCTTGGGGCGCGGGCCGCGGCCGGCGCCGACCGACAGGCCGAGCGACTTGCCCATCCAGGTCCCGGTCAGGTCGGGCACCTTGCCGTCGGCGGCCCAGCTGGAGGACAGCGTCCCGAAGGCAGTGGCCACGGCGACGGCGGCGAAGGTCTTGTTCATGGGGGCAGTCCTTTTCGCGAAATGCGTACAGAGCGTGCCAGTCGTGGCACGCGGCCGTGCTTACGCCCGGCAGTCCCCGGCGCACAAGCCGCGATGTCACCGTTCTGGCGAGGACCACCCGACCCGCATTTCCGACGACATCAGCCGCGCCAGCGGGGGCGCCGGATAGAGTTGGCCGACGATCGTCTCGATGGTCGAAAGGCCGCGGATCAACGGATCGATCGGCGTGGAATCGCCGTAGCCGACGGTCGTGAGCGTCACGGATCTGAACAGGCCCCTCACCCTGTTCAGGACGAGCCCTCGATCAAGGAAATGTCTGTCCCTGCCAATGCGCGGCATCGCGAGGCCGTCATTCTCTGGACGAGACCGGGCGAGCGTTCCGAGAGCGCTCGCGACCGCCCACAGCCGGACCGGAGATGGAGGACATTCTCAAATGCTGAGCATCAAGCTGAAGGGTGCGCTGGTGGAGCGTGCAGGCGTGACGGCGCGCACCTGGCATGCCGGGACCTCCGGAATTACGCTTCAGGTTCCGGCGCCCGGAAAGGGCGTGCGGGTTCGGTTTGCCATCGATTCGAAGGGTGGAGGACAAACCGACATCCAGTACCGGTTCGATTCGCGCCACTACAAGGCACACTTCCAGGCGATGCTGGCAAATGACCGGAAGGGAATGCTCGAGGCCGTCGGCGATTTCGTACGCGAGGAACTGGTCGGCGCCATCGATCGCGAGGCCAAGGTTGCCTCCAGAGCGGAAAGGACGGCAACCGAGGCAGCCCAAGAAGCGCTGATCGACTTGGCGTACGAAGATTGGCCTCCGTATGGGACCCCGAAGCACGAAGCCGGAGGACAACTTATCGAAGGCTTGCGAAAGCTCATCGCCAAGTCCCGGAAGCGAAGCGCCCGCTACAAGGCTTGACCTCTTCGCCGCAAATGACGTTAGTCGTCGCAAGGGAGGCTCAACGATGACGACCAGCAGGACCCGCGACCCGAAATCGCTGCGCAGCGCGCGCTGGTTCGCGCCCGACGACCTGCGCGCCTTCGGCCATCGCTCGCGCGCCATGCAGATGGGCCTCGGGCCCGAGGACTGGGTCGGCAAGCCGGTGATCGCCATCCTCAACACCTGGTCCGAGGCGCAACCCTGCCACATGCACTTCAAGAGCCGGGTCGAGGACGTGAAGCGCGGCATCCTGCAGGCCGGCGGTTTCCCGATGGAACTGCCGGCGCTGTCGCTGTCCGAGAGCTTCCTCAAGCCGACCACCATGCTCTACCGCAACCTGCTCGCCATGGACGCCGAGGAGCTGCTGCGCGGCCACCCGGTCGACGGCGTCGTGCTGATGGGCGGCTGCGACAAGACCACTCCTGCCCTGCTGCTCGGCGCGATCAGCATGAACCTGCCGGCGATCTACCTGCCGGCCGGGCCGATGCTGCGCGGCAACTGGAAGGGCAAGACGCTGGGCTCGGGCTCCGATGCCTGGAAATACTGGGACGAGCGCCGGGCCGGCACGATCTCCGACAAGGACTGGCTCGACGTCGAGGCCGGCATCGCGCGCAGCTACGGCACCTGCATGACCATGGGCACCGCCGCGACCATGATGGCGATGGCCGAGACGCTCGGCATGTCGCTGCCCGGCGCGTCGTCGATCCCGGCGGCCGACGCCAACCACATCCGCATGGCCGCCGCGACCGGCCGGCGGATCGTCGACATGGTGTGGGAGGACCTGACGCCGCGGAAGATCCTGCGCAAGGAATCGTTCCTGAACGCCATCGCCGCCGCCATGGCGGTCGGCTGCTCGACCAACGCCATCATCCACCTGGTCGCTCTGGCGCGCCGCGCCGGCCACGCCGACGTCGGGCTGGACGATTTCGAGCGGGCCAGCCGCAAGGTGCCGGTGATCGCCAACATCCGGCCGTCCGGCGACACCTACCTGATGGAGGACTTCTTCTACGCCGGCGGCCTGCCCGCGCTGCTTGAGCAGATCCGCGAGCACCTCGACCTCGCCGCGCCCACGGTGACCGGCCGCTCGCTGGGCGAGAACATCGCCGGCGCCGAGATCCACGACACCGACGTCATCCGGCCGATCGCCAACCCGATCTACCGCGAGGGCGCGCTGGCCGTGCTGCGCGGCAACCTCGCGCCCGACGGCTGCGTCATCAAGCCGAGCGCCTGCGCGCCGAAGTTCCTGAAGCACACCGGCCCTGCCCTGGTGTTCGACGACTACCCGTCGATGAAGGCGGCGATCGACCGCGACGATCTCGACGTCACCGAGGACACCGTGCTGATCCTGCGCAATGCCGGCCCCCAGGGCGGCCCGGGCATGCCGGAATGGGGCATGCTGCCGATCCCGCAGAAGCTGGTGCAGCAGGGCGTGCGCGACATGGTGCGGATCTCCGACGCGCGCATGAGCGGCACCAGCTACGGCGCCTGCATCCTGCACGTCTCGCCCGAGAGCTACGTCGGCGGCCCGCTGGCGCTGGTCCGCACCGGCGACCGCATCACCCTCGACGTGCCCAACCGCAAGCTCGAGCTGCACGTGACGGCCCGCGAACTGGCCCAGCGCCGCAAGGCGTGGAAGCCGCCGGCGCCGCCGGCCGGCAGCGGGCGCGGCTACACCGGCCTGTTCCACCGCGAGGTGCTGCAGGCCGACGAGGGCGTCGACTTCCGCTTCCTGGGTCCCGCCAAGCCGTGACGGACATCGCGCTGCCCGGCATCTCGGTCGTCGTCACCTGCTACAACTGCCGGGACTACATCGCCGACGCGATCCGCTCGGTCGCCGGGCAGACGCTGCGCGACTTCGAGTGCGTGATCGTCGACGACGCCTCGACCGACGGTTCGGCCGATGTCGTGCAGGCGACGCTCGACGATCTCGCCGACCCGCGCTTCTCGCTGATCCGTCTCGACCGCAACGTCGGCCAGACCGGCGCGACGCGGCGCGGCCTGGCGGCGACCCGCGGCACCTTCGTCTGCTTCCTCGATTCCGACGACCTGTGGCACGCCGACTTCCTCGAACGCCACCTCGCCGCGCACCTCAACGAGACCTACGCGGTCGGCTTCACGGCCTGCAACGCGCGGCTGATCGACGGTCAGGGCAAGCTGATCGCCGGCTGCGTCTACTGGTTCGGCAAGGAGCGGGCGAGCGCCGACCGCGACCGAGCCTTCGCGCCGATCGACCCGGCCCGCGTGCCCAAGCTCGACGTCGCCAGGGGCACCGCGCGCTGGCAGGACTGGACGCCGTACCGCCTGTACACGAAGCGCGTCGTGCACTGGGTCTGGGTCAGCACCTCGTCGATGATGTTCCGGCGCTCGCTGATCAACCTCGTGTTCCCCGACGACGACGAGACCTTCCGCCTGCACATGGACTTCTACGTCGTGGTGATGGCGCAGATGGTGGCGGGCTCGCTGCTGATCGACGAGGCGCTGTATTCCTACCGGCTGCACGGCCGCAACGGCGCGGCCGACAACCCGGTGCTGGGCGGCCGCCTGCATCTCTCCAGCCGCAACTGGGGCAACACCTACACGGTGATGCTCGACCGCATGCTGGCCGCCATGGTCGACGGCGAGGACCGCTTCGTCGGCGCGCTGGGCGACCGCCAGTACCGGCGCATGCTGCTGCGCATGCGGGCGGCGCGCGCCGGCTGGCCGCTGTCCTGGCTGCTGGTGGCGCGCAGCTGGCTGGTCTGAGCCGGCCGCCTCACCGGGCGCGCGGCGGCGGCACCCGGGCGGCGATGAAATCGGCGATGGCGGCCACGTCGTCGCGCCGGAACCACGGCAGGGCCGTGTCGGTCGGCGGCTGGTCGGCCGCGACGGCGACGATCGCCGGGTCGTTGGCGACCATCGGCTCGCCGCCCGCCCGTACCTCGATCTTGCGGTGCGCCTCGCGCTTGTAGCCCTCGATCAGCACCAGGTCGGCCGGCGACAGGCGCGACAGCACCTCGCCGAGGGTCGGCTCGGTCTCGCGCATGATGGCGTAGCGGCGGCCGCCGACCACCGCCACCTCGGTCGCTCCCGCGGCGCGGTGGCGCCACGAATCGCGCCCCGGCTGGTCGATGTCGAGATCGTGGTGGCCATGCTTGATCGTGCCGACCCGCCAGCCGCGCCGCACGAACTCGGCGACGAGGCGTTCGACCAGCGTGGTCTTGCCGGCATTCTTCCAGCCGACCACGCCGAACACGCGGCCCTCGTTGGGACCCTCGTTCACGGTGTCACCCGCTCCGGGTGGGCGTAGACGGTCAGGCGCCCGTCGCGCACGAAGGCGGCGAGCGCGACGCCGGACTGGGCCGCCACCTCGATGGCCAGCGAGGTCGGCGCCGACACCGCGGCGATCGCCCCGGCGCCCATCGCCGCGGCCTTGTGGACCATCTCGTAGGAGCAGCGGCTGGTGACGACGACGAAACCCTCGAGCGGCTCGTCGCGCGGGCGGCCGAGCACCGCGCCGCACAGCTTGTCGAGCGCGTTGTGGCGGCCGACATCCTCGCGCACCGCGACCAGCGTGCCGTCGGGGCGCGCCCAGCCGGCCGCGTGCATCGCGCCGTTGACCCGGTTGATCGCCTGCGCCGCCGGCAGCGCCGCCATCGCCCGGCCGATCGCCTCGCGCGACACCGAAGCGGCGCCGGTCGACACGGCGACCGGGCGCATCGCCTCGGCCAGGCTGTCGACCCCGCACAGGCCGCACCCGGTGCGCCCGGCCAGCGTGCGACGGCGCTCGCGCAGCGCGGCCATGCGTTGCGCGGCGATGTCGAGCCGCACCTCGATTCCCTGGGCCACGGCCTCGACCTCGACGTCGTAGATCTCGGACGGCGCCTCGACGATCCGCTCGGTCAGCGAGAAGCCGCGGCCGAAATCCTCGAGGTCGCACGGCGTCGCCATCATCACGGCGTGGCTGATGCCGTTGTAGACCAGCGCGACCGCGACCTCCTCGGCCACCGTCTCGTCGACCGGTTCGACACCGCCGGCCGTCAAGCGCCGTGCCGGGCGGCGCACCGAGCCCTCGCTCATGGCTCGACCTCGTCGATACGGATGTGCCGGCCCTGGCGGTCGAAGAAGCGGCCGCGGTTCAGGACCAGTGGATCGCGCTTCACGTCGGCCTCGACATCCTTCAGCCGGCGCGCCGCCACCGCGTCGGGCAGCGGCCCGCCCGTGGCGCCGAGGCCGACAAAGAACGCGACGCCGTCCCACGCCGTGCGCGCACTGTCGAGCAGCTCGCGCATCTGGCGCCACGGCATGTCGTCGCCGACCAGGTGGGCATAGCTCGACTTCAGCGGCACGACCTCGTCGCCCGCCATCCGCATCAGCAGGATGAAGGCGGTGAACGACCCGGTCTCGGCGTACTGCGCCGACAGCCACAGTTCGAAGTCTGTCTTCACGGCGGGTCCGTCAGAACTCGACCACCGGGGTCGGCGGCATGTAGCGCTCGAACACCTGCAGGAAGGGTTGCCCCCGCTCCGCCTCGTACCAGGCCTCGAAGGCGCGGAAGGCGGCGATCGGATCCGACACGGCCGGCGGATCGGCCGGCGCCGTCGAGGCGTCGTCCGCCGGCGGCGCGGGGTGGCAAGCGGCATGCAGCGACTCGGCGATCGGCCGCAGCCAGTCGAGCAGCGGCCGCGCACCGTCGCCCAGTTCGCCGAGGCCGTCCTCCACCCAGCCGATCTCGCGGAACAGGGCGACCAGCTGGCGCTCGACGGCGAGATCGCGATCGGGCTCGAGGGCGGCGATGCGCGCCATGTCCGCCAGCGCGCTGAGCCGCCGCCACGCGAAGGCCCGGGCCCGCTCGGCCTCCTTGAGCTGCGCCTCGACTTGGGCGCGCACCGCGCGCTCGGCGGCCTCGGCGGCGGTGCAGTCGGCCTGGAGCCGGGCGATCAGGGTGTCGGTAGCGGACGTCATGACCTGTGCAATTGACCCCGGCCCCCTTGGAACGGCAAGCCCTTCGACGGCGGGAGGGGCCGATCGAGCCTCGCCCTGTGGGTAGCTTTCGCCGGCGGGGTAAGGTTCCCGTAAGTCGGGAGGCCGAAGATCGTCTTCAAGAGTTGGGCACCCTCTTGTCCGGCTCAGACCGCCCTCCTCCCTGAAGCAACCTGAGGCGGTCGCGACGGCGCGGGGCCTTGGTCTCGCGCCGTTTGCGTTGGCGGCCGACGATCGGCCTCAGCCTGATTCCTGGCCGCGCGCCCGCAACGCCATGCCGGTCGCCCGGAACTCCGAATCCTGCCGGATCTTGGCCGCCACGCGGGGATCGCCATCGCGGTTGACCAGTTCGATCAGCCGGTCGGTCTCCGCCACGCAGGACGCCGCCGCGGCGCGCGCCGCGACCGCCGGATCGAGGGCCTGGCCCTCGGCCTGCACCGAACGCGCGAGGCAGGCGTCGCGGTCCTTGTAGGCGGCGTTGATCTTGGTGGTCAGCCGCCCGTCGGACGGCGTGTGGTAGGCCGCCGCGCAACCGCCGAGCAGCAGGACGAACAAGAGGGGCGCAAACCGCATCGACAAAGCCTCGAACCTGGGCACTTCCGGCCACCCGGCCGGAACGGATCGTGCCCTTGATACAACGGTCCGGGGCCGTCGTCAGCCGGGACGAACCAGCCGCTTGACGCGGCGGGACAGGTGGGGAACTTACGGCGGTGGATACGTGGGGGTCCAGGCTATGCGTTGGTTCATCCTCCTTTGCGCGCTGTTTCTCGGGGCGTGCGAGGGGAGCTTTTTCCGGGCCGAGCATCTCGGCAAGAAGGTTTCCCTTGAGAAGAGCTACGCGGCCCGCGACGCCTGCCTCGCCCGGAATGCCGATGCCGATTCGAGCGGCCCTGCCGACAACCAGACGCTGGCCCACACGGTGGCGATGGCCTGCGCCGCCGAGACCGACAAGCTGATCGCCGCCGCCGACCGCGGCGACGCCGATCCCAAGGTCGCCGCCCAGATCCGCAAGGACACCGAGTTCCGCGCCCTGAAGTACGTCATGAAGGCACGCGGCCAGGCGATCTTCGACCCGGCCTCCTGACCCGTCGTCGTCTCACCGGGACAGCCATGCCAGGCGGTGCCGGTAGGTGTAGCGCAGGCCGGGCGGATCGAAGGTCATCGAGACCGTCGCGCCGGAGTAGCGCGGCGCATCCTCCAGCACCTCGCTGCCGAAGCCGCGCTTCGGCGGCGTCGCCGGCGCAGGGCCGCCCCACTCGCTCCAGGTGAACTCGAAGGTCGGATCGCCGTCGGCGTCCCGGACCTTGCAGGCGATCGACACCCGGCCGCCCGGCACCGACAGTGCGCCGTACTTCACCGCGTTGGTCGCCAGCTCGTGGCAGATCAGCGCCAGCTGTTGCGCCGCCTTGGGCTCGAGCTCGATCGCCTCGCAGTGGTCGATGTCGACCTGGGAGCGATAGGGCTTCACCTGGCGCTCGACCAGGCCGCGGACATTCGGACGCTCGCCCAGCGATGCGCTGGACGCCGATGCCAGGGCGGCGATCCTTTCACGGAACGCCGCCCGTGCTTCCGCCGGCTCGAGCTCGCCCTGCAAGGTGCGGATGGCGATCAGCTGCACCACGCCGAAGAGATTGCCGAGGCGATGCTCCAGTTCCTTGACCAGCAGGCGGTGCTGGCGGGCCTCGGCGTCCTGCACGCGCAGGATCGTTCGGCGCTGCTGGCCCAGCCAGCCGATCGCCACGTTGAGCAAGGCAGCGACCACCACCAGCGGCGTGCAGGCGACCAGGAACAGGCCGAGCTGGAGCGCCTCGATCTTCGTGCCATCGAACGACAGCGCGGGCGGCAGGAACAGGAACCAGGCGAGGCCCATCGAGAGAACCAGCGCCACCAGCCCGGGCAGCAACCCGCCGAGCGCGGCGACGATCCCGATCGCCGGAAAGTAGGTCGTGAAGAAGAGTCGGTCGCCGATCAGTGGATGGAGCGCCGCCCGCAACACGGTCGCGAGCACGACGGCGGCGACGGCAAGGAGATACGGCCGCCACCCGCCCTTCAGGCGATCGACGAGCTCGGCAGTCCAGATGCCCCACTTCGGGACCTTGTCCGGCAAACGGCGTCTCCCCGCGGAAAGGCTAGCGAAGCCCTGACCGGGGGCAAGCGATCACCGGGTCCGGTTGCGTACCGATCGAGGCGAGGCGCGCGGTCCCGCCGGGCCGCGCCCAAGCGGCGATGGAGATCGTTGCCGGGCGCGCGCGAAACGGGGTTGAATGGACCGGCAGCGAGACGCGGAGGCACGCATGGATACCAGCGGCACCCTCATCGACCACTACCGGCACGGCGACCTGGAACGGGCCTTCCTCGACGGGCTGCGCCGGGCCGGCAAGGATCCGGACCGCCTGTCGCCCGCCGACCTGATGGGCATGGACGAGTTTCACATCGGCGGCGCCGAGGCGACGCGCGAGCTCGTGACGCAACTGGGCATCGGGCCCGGCATGAAGCTGCTCGACATCGGCAGCGGCCTCGGCGGTCCCGCGCGGCAACTGGCCAGCCTCGGCTGTCACGTCACCGGCGTCGACCTGTCCGGCGAATACGTGGCGGTCGCGCAGGCCCTGAGCGCCCGCATGGGGCTCGACGGCCAGGTCGTCTTCCGGCAGGGCGACGCCGCGACGATGGACCTCGCGCCGAACCACTTCGACGGCGCCACCCTGCTGCATGTCGGCATGAACATCGCCGACAAGGCGGCGCTCGCCGCCGCCGTGCACCGCGCCCTCAAGCCCGGCGGCTTCTTCGCGGTCTACGACGTGATGCAGGTCGGCCCTGGAACCCTCGACTTCCCGGTGCCCTGGTCGAGCCGGCCCGAGACCAGCTTCGTCGTCCCGCCCGCCGCCTATCGCGCGGCGCTGGAAGGCGCCGGCTTCACCGTGTTCGCCGAGCGCGAGCGACGCCGCTTCGCGCTGGACTTCTTCGCGGCCATGCGCGCCCGCATGGCGCAAAGCGGCGGCCCGCCGCCACTGGGGCTGCACGTCCTCATGGGCCCCAGCGCCCCGCAGAAGACGGCCAACATGGTGGCGATGCTCGAGCGCGGCACCATCGCACCGGTCGAGTTGCTGGCCCGCAAGTAGGGAGTTGGCGGAAGAGAGCGGGAGTCGAACCCACCCAGGACCGGCTAACGGCCCTCTCTGGCTTTGAAGGCCAGCCGCCCCACCGGGAGCGCTTCTCTTCCACTTCCAAATCTACGATGGGAAGCGCGCGCCTGTCACGCCTTGGCGGGGGTGTCGGCGTCGGCGGCCGGTGCGACGGCACCGAACTGGTTGAGTTTCTGCGGCACCGTCCGGCGCAGGTCGCCGCGGCGCACCGTGATGCCGTGGCGGTCGAAGAACTCGAGGATCAGGATCGCGACCTTGCGGCCGTTGTCGAGCTTGTCGCGGAACTCGGCGGCCGTGAACTCGCGGCCGAAGGCATGGGCGATGGCGATCATCTCGGCCACCACCGGGCGCAGGAAGTACTGGTCGGGCGCCACCTCGACGACCCGGCCGACCTTGCCCAGCCGCTGCAGCAGGCGGCGCATGTCGGTCTCGGGCACGTTGTAGGCGGTCGCGAAGTCGCGCACCCGCGGCGGCCGGAAGCGCTCGCGCGTCAGTTCGGCGTGGATCTTGCGCCACACCTCCTCGTCGCGCGCGCCGAGCTTCAGCGAGTGGCCGGGCAGGCGCAGGAAAGCGCCGTCGACCGTCACCTTCTTGGCCTTGATCTCCTGGTCGAGCAGCACCTTGAAGACGGCGGGCGGCCAGCGCCGCTTCAGCGTCAGGCGCAGCCGCTCGGGCTGCAGGCCGGGCGCGTCGGGCTTTTCCTCGTGGTGGGCCTTCAGCGTGTCGACGATGTCGGCGCGGGCCGCGGCAAGGGTGTCGGCGAGGAAGCCGTAGCCTTCCAGCCGCGCCCCGCCCGCCGCCTCGAGCAGCGCGTCGACGTCGACCGGGCGCAGGTTGCGGGCGAGGCCGAAGCGCGCGAGGTCGACATGCGCCGTCTCCAGCCCCAGCAGTTTCGACAGCACCGTCTCGTCGGGCTCGGCCAGCGCCCCCAGCTCGGCGATGCGGCGCTCGGAGCGGCGGTTGCGCGGCGGGCCGAACGGATCGATCACCGCGGCGCCGGCGATGGTGCGGGTGGCCGAGGGATCGCGCAGGATCACGCGGTCGCCGGACAGCGCGCCGACTTTCTCCTCCAGCACCAGCTGCGCCAGCGACGACCCGCCGGCCGGCAGCGTGTCGCCCTGCAGCAGCGCCACGCGTCCCATGACGTGCGCCGAGCCCAGGTGGACGTGGACCGGCGACCAGTGCTTCAGCGGCTGGCCCTCGGAGGCGAGCAGCGTCAGCCGCACGTCGAGCCGGTCGGTCGGGGCGTGCAGCTCGGGACCGACCACCCAGTCGCCGCGCTTCACGGCGTCCTTGGACAGGCGCGGCCCGGCGAGGTTCAGGGCGCAGCGCTCGCCGGCGCGGCCAATCTCGGCCGGACGGTTCTGCGCGTGCAGCGAGCGCACGCGCGCCTCCAGCCCGGACGGCGTCAGCAGCAGGCGATCGTCGACCCGGATCTCGCCGGCATGGATGGTGCCGGTGACGACGACGCCGGCCCCCGGCAGGACGAAGCTGCGATCGACCGCCAGCCGCGCGAAGCCGGTGGCGCCCTTGCCGCTCTCGCCCAGCGCCAGCAGGCGCTCCTTCAGTTCGTCGATGCCGCGCCCGGTGACGGCCGACACCGGCACGATCTCCGCGCCGCCGAGCGCGGTGCCCGACAGCAGCGTCTCGACCTCGGCCATGCGCTCGAGCAGCTGGTCGTCGTCGACCAGGTCGGCCTTGGTCAGCGCGACGATGCCGCGGTCGAGGCCGAGCAGGTCCATGATCTGCAGGTGCTCGACGGTCTGCGGCTTGATGCCCTCGGCCGCCGACACGATCAGCAGCGCGGCGTCGATGCCGGTCGCGCCGGCCAGCATGTTGTGCACGAAGCGCTCGTGGCCGGGCACGTCGACGAAGCCCAGCTGCCGGCCGTCGCCGAGGTCGCTGTAGGCATAGCCGAGGTCGATCGTGATGCCGCGCGCCTTCTCTTCCTTGAGACGGTCGGCGTCGACGCCGGTCAGCGCCTTCACCAGCGCGGTCTTGCCGTGGTCGATGTGCCCGGCGGTGCCGACGATCATGCCTGTTCCCTCGCCAGCTTCAGGAAGCCCGCCGCCAGTTCGCCGGCGCCGCCGGCCTCTGCCTTCTCCAGCCAGTCCAGGGCCTGCGCCCGGTCCCGCGGTACGCCCTTGCCGGCGAGGTAGGCCGCACCCAGCATCGCCTGCGCCTCGGGATGCCCGAGCTCGGCGGCGCGTGCCCACCAGCGCGCCGCCTCGGCGGGATCGCGCGCCACGCCCAGCGCGTCGTGGTGGATGTCGCCCAGCCGCGCCATCGCGCCGGCGCGGCCCTCTGCCGCCGCCTTCTCGGCCCACAGCCGGGCCGCGGCATAGTCCTGCGCGCAGCCGCCGCCGACCAGCTTCATCCACGACAGCATGTCGGCCGCGTCGGCGTCGCCCTGCTCGGCCGCCTTCTCGTACCAGCGCGCCGCCTCTTCCTGGTCCTGCGCGACGCCCCAGCCCTCGTAGCAGCACAGCGCGAGGTTGCGCTGGCCGCCGACGTCGCCCTGCTCGGCGGCGCGGCGCAGCCATTCGACGGCCTTCGCGGGATCGCGCTCGACGCCACGGCCCTCGAGGAAGGCCGCCCCCATGTTGCTCTGCGCCCGCGCGTGGCCGCGGTGGGCGAGCGGCGCCCACAGGTCGAGCGCGACGCCCGGCTGGCCGGCGTTCCAGGCGGCCAGCGCCTCTTCCATCACCTGCTCGTCGCGGCGCGCGCCGCCGAAGATCCTAGACAGCCACGACATCGCGTCCGTCCAGCTGCGCGGCGAACGCCGCCTCGTCGTCGAGCGTGCGCAGGTCGAGCCACAGCGCGCCGTCGGCGATGCGGCCGATCACCGGGATCGGCAGGCCGCGCAGGGCGGCGGCGAGGCCGTCGAGCTTCTTGCCGCGCAGCGTCAGCGCGAACGACGGCAGGAGGTCGACCGGCAGCGCCCCTGACCCGATCTGGCCGCGCGACTCCTCGATTGCGACGGCCACGCCGGCCTTGGCGAAGGCCCGCTTCGCGACCGGCAGCAGCCGCTCGGCGATCGCGCGAATGTCGGCGGCGGGACGCGCCAGCGCGCGCACCGTCGGCAGGCGCTCGACCAGCCGGGCCGGGTCGGCGTAGAGCCGCAGCGTCGCCTCGAGCGCGGCCAGCCGCACCTTGTCGAGGCGCAGGGCGCGCTTCATCGGGTGGCGGGCGATCCGCGAGATCCAGTCGCGGCGGCCGACCACCAGGCCGGCCTGCGGCCCGCCCAGCAGCTTGTCGCCGGAGAAGGTGACGACGTCGATGCCGGCCTCGATCGCCTCGCGCGCCGTCGGCTCGTGCGGCAGGCCCCAGGTCTCGAGGTCGACCAGCGTGCCGCTGCCGAGATCCTCGATCACCGGCAGCCCCTTCTCGCGGGCCAGCGGCACCAGCTCGGCGGCGCTCACCGACTTCGAGAAGCCGGTGACGGCGTAGTTCGAGGGATGGACCTTCATGATCGCCGCGGTGTCGGGCCCGATCGCCTCGGCGTAGTCCTTCAGGTGGGTGCGGTTGGTGGTGCCGACCTCGACCAGGCGGCAGCCAGCGCGGGCCATGATGTCGGGGATGCGGAAGGCGCCGCCGATCTCGATCAGCTCGCCGCGCGAGACGATGACCTCGCGGCCCTGCGCCATCGCGGCCAGCACCAGCAGCACCGCGGCGGCGTTGTTGTTGACGGCGCAGGCCGCCTCGGCGCCGGTCAGGCGGTGCAGCCACGGACCGACATGGTCGTCGCGCTCGCCGCGGCCGCCGTCGGCGAGGTCGTATTCCAGCGTGGTCGGCGAGCGCATCGCCTCGACGGCGGCGGCGATCGCCTCCTCGGCCAGCAGGGCGCGGCCGAGGTTGGTGTGCAGCACCGTGCCGGTCAGGTTGAAGACGCGGCGCTGCGACGGCTCGACCAGCCGGGCGAGCCGTGCCGCGCACCAGCGGGCGCAGGCCGCCTCGTCGCCGACCTCGTCGCTGCCCCGCTTCTCGTCGGCCCAGGCGCGCAGCGCCTCGACGACCAGCGGCCGGCCGGCGCGCGCCACCAGGGCCGCCAGGGCGGGCCAGTTGGCCATGCGATCGATGGAAGGCGGACGCCGCGAAGGGCTGGCAGAGGCTAGGTCGTCACGCGACACGGTCGATTCCCCGGGGACGTCTTCCCGGGCTCAAGTGCCCGGCGCCCCCAATGTGGCCCGATTGGCCGGCGTCGGCAACGCCGGACGGATGTCAGTTGTTGCCGTCGCCGCCCGACATGACGCCCAGCACGAACGGGTTGGGCACCCGGGAGAAGCCCTCCTCGCCGACCAGCACGTCGAGGCCGAGCGAGGCGAGGTCGTCGGCCAGCGGTTCCACCGGCTTGGCCTTCTCGAGGTAGAAGACCTTGGAATAGCCGTGGCAGGCCTCGCAGCACTCGGCCCGCAGGTAGGTCGTGCCGGCCAGCTGGCGGAAGGACACCTTGTCGGTGCTGCCGCAATGGACGCAGCGCGTGCGGGTATAGCGCCACGCCGTCGCGCACAGGGCGCAGTGCAGGTGGCGATGGCCGAACTTCGTTCCGCCCGGGGAGACCACGCCGGCGACGGCGGGCGAGCCGCAGGCCGGGCAGGTCCCGCGGTCGGCCGGGTCGAGCGAAGCGGCCTCGAGCAGCGCCGCCATCCGCGTCCACGCGACCTGCAGCGCCGCCGCCACGAACACCATGCGCGCCGTCTCGTCCGGCTTCACGTCGCCCTGCAGGTAACGCTCGGCCAACGCCTCGAGGTCCTTCTCCGCGGCCGCGGCCAGCCACGCCCGCGCGTCCTCGGCGGGCGCCGGCAGCACGGCGCGGTCGACGCGCTCGACGATGCGCGCCAGCGCCACGCGCCAGGTCTCGTCGCGCGCCAGTGTCTCGGGGTCGAGCGGCGCGGCCTCGCCGCCCTCGGCCTGGGCCGGCAGCGTGCCGGGCGGCAGGCCGTCGAGCGCGGCATGCTGGGCGTCGACGATCGCGGCGAGGGTGCGCAGGAAGCCCTCGAGCTCGTGGCCCGGGGCGAGGTCGCGCAGCCGCCCGGCCCGGCGGGAGAACACCGTGACGAGGTCGGGCAGCCGGACGGGCTCGCTCTGGGCGACGTCGCCCAGGGTTGTTTCGGTCGGAAGGTTCAGGACTTGCCCGTTCCCTGGCGGACTTCCTGGCGCAGCCACTTGCGATGGTGCTTCCAGCTCCAGCCGCGCGTGACGGTGCCGCGGGTCATCGCCCGCAGGGTGCCCTTGACCCAGATCGCCGCGTAGACGTGGACGATCCAGATCAGGATGGCGCCGATCGCGCACAGCGCGTGGACCACCGCCGACAGGCGCTTCTGGTCGATCGAGGTGTAGGCCTCGAAGTAGACGTCCCACAGCACGAGGCCGCTGCAGAACAGCAGCAGGATCAGGATCGACTGGCCCCAGAAGACCAGCTTCTGGCCGGCATTGTACTTGCCGATCTCGGGCAGGCCTTCCTCGTCGCCGTTCAGCACCTTGCCCGGATTCATGATCCAGACCGTGTCCTCGCGCTTCCACAGGTTGAGCTTGAAGAAACGGAAGAACATGCCGGTGAAGCTGATCGCCAGCACGACGCCGATCCACGGATGGATGGCGCGCGTCGCCTGGCCGCCGCCGAACAGGTGCGTCAGGAAGAACAGCGACGGGTGGAACAGGGCCATGCCCGACAGCGCCAGCAGGATCAGCGACACCGCCGTGATCCAGTGGTTGATGCGGGCCCCGGTGGTGTAGCGCGAGACGGTGTTGGTGTCCGAGCTCATGCCTGCTTGCCCCCGGCGAGTTCGTCGCCCTTCTTGTCGTCCTCGGCACTGACCTCGTTGGGGCCCTTGCTGATGTAGTGCAGGAAGCCGAACACGCCGGCGAAGGCAATCGCCGCCAGCGACAAGGGCTTCACGAGGCCCTTCCAGAAGCCGACCATCGGGCTGATGCGCGGGTCGTCGGGCAACCCGGCATAGAGCGACGGCTTGTCGGCGTGGTGCAGCACGTACATGACGTGCGTGCCGCCGACGCCCGGCGGATCGTACAGGCCGGCGTTCTTGTAGCCCCGCGACTTGAGGTCGGCGACGCGGTGCTCGGCGTGGACGAGCATGTCCTCCTTCGAGCCGAAGTAGATCGCCTGGGTCGGGCACGCCTTGGCGCAGGCCGGGGCCTGGCCGACCGCGACGCGGTCCGAGCACAGCGTGCACTTGTAGGCCTTGCGATCGACCTTCGAGATGCGCGGCACGTTGAACGGGCAGCCCTTCACGCAGTAGCCGCAGCCGATGCAGTTCTCCGACACGAAGTCGACGATGCCGTTGGTGTACTGCACGATCGCGCCCGGCGCCGGGCAGGCCTTGAGGCAGCCCGGGTCGTCGCAGTGCATGCAGCCCTGCTTGCGGATCAACCACTCGAAGTCGTCGCCGTGCTCGTACTCGGTGAACTTCATCACCGTCCACGAGGTCGGCGTCAGGTCGGTCGGGTTGTCGTAGCTGCCTTCGAAATAGCCGACCGGTTCGACCAGGTCGTTCCACTGCAGGCAGGCCGCCTGGCAGGCCTTGCAGCCGATGCACTTCGAGACATCGATCAGCTTGGCGACCTCGACGGGCGACTTGCGGACCTGCGGCGGGGCCTCGGTCGAGGCCGAGCGGCGGCGGAGGTCGAGGGACTGAAGCGTTGCCATGTTCCCCTCCTCCTCAGCTCACGGCCGGCGCAGCGGGCGCCGTGGTTTTCTTGACGTCGACGAGGAACGCCTTGAATTCCGGCGTGCTCGCGCTGATGTCGCCGACCGGCGGCGTCAGGTTGTTGGTGCCATAGCTCTTCCGCGCCTGGCCGACGAAGCCGTAGTGGATCGGCAGGCCGATCACGTCGCACGGCTTGCCGTCGACCATCATCGGCCGCAGGCGCTTGGTGACCAGCACCTTGGCCTTGATCGAGCCGCGCTGGCTGGTGACCTCGATCCAGTCGCCGTTGGCAATGCCGCGCGCCTTGGCCAGCCGTTCGCCCATCTCGACGAACATCTCCGGCTGCAGGACCGCGTTGGTGTGAACGCTCTTGGTCCAGTAGTGGAAGTGCTCGGTGAGGCGGTACGTCGTCGCCACCACCGGGAACTTGTCCGGCGTGCCGAGCGACTTCGCATCGTCCTTGAACAGGCGGACGATCGGGTTGGTGCTGACCTTGGGGTGCAGCGGGTTGGCGATGAACGCGTCCATCGGCTCGTAATGCTCGGGGAACGGCCCATCGGCCATGCCCGCGCGCGAGAACAGGCGGGCGGTGCCTTCCTGGTTCATGATGAACGGCCCGACGTTCTTGTCGGGCGCCACGGTCGGCGCGTAGTCCGGCACGTCCGCGCCGGTCCAGCGCGAGCCGTTCCACCACACGTACTTCTTGCGCTCGCTCCACGGCTTGCCGTTGGCGTCGGCCGAGGCGCGGTTGTAGAGCACGCGGCGGTTGGCCGGCCAGGCGAAGCCCCAGTTCGGGTAGACGCCCTTGCCGGTCGGATCGCTGGTGTCGCGCTTCATCGAGATGTTGCCGGCCTCGGTGTAGACGCCGGTGTAGATCCAGCAGCCGCCCGAGGTCTTGCCGTCGTCGCGCATCAGCCCGAACGTCGGCAGGAGCTGGCCGGCGCGCAGCAGCGTCTTCGAGGGGTCCGCCGGGTCCGGCAGGTCCTCGAGGGCGTAGCCGTTGATCTCCTTGAGGAGTTCGGCCGGCGCCGGGTTCGCCGGGTTGGTGTAGTTCCAGGCGAGGTTGAGGATCGGGTCCGGGAAGGCACCGCCGTCCTTGGCGTACTTCGCCTTCAGGCGATTGAACAGGTCGGCGACGATCTGAATGTCGCTGCGCGACTCGCCCGGGCCGTCGGCCGCCTTCCAGTGCCACTGGATGACGCGGCTCGAGTTGGTGAACGAGCCCTCGTCCTCGGCGAACGCCGTGGCCGGGAGCTGGAACACCTCGGTCTGGATCGACTTCGAATCGACGTTGTGGAACTCGCCGTGGTTCTCCCAGAACCGCGCGGTCTCGGTGTCGAGCGGGTCGATCGTGACCAGCCACTTGAGCTTCGACATGCCGGCCAGCACCTTCGGCTTGTCCGGCGCGGCCATCAGGATGTTGAGGCCCTGCGCGACCAGGCCGTTCATCTGCCCGTTCGCCATCATGTCGACGATCTTCAGCGTGTCGTAGCTGGTGTCGAACTTGGGCAGCCAGTCGTACGCCCAGTCGTTGTCCTTCGTCGCGGCCGCGCCGAAGAAGGCCTTCTGCTGGCTGACGAAGAACTTCCCGTAGTTCTGCCAGAAGCTGGTCTGACCCGGGCGCAACGGCTTGAAGCCGCGCGGCTTCATGTAGTCGGCGAAGGTCGCCTCGCGGTCGTTCGGCAGGACCAGGTAGCCCGGCGTCGAGGTGGTCAGCAGCGCGAGGTCGGTGATGCCCTGCACGTTGGCGTGGCCGCGCAGCGCGTTCACGCCGCCGCCCGGCATGCCCATGTTGCCCAGCAGCAGCTGGATCATGGCCATCGCGCGGATGTTCTGCGAGCCGGTCGTGTGCTGCGTCCAGCCGAGCGCGTACATCGAGGTCATCGTGCGCTCGCCGTTGGCCGTGGTGGCCATCATCTCGCACACCTGGAGGAACTTGGCCTTCGGGGTGCCGCAGATGCGCTCGACCATCTCGGGCGTGTAGCGCTCGACATGGGCCTTCAGCAGGTTGATGACGCAGCGCGGGTTCTGCAGCGTCTCGTCGACCTTGGCCATCCCCTGCTCGTCGAGCTCGTAGTCCCACGAGGAGCGGTCGACGTAGGTCTTCTTGGCCTCGTCCCAGCCCGAGAACAGCCCGTCCTGGAAGCCGTAGCCGTCCTTGACGATGTAGGCGGCGTTGGTGAACGCCTTGGTGTACTCGGCGTGGATCTTGTTGTTGCCCAGCAGGTAGCGCATCACGCCCGAGAGGAACGCGATGTCGGTGCCCGGCCGGATCGGGGCGTAGAAGTCGGCGACGGCGGCCGAGCGCGTGAAGCGCGGATCGACCACGATGAGCTTGGCGCCGTTGTTGGCCTTCGCCTCGGTGACCCACTTGAAGCCACAGGGGTGAGCCTCGGCGGCATTGCCGCCCATGATCAGGATGACATCGGCGTTCTTGATGTCATTCCACGAGTTCGTCATCGAGCCACGGCCGAAAGTGGGGCCAAGACTGGCCACCGTTGGTCCGTGTCAAATTCTTGCTTGGTTCTCCAATGGTAGGAGCCCGGTCGCCCGGATCACCTTGTAGACCAGGTAACCCGCCTCGTTGGTCTGCGCCGAGGTGCCGAAGAAGCCGGTCGAGGTCCAGCGGTTGACCGTGACGCCATCGCGGTTCTTGGCGATGAAGTTCTTGTCGCGGTCTTCCTTCATCAGCGTGGCGATGCGGTCCATCGCGAAGTCCCAGGTCACCCGCTCGAACTTGTCGCTGCCCGGCTTGCGATGCATCGGGTACTTGAGCCGCTGCGGGCTCTTCACGAAGTCGAGCGCCGCCGCGCCGCGCGGGCACAGGGTGCCGCGGTTCACCGGGTTGTCCGGGTCGCCTTCGATGTGGATCACCGAGGACTTGGCGTTCTTCGAGCCGTCGCCCATCGAGTAGATCAGGACGCCGCAGCTCACCGAGCAGTACGGGCAGGTGTTGCGCGTCTCGGTGGCGCGCTCGAGCTTGTAGGGCCGGACGCCGGCCGCGAGCGCGTCGCCCGCGCCGCCGAAGCCCAGGGCGCCAACCGAGGAAGCGGCGAGGCCAGCGGCGCTCACCTTCATGAATTGCCGGCGTGAAACGGCCATGTTGGTAGACTCCATCCCCTTCAACCCGGGCCACTTGCTCCGTGACATTCTCGGGTTTTGTCTCGTGGAATGAAACGCAGATGGGCTGAAAGTTCAATCCAAAACGACGTGACCGTCACTTTTCGAGGGGGATAGCCGACTTTCTGGGTGCCGGGGTCATGCACCCGTCATTCTTTTCGATTATTCTGGAAAGATGGAATCCAGTGATGCCGCCCGCGGCTTCGCCGCTCTCGCCCAGCACGCTCGGCTCGACCTGGTGCGCCTGCTGGCCGGAAAGGGCCCCAGCGGCATGGCGGCGGGCGACCTGGCCGGGGCGATGGGAATGCCCCCATCGACCCTTTCCTTTCACCTCAACGCGCTGGCCAACGCCGGCCTGGTCCAGTCGGCCCGGCAGGGCCGGCAGGTCTTCTACAGCGTCCGCTTCGCCGGCCTGCGCGCCCTGTTCGGCTACCTCACGGAGACCTGCTGCGGCGGTCGCCCGGAGCTCTGCCTCGACCTGCCGGTCGCGCCGGCCTTCAACGTCCTCTTCCTGTGTACGCGCAACTCGGGCCGCTCGCTGATCGCCCAGGCGATCCTCGAGCAGGTCGGCAAGGGCCGCTTCCATGCCTATTCCGCCGGCTCCCACCCGGCCGCCGCGCCGATGCCGGAAGTGATCGACAGGCTGCGGGCGCTCGGCCACGACACCGACCGGCTGCATTGCAAATCATGGGATGTCTTCGCCGGCCCCGACGCGCCGCGCATGGATTTCGTGATCGCCCTTTGCGACACGCTGGAGGGCCAGCGCTGCCCCGAGGTCGGCGCCAACGTGCTGACCGCGTCGTGGCCCCTGCCCGACCCGGCGAAGGTCGACGGCACGCCGGCCGAGCGCGCGATCTTCATCGACGAGCTCTACGGCATGGTGCGTCGCCGGCTCGAGATCTTCGTCAACCTGCCGCACGCCTCGCTCGACCGCCTGGCGCTGAAGCAGCGTCTCGACGCGCTGGGTCCCGACCTTCGTTCTCCCGGAGACCGCTGAATGTCGCTCTTCGAACGCTACCTGACGCTCTGGGTCACCCTCTGCATCGTCGTCGGCATCGCGCTCGGCCACCTGCTGCCCGGCCTGTTCCACGCGATCGGCACCGCCGAGGTCGCGCACGTCAACCTTCCGGTCGCGGTGCTGATCTGGGCGATGATCATCCCGATGCTGGCCAAGGTCGACTTCGGCGCGATCGGCAAGGTGCGCGAGCACTGGCGCGGCATCGGCGTGACGCTGTTCATCAACTGGGCGGTCAAGCCGTTCTCGATGGCGCTGCTGGGCTGGCTGTTCGTCGGCACGCTGTTCCGCCCGTGGCTGCCGGCCGACCAGGTCGACAGCTACATCGCCGGCCTCATCCTGCTGGCCGCGGCCCCGTGCACCGCCATGGTCTTCGTGTGGAGCAACCTGTCGGACGGCGAGCCCGATTTCACCCTGACGCAGGTGGCGCTGAACGACACCATCATGGTGTTCGCCTTCGCGCCGATCGTCGGCCTGCTGCTCGGCCTGTCGGCGATCCGCGTGCCGTGGGAGACTCTTCTGCTCTCGGTCGGGCTCTACATCGTCGTACCGGTGGTGCTGGCGCAGGTCGTGCGCGGTCGCGTCCTCGCGAGGGGTGGCGCGGCAGGACTCGCCGCCCTGCTCGGCCGCCTGCAGCCGCTGTCGCTGGTCGCCCTGCTGACCACGCTGGTGCTGCTGTTCGGCTTCCAGGGCGAGCAGATCATCGCGCAGCCGCTGGTCATCGCCCTGCTGGCCGTGCCGATCCTGATCCAGGTCTATTTCAACGCCGGGCTGGCCTACCTGTTGAACCGCGCCACCGGCGAAGCCCACTGCGTCGCCGCGCCCTCGGCGCTGATCGGCGCCAGCAATTTCTTCGAACTGGCGGTGGCGGCGGCGATCAGCCTGTTCGGCTTTTCCTCCGGCGCGGCGCTGGCCACCGTGGTCGGCGTGCTGATCGAGGTGCCGGTCATGCTGTCCGTCGTGAAGATCGTGAACGCCAGCAAGGGCTGGTACGAGGCGGGTGCCGCCCGGCGTTCCTGACATTATTTCGAAATTTCCGGAAATACCGTTGACTCTTCCGGGCGGCGACCTAGATTTGCCGTCATGAAGATCGAAGACGCTGCCGCGCGCCTGGAAGCGCTGGGCAATCCGACCCGCCTGAGGGCCTTCCGACTGCTGGTGCGGGCCGGCGCCGAGGGCATGCCGGTCGGCCGCCTGCAGGAGCGGCTGGAGATCGCGCCCTCCACCCTGTCGCATCACCTGAAGGTGCTGGTGACGGTCGGCCTCGTGACGCAGACGCGCGAGGGCACCACGCTGGTCTGCCATACCAACTACGACCTGATGCGCGGCCTGATCGACTACATGGCCGAGCAATGCTGTGCCGAGGGCAGTTGCCCGCCCAAGGCGCGGCCCGCCCGCGCCGCCTGAATTTCATCGCCGGAGCCCCGCCATGCCCGATTCGCTCGCCAAGCCCAAGACCGTCGCCATCCTGGGCGCGGGTCCCGTCGGCCTCGCCGCCGCGGCCCGCGTGCTGGAGCGCGGCATGACGCCGGTGGTGCTCGAGGCCGGCCCGGAGGCCGCCCACGCGGTGCGCCAGTGGCGTCACGTCCGCATGTTCTCGCCCTGGGAGTACAACGTCGACGAGTCGGCCGGCCGGCTGCTCGCGGCGACGGGCTGGAATGCGCCGGCACCCGACGCCTACCCGACCGGCGGCGACCTCGTCGACCTCTACCTCGAGCCGCTGGCGACCCGCACGCCGATCAAGGACCACCTGCGCACCAACAGCCGCGTGACCGCGGTGGCGCGCGGCGGTTTCGACAAGCTGAAGAGCAACGGCCGCGCCTTCGAGCCCTTCACCGTGCGCTACCGCGACGACAAGGGTGCGCAGCAGCTGAAGGCCGACGCGGTGATCGACGTCACCGGCACCTGGTTCTCGCCCAATCCCGCCGGCGCCGACGGCCTGCCGGCGCTCGGCGAGGAGGACGCCCAGGACCGCGTCGCCTACGCCATGCCCGACGTGCTGGGCCGCGACCGCGCCCGCTATGCCGGGCGCACGGTGGCGGTGCTGGGCGCCGGGCATTCGGCGATCGGCACGCTGATCGACCTCGGCCGCCTCAAGGACGAGGCGCCGGAGACCGAGGTGATCTGGCTGCTGCGCGGCGACCGGCCCGACAAGGCGTTCGGCGGCGGCGCCAACGACAAGCTCGCCGCGCGCGGCGCGCTGGGCATCGCCTTCTCCGAGCTCGTCGCGGGCGGCAAGGTCCACGTCGAAGCCGGCTTTGCCGTCTGCCACGTGCGGCTCGAGGGCGACAAGCTGCGTGTCGCCACCGCCAGCGGCTGCGGTGGCCGCCACGTGCTGGTCGACCAGCTGGTCGTCGCGACCGGCTTCCGGCCGTCCTTCGATTTCCTGCGCGAGGTGCGGCTCTCGCTCGATCCGACGGTCGAGGCGCCGCCGGCGCTGGCGCCCCTGATCGATCCCAACCTCCACAGCTGCGGCACGGTGCGCCCGCATGGCGCGCGCGAACTCGCCCAGCCCGATCCTGGCTTCTACATCGCCGGCATGAAGAGCTACGGCCGCGCGCCGACCTTCCTGATGCGCACCGGCTACGAACAGGTGCGCTCGATCGTGGCCGAGATCGCCGGTGACAGGGACGCGGCAGCGCGCGTCGAGCTGGTGCTGCCCGAGACCGGCGTCTGCGCCGGCCCCGTGACGAGCGCCGCGCCGGCCGCCTCAGGCTGTTGCGGCCCCGCCAAGCCCCAGGCCGAGGCGAAGAAGGGTTGCTGCGGCTGATGACGGCGCCGGCCCGGAGCGGGGCCCGCCTCGTCGCGCTGGTCTGCACCGCCCAGGTGTTCGTGCAGATCGGCGCCTTCTACTGGCCGGCGCTGCTGCCGCAGATGATGCGGCACTGGTCGCTGTCGAACGGCGAGGCCGGCTGGGTCACCGCCGCCTTCTACGGCGCCTACATGCTGGCCGTCCCGGTGCTGGTGACGCTCACCGACCGCATCGACGCCAAGCGCGTCTACCTGTTCGGCGTCGGCTGCACGGTGGTGGCCCACCTCGCCTTCGGCCTGCTGGCCGACGGCTTCTGGTCGGCGACCGCGCTGCGCGCGCTGGCCGGGCTGGGCTGGGCCGGCACCTACATGACCGGGCTGAAGCTGCTCGCCGACCAGGTCGACGCGAAGATGATGAGCCGCGCCGTCACGGGCCACGCTGCCAGCATCGGCATCTCGGGCGCGGTGTCCTTCGTGCTGGGCGACCAGCTGGCGCAGGCCTTCGGCTGGCCGCTGGCCTTCGCCAGCGCCGGCCTGACCGCCGCGATCGCCTGGGTGACCGTCGCCCTCGCCGTGCCGGGCCGCCCGCCACCCCCGCGCACCACCGGGGGACCGGCGCTGTTCGACTTCCGGCCGGTGCTGCGCAACCGCTCGGCGCTCGCCTACTCGCTGGCCTACTGCGTGCACACGCTCGAGATGAACGCCCTGCGCGGCTGGGGCGTCGCCTTCCTCGCCTGGGTCGCGTCGTCGAACGGGCTCCAGGACGAACTGCTGTCGCCCACTGTCGTGGCCACGGTGCTGGGACTGCTCGGCACACTGGCCAGCGTGTTCGGCAACGAGGCCTCGATCCGCTTCGGACGGCGGCGGCTGGTGATCGCCGCCATGGTCCTGTCGATCGGGCTCGGCCTGGCGATCGGCTTCGTCGGCGCGCTCGGCTACTGGATCGCCGTCGTGCTGGTGGTCGTCTACGGCATGGTGATCTGGCTCGACTCCTCGTCGCTGACGGCCGGCGCGGCCGGCGCCGCCGACCCGGCGCGCCGCGGCGCGACGCTCGCGGTGCACTCGATGCTGGGCTACGGCGGCGGCTTCGTCGGCCCGCTGGCGATCGGCTGGACGCTCGACGCCGCGGGCGGCGCGTCGCGGCTCGGCTGGGGCCTCGCCTTCGCGGCCGTCGCGGCCTTCATCGCGCTCGGGCTGGCCGCCTTCGTCGCGCTGCGTCCGCGCGGTCTCGCCGGCGACCGCGCCGACTAGTCGTAGGCGCCGGCCAGGAAGCGCGCCCGCGCGGCGGTGCGGGCGAGCTTGCCCGAGGTGGTGCGCGGCAGGCCGGGACGGCGGCCGACCAGCACCACCTGGCTGTCGAGCCCCGTCGTCTCCTTCACCGCCTGGCGCATCTCGCCGGCCAGCCGGTCGCGCTCGGCCGCGCTCTCGGGCCGGAACTCGGCCAGCACGATCACCTTCTCGGTGTCGTCGGCCTCGATCGAGAAGGCGCAGCATTCGCCACGGCTGCCCGGGTGGCGCTCGCCGATCGCCCACTCGATGTCCTGCGGCCAGACGTTGCGGCCGTTGACGATGATCAGGTCCTTGGCGCGGCCGGTGATCACCAGTTCGCCATCGCACCAGTAGCCGAGGTCGCCGGTGTCGAGCCACCCGTCGCGCACCGGGTTCTCGACCGGCGCCACGGCCCCGACGTAGCCCGGCATGACGCTCGGCCCGCGCGCGAACAGCCGCCCGATCGCGCGCTCGCCCAGCGCCCGGCCGTCGGCGTCGCGGATCTCCACCGCGTGTCCTGCGATGACCCTGCCGCACAGCACGAAGTCGCGCGACCGGCCGGACCGCGGATCGACGAAGCGGTCGAGGCGCACGCCGCTCAGGGGCGCGCGGAAGCTCAGCCCGACGCAGACCTCGGCCATGCCGTAGCTCGGCAGGAACGCCCGGCGGTCGAAGCCCTGGGCCGCGAAGGTCTCGGCGAAGCGATCGAGGATCGCCGGCTGGATCATGTCGGCGCCGATCCCGGCGAGGCGCAGGCTCGACAGGTCGAGGCCGGCCAGGTCCTGGCGCCCGGCGCGGCGCACCACCAGGTCGTAGCCGAAGCTCGGGCTGTAGGTGACGGTGGCGCGGCGGCGCGCGATCAGCGACAGCCACTGCATCGGCCGGCGGGCGAAGTCCTGGGGCGACATCAGGTCGATGCTGCGCTGGGCGCACAGCGGCGCCAGCACGAAGCCGATCAGGCCCATGTCGTGGTAGAATGGCAGCCAACTGACGCCGGAGTCCTCCGGGCCGAGCCGCTGCGCGGCGATCGAGGCGTCGATGTTGGCCATCAACTGGTCCTGCCGGATGTCGATGCCCTGCGGCGCGCGCGTGCTGCCGGACGAGAACTGCACGTAGCAGGCCTCGCCCGCCGACAACGGCTGGAGCCCGCCCGGCGACGGCGGGAGCGCCGCGACCTCGTCGACCGTGCCGGCCAGCTTGAGGCCACGGCCCGCGGCGGCCTGCCTTGCATAGGCGGCGAGGTCGGCTGGCGCGAGGATACCGGCCGCGCCGCAGGCGTCGAGCTGCAGGCCGAGCTGCTCGATGTAGCGGTCCTTCGCTCCCAGCCCGACCGGCGTCGCGACCGGCACCGGCACGACGCCGGCATACTGGGCGCCGAAGAAGGCGATGCAGAAGGCGGGCGCGGTCTCGGCCACCAGCAGCAGCCGCTCGCCGCGCGCCAGGCCGGCGCCGGCGAGGCGGCGGGCGAAGTCCTGCGCCTCGACGCGCAGCCGGGCGTAGGACAGGACATGCCGCAGCACGCCGCGCGAGTCGAAGAAGTTGAGGCCGGTGTCGCCCGACGCGGCGTAGTCGAGCGCCTCACACAGGCTGGCGAACCCACCGCGGCGGAACGCCAGGCCGGCATTGACGGTGGGGGTCGCGTTTGGGGACTCGCCGGAGGCGGCGGGCGCGGTCAGGGGCAGTACTTCACGGAACGACGTCACGGGACGGTCCTCCAGAGCAGGTTCAGCACGGGCGCGCCACCGCTCGGTTGACCGTTCCCTTGGATCTTCCCGTCCAGGAAAAGTGCGACGCTATCGGCGGCAGGTCTTCTGGCTCGCGGGTCGTTGCTGGCGCCTGTCTTCCCGGACCGGGGTCCAGTGACTTCTGCTGGCGTTTGCTTGCCGCTTACAGCTGCGGGTACAGCCGCCGATTAGCCCTACGGGCAGCACGGCGTTCCCTTTTCACCTCCCGCCAGGGAGGACCGTCGATGACCCAGCGATAGAGAGACCCAGCGGGCCGGTCAAGCAAAGGCTTTGTCACGCACCCTGCGCCAGCAGTGCCGTCGGCGAACGTGCAAGGCGACCATGCGGCGATGCGGGTCTCCTGACAGCAGACGCGTCATCGCGGCATTGGCTACAGCCGCGCCATGGTTTCCGCCTGGCCCCGTGTCCCCTTCACCTTCCGCGCCCTGCGCCAGACGTTCGGCGCGATGTGGCTGCGCTGCGATGCCTGCCGCCGCTACGCGCCGTTGCGCCTCGCCGGCCTGCACGACGTCGACCATCGCACCCGGACCTTCAGCTGCTCGGCCTGCGGCGCGGCGGCGACGCTGTGCGTGGTCGAGCCGACGACCGAGCGCGGCATGGAGGACTACCGGCTCGACGAGCGCGCGCGGCCGGCGCGTCATCCGGAAGCGGTGCGGCGGTTGAGCGGACAGGCCACGGGCCGCTCGCATGCAGGGGGTGAGCTGCCGGGACGCAGCCTCAAGGGGCGGCGCTGAGAGATCCCTCGCTGCGCTCGGGATGACGGGCTGCGCCCGTCACTTCTTCTGCAGGCCCCAGGTCTCGGCCAGCTGGTCGGCGATGCGCGTCGCCATCAGGCGGTTGCCCGGGCTCTCGCTCTTGGAATCGCGCCAGTAGTGGATGTGGTCGGCGTAGATCAGGCCCTTCTCGTTGGCGAAGATGTCGCCCAGGTCGTAGATCGGCAGGCCGCGCTCGCGCAGCGTCATCAGGCCGGCGATCATCTTCTTGTAGATGTCGCGGTACGACAGGTCGCCGACCAGCTGCTTCTCCTCGTCGGTCAGCGTCTTGCCGATCGCCGGCGCCGGCTGGATGAAGTAGGCCGACTTCAGGCCGTAGTCCCTGGCCAGCGCCTCGGTGGCGCGCAGGTACTTCTGGTACAGGCCGATCTGGACCTCGAACTCGCGGTCGGGGTTGCGCCGGATGTCCTCGGGCATGTTGAAGATGCTGTTCAGCGTCGTCTTCTTCTTGGACGTCTTGATGATGTCCTGGCCCTTGGCCGCCTGCTCGATGCCGCGCACCACGAGGTAGGCGGCGTGCGAGCGGCCGAGCACCGGGTTGGCGGCCAGCGAGCCGGCCAGCCGGCCCATCACCCAGCCGATCGCCGCGTCGCCGAAGTTCTCGTCGGCGACGAACGGGTTGACCTCGATGAAGTTGCTGAGCGGGCGCTCCAGCCGCTCGTGGGCGCCCGGCCAGAAGAAGTAGTGCTCGTTGAAGCCGCCGAGGTTGACCACGGCGTCGACCGAGTTCGCGTACATCGCGAACAGGATGAAGGGCTGCGGCTCCTTCCACGCGCCGTCGCCGCCGTTCAGCACCACCCACGGCTTGCCGTTGGGGCTGACGAAGCGGCGGTTGAGTTCTTCCTCGAGGTAGCGCGGCGCCGGCGGTTCGGCGTTCTGCGCCAGCTGCGAGGCGACCGAGCCGCCGGTCAGGATGACCGTGAACTTCTCGGGGTCGCGCACCGTCGGGAAGTCGTGCCCGTACAGGCCGACGTTGTTGACCCACGACTGGCCGCACGGCGGGTTGGCGTGGTGGACGAAGGCGACGTAGGGGTGCGGGTACAGCGTGTCGACGTATCGGCAGGTCGTGCCCTTCGTGGCGTCGCGCAGGTAGGTGTTCTGCGTCCGCTCGAACAGGTCGGCCGCCCGCGTGTAGCGCCCGTCCTCGATGTACAGCCAGGCGATGGCCGCGACCTCGATCATGGCGAGCGCCAGCACGATGCCGAACAGGACCGAGATCCAGCCGAAGATCCGCTGTTTCATGTCTTCCTCGTCAGCCTCGTCACGTCCCCGCCCCGTCCCGTCGTTCGGCTCAGCCGCGCGCCGCGCGGATCGCCTGCCAGACGCGCTGCGGCGTCGCCGGCATCTGCAGGTTGCGCACGCCCAGCGGCCACAGGGCGTCCATGATGGCGTTCATCACCGTGGGCGTCGAGCCCACCGTGCCGGACTCGCCGACGCCCTTGGCGCCCAGCGGGTTGGTCTTCGCCGGCACGCTGTCGTCGAGCGTGTTGGAGAAGGTCGGGAAGGTGTCGGCGCGCGGCATTGCATAGTCCATGAAGGAGCCGGTGATGAGCTGGCCGCTCTCCCGGTCGTAGACGTTCTCCTCGAGCAGCGCCTGGCCGATGCCCTGCGCCACGCCGCCGTGGATCTGGCCGAACACGATCGGGCGGTGCAGCGGGCGGCCGACGTCGTCGACCGTGGTGTAGCGCACCAGCTCGACGCGGCCGGTCTCGGGATCGATCTCGACCTCGCCGACATGGGCGCCGTTCGGCCAGGCGATGCCGTCGACCGTGTTGACGTTCTCGATGAAGATCCGCTTGTCCGGCTGGCGCGCCGCCAGCTGGCCGAAGTCGACCGCGCGGTCGGTGCCGGCGATGGTGAAGCGGCCGGCCGAATAGACGATATCGGCCGTGGCGGCCTCCAGCGCGTCGGCCGCCAGCTCCTTGCCCTTCTCGACCAGCTTCTCGCTGCCGGTCAGGACGGCCGAGCCGCCGATGTAGGCCGAGCGCGAGCCCATCGAGCCGACGCCGCCCACCCGGTCGGAGTCACCCATCGCGATCTCGATCTTCGACGGGTCGATGCCGAGCAGCTCGGAGGCCAGCTGGGTGAAGCTGGTCTGCAGGCCCTGGCCCATGCCCTGGGTGCCCATCCAGATCGTCACCTTGCCGTCGGCCTTGACCTCGTAGTGCGCCATCTCGTTCATCACCGCGGCGCTGGTCCACTCGACGTAGGAGGCGAGGCCGCGGCCGTACAGCTTGCCGCGCTTCTCGGCATCGGCCTTGCGGGCGGCGAAGCCGTTCCAGTCGGCCGCTTCGAGCGTCTTGGTCAGGAACAGGTCGAAGTCGCCCGAGTCGTACTTCTCGCCCATCGCCGTGGTGTAGGGCATCTGCGACGGCTTCACGAAGTTGCGGCGGCGCAGCTCGGCCGGGTCCATGCCGATCTGGCGGGCGGCGGTGTCCATCACCCGCTCGAGGTCGAGGATGCACTCGGGCCGGCCGGCGCCGCGGTACGCGCCGATGGTCGCCGAGTTGGTCAGCACGCAGTTCAGCCGCAGGTCGACGACCGGGATGTCGTAGGTGCCGGTCGTCACCTTCGGGCCGACGAACAGCGGGATCACGACGCCGGCGCGCGCCGGGTAGGCGCCGATGTTGGCGAACGCCTCGAGCCGCAGCGCGAGGATGCGGCCGTCCGCGTCGAGCGCCAGCTCGGCCTTGTGCAGCTGGTCGCGGCCGGCGGTCGTCGCGGCGAACTCCTCGCTGCGCTCGGCGCGCCACTTGGCCGGGCGCTTCAGCACCTTGGCGACCCACACCGCGACCGCCTCGTCGGGCTGGATGCCGACCTTCATGCCGAAGCCGCCGCCGATGTCGCGCACCAGCACGCGCACCTTGTCCTTCGGCATCTTGAGGATGACGTCGCACAGCGTGTCGCGCGTCACGGACGGGTTCTGGCTGCCGATGTGGACGACGATGCGGTCGTCCTCCCACTCGGCCATCACCGCCCGCGGCTCCATCGCGTTGACGATCAGGCGCTGGTGCACGACGTCGAGCTTGACCACGTGCGCGGCCGCGGCGAAGGCGGCCTCGGCCTTGGCGGCGTCGCCGAAGCGGTTGAAGCCGGCGCGGTTGCCCGGCGCACCCGGCCAGACCAGCGGCGCGCCCGGCTTCAGCGCGTCCTCGATGGTGCTGACCGAGGGCAGCATGTCGTACTCGACCTCGACCAGGTCGGCGGCGTCCTGCGCCTGCAGCCGGGTCTCGGCGACGACGGCGACCACCGGCTCGCCGACATGGCGCACGACCTCGTGGGCCAGCGACCGGCGCGGCGTCATCTCCGGCTTGCTGCCGTCGGCGTTGGGAAACATCGTCGGGAAGGAAAAGTCGCCGACCCCTTCGGCCGCCATGTCGGCCCAGGTGTAGACGGCGACCACGCCGGGGGCCTGCTTGGCCGCCGCGGTGTCGATATTCACAATTTTCGCATGGGCATGGGGTGAGCGGACCAGGACGACGTGGACCTGGTTGGGCCGCGCCAGGTTGTCCGTGAAGCCGCCCGTCCCGGTCAGCAGCCGGTTGTCCTCGACACGCTTGATGTACTGAGCCTTACCGAACACCGCCATACGCCACTCCCTCGCCCTCTCCCCCGGCGACGGGCCGGAGGCGGCGGGACTATAGCGGCGGCGTCCGAAGAGTCAGCGGCAATTTGGCCGCAAAGGCGCCTCAGTGCCGGAAGGCCGGCATTTCCGGCAGCGGCACGACGCGGATGCCGGCGCCCTCGAGGCCGTCGCGCACCGCCTGGGCCACCGTCACGGCGGTCGGGCCGTCGCCGTGCACGCAGATCGAATCGACCTGGCAGGGCAGGCGCTTGCCCAAGGTCGAGTAGATCGCCTGCTCGTCGACCATGCGCCGGACATGGGCCACCGCCTGCGCGGCGTCCTTGATCATCGCGTTCGGCTCCTTGCGCGGCGTCAGGAAGCCGGCGTCGGTGTAGGTGCGATCGGCGAAAACTTCCTCGGCGACCCGCAGGCCGGCCTTGCGCGCGGCCTTGCCCTGCTCGGTGTTGGCCTGGGCCAGGAAGATGATGTCGCGGTCGATCGCCTTGGTCGCCCGGCAGATCGCCTCCGACATCTCGGCGCTCTCGGCCGACATGTTGCCCATCATGCCGTGCGGCTTGATGTGGGTGACCCGGGCGCCGTGCAGGGCGGCGATCGCCTGCAGCGCGCCCAGCTGGTAGGCGATGTTGGCCTCCAGTTCCTTGACCGTGAGGTTGATCGCCCGGCGGCCGAAGCCCTGCAGGTCGGCGAAGCCGGGATGGGCGCCGATCGACACGCCGTTCTGCACGCACAGCTTCACGGTATCGACCATCACCGTCGGGTCGCTGGCGTGGAAGCCGCAGGCGACGTTGGCCGAGCGCACGATCTTCAACACCTCGGCGTCGTTGCCCATCACCCACGGGCCGAAGCTCTCGCCGAGGTCGGAGTTGATGTTGACGAAACCGGCATTGGTCGCGGCCATGGCGCTGCTCCTCGGGTCTGTGCCCCCGTGACGGGATGGGAGCGGCACTATATCCTGAATGCGTGAGCGTCCGGTACCTGTCCTGCGGCGATACCGCCTTTTCCGTCGAGTTCGGCAACGAGATCACGCCCGAGATCAATGGCCGGGTGATGGCCCTGCATGCCGCGATCGGCGCGGCGCGCCTGCCCGGCGTCGTCGAGACCGTGCCGTCGATGCGCGCCCTGCTGGTCTGCTACGACCCGCTGTCGACCAGCCGCGCCGACCTCGAGCCCGAGATCGCCGCCCTGATCGCGCGCGGCCTGCCGGTCGGCCAGGCCAGCCGACGCGTCACCGTGCCGTGCTGCTACGACGACCCGGAATTCGCGCCCGACCTCGCCGAGGTCGCCGAGCGGACCAAGCGCAAGCCCGAGGACGTGATCGCGGCCCACCTCGGCTCGGCCTTCAAGGTCTACGTGCTGGGCTTCATGCCGGGCCTCGCCTACATCGCCGGCCTCGACCGCGGCCTCTACCTGCCGCGCCGGTCGCAGCCGCGGGTGCGCGTGCCGCGCTCGTCGGTCGCCATCGCGATGGACATGACGACGATCTACCCGTTCGAGAGTCCCGGCGGCTGGCACCTGGTCGGGCGCACGCCGCTGTGGATGTTCGACCAGCGCCGCGAGCAGCCCGTCTTCCTGGCGCCGGGCGACGCCCTCACCTTCCAGCGCATCGACCGCAAGACCTTCGACCGCATCGCGCGCGAGGTCGAGGCCGGGACGTTCGACTGGAACCAGCTGGTGACCAACCGATGACCGCGCAGCTGAAGGTCGTGCGCGCCGGCCTGTTCGACACGCTGCAGGATCTCGGCCGGCGCGGCTTCATGGCGCTCGGCATGCCGACCGCCGGCGCGATGGACCGCGTCGCGCTGTCGCTCGCCAACGCGCTGTGCGGCAATCCCGCCGGCACCGCCGGCCTCGAGATCGGCGTCATGGGACCCGACCTGCTGGTCGAGGCCGACAGCGTGCGGATAGCGCTGGTCGGGCCGCTGTCGGCGTCGCTGGTCGAGGCGCCCGACGCCGCGCCCAAGCCGCTCGACAGCGACCGCACGCATCTCCTGAAGCGCGGCCAGGTGCTGCGCGTCGGCATGGTCGAGGGCTCGAGCACCGCCTACCTCGCGATCGCCGGCGGCTTCGCCCTGCCACCCTTCATGGGCAGCCTGTCGACCTACGCCCGCGCCGGCGTCGGCGGCTTCGAGGGCCGCAAGCTGGCGGCCGGCGACGCGCTGCCGCTGGCGCGCGACCATGCCCCGCCGGGCGACGAGAAGAAGATCGGCACGCCGTTCGACTACGGCCAGGGCCCGGTCCGCGTCGTGTGGGGACCGCAGGACGACTACTTCAGCAAGCGGGGCCGCGAGACCTTCACCGGGTCGGAGTACCGCGTGTCGAAGGAAGCCGACCGCATGGGCATCCGCTTCGAGGGGCCGGTGATCGAGCACGCCACGCCGGTCGACAAGGGCGGCGCCGACATCATCTCCGACGGCATCGCGCCGGGCGCCATCCAGGTGCCGGGCGCCGGCCTGCCGATCGTGCTGCTGGCCGACCGCCAGACCGTGGGCGGCTACCCCAAGATCGCCACCGTGGCCTCGGTCGACCTGCCGCGGCTCGGCCGCCTGCTGCCCGGCCAGTCGGTCCGCTTCGCCGCCGTCAGCGTGGCCGAGGCCGAGGCGCTGCGCCGCGACCAGGACGCGCGCCTGGCCAAGGCCATCGCGGGCTTCCAGGCCGCCCGTCCGCCAGGCGGCATCGACCTCGTGAAGCTGTACGAAGAGAACCTGATCGACGGCGTCGTCTTCTAGGTCCCTCGCTTCGCTCGGGATGACAGTCGTGACGTTGGACCGCTAGGGTGCCGGCAACACGACGACATGAAGACGAGGAAGCGCCGAGATGAGCTGGCAACCGGAACTCGATGAACTGCGCCGCCGCCAGGAGATGGCCAGGCGCATGGGCGGCGCCGACAAGGTCAAGCGCCAGCACGACGGCGGCCGGCTCACGGTGCGCGAGCGCATCGACCGGCTGGTCGACAAGGACTCGTTCCGCGAGATCGGCAGCGTCGCCGGCAAGGCCGAGTACGACGGCAAGAACGACCTCGTCGACCTGATGCCGGCCAACGCCGTGATGGGCCGCGCCAGGATCGACGGCCGCAACGTCGCGGTGACCGGCGACGACTTCACCGTGCGCGGCGGCTCGGCCGACGCCACGATCAAGGAAAAGGACATCTTCATCGAGCGCTACGCCAACCAGTACCGCGTGCCGCTGATCCGCATCATCGAGGGCTCCGGCGGCGGCGGCTCGGTCAAGACGATCGAGACCACGGGACGCGCCAACGTCCCGGGCGTGCGCGGCTGGGAATGGGTGGTGCGCAACATGGCCACCGTGCCGACCGTCGGCCTGGGCCTCGGCTCGGTCGCCGGGCTGGGCGCGGCGCGGCTGGCCGCGACGCATTACTCGGTGATGGTCAAGGAGACCTCGGCGATGTTCGTTGCCGGCCCGCCGGTGGTGAACCGCCTCAGCACGAAGCAGTTCGACAAGCAGGAGCTGGGCGGCTGGGAGATCCAGCTGCGCGCCGGCGCGATCGACGAGGCCGCCGACAGCGAGGACGAGGCCTTCGCGCTGGCCCGCCGCTTCCTGTCCTACCTGCCCTCTTCGATCGACAGCGCGCCCGAGCGCGGCCCGGTGACCGACGACCCGGCGCGGCGCGAGGAGTCCCTGTTCGAGGCGATCCCGCGCGACACCCGCAAGGTCTATCGCATCCGGCCGATCGTCGAGAAGATCGTCGACCAGGGCAGCTTCTT
>JAIUOX010000175.1 GCA_020160955.1 Pseudomonadota bacterium
AACGTTGCCGATGCAGCTCGAGATCCAGTAACCGAACGCCGACAGGAAGCCCGGGTAGTCGCCGAAGCCCTCCTTGGCGTAGGCGAACACGCCGGCGTCGAGCTTGGGCTTGCGCTCGGCCAGCGCCTGGAAGACGCGGGCGAGCATGTACATGCCGGTGCCGGCGATCAGCCAGGTGATGACCGCGCCGACCGGGCCGGTCGCCGACGCGAAGGTCCGGGGCAGGGAGAAGATGCCGGCCCCGACCATGCCACCCACCACCATCGCGGTCAGGGCGAACAGCGACAGTTTCTGCGAGGGTGAGGACATCAGAATCTCCAGCCTAGTTTGAGGGCGGCGCCGACATGCAGGACCTCGAAGGAGGCGCCCGTGATGTTCGACCAGTTCTTTTCGTAAGCGACCTGGAAATCGAGCGCCGGCCTGCCGATCGCGGCGGCGGTGGCGGCCGAGCCGAACCACGTCGCCGGGACGACGAACTCGAGCGTGACGATCGGCTCGACCAGCCAGTCTTCCTGCGCGACGCCGCCGACCGCGTCGAAGGCGCGCCGCTCCAGCAGGACGCCGCCACTGATGTTCCAGGTGGGCGAGAAGACGTAGGTCGCCGACGGCACGAGGAAGGCGGCCCACGAGCCGGGTGTCGGGTCGCGGAAGCGGCGTTGCAGGGCGGCGGTGATGCCGAACGACCACGCCGTGGCCTCGAAGGTGTCGCCCGACGGGGCGACGCGGTTGAACGCGCCGTCGAAGTTGAAGACCTTGTTGACGCCGACGTTGACGTCTTGCCGGGTCGCGTTCCAGGTGCGGTAGAACGGCGCGAAGTCCCAGCGGGGTGCGTACGAAACGTAGGGCGACCAGGCCTGGTCGTTGCTGGCGTCGACGTACTGCAGTCGGCCCGATACCGCGAGCTTGTCGAAGTCGGCGGTCGGGACCTGGGTGAAGCGATCGATCTCGGCCCGGCCGTTGGCGGTGAAGCGGAAGGGCAGGTCGAACACCGGCGTCGACCAGGTGAACCCCAGCACCGGCGAGAACTCGCCCGAGTTGGTGCCGGCGTAGGGCAGCGCGTCGGCGTTGGAGTTGTAGAACATCGGCACGAGGCCGCTGATCGTGAACTGCGAGCGGCGCAGCTGGCGCTCCAGGCCGGGCGTGGTGGCGAACAGCGAGTCCTCGGGGACCGGCGTCACGATGTTGGGCGTGCCGAAGATCGCGTCGGTGCGCGCGGCGTTGCCGTCCTCGACCTGGTCGCGCACCTGGGCGGCGGCCGGTCCGGCGCAAAGGACGAGCGACCCCAGGGCGGCAAGGCCGCCCAGCCATCGGTTCCGCGGGGAAGATGCCTGCATCGTCTGTCTTCCTGACAGCGAGGTTGATTGTCGACGCTCATCCTAGGAGGGGGCGTGTCCGGTCGCCTTGGCGAGGCGTCCCGCGATTGTTCAACCCGTCCCAAAGTCGCCAGCGCCCCAGGCGAATTGGGACTCTCGGAACAGTTCGGGGATTCCCGGCCGATGTCGGAGGACCGCCGCTGTCCGACAATGGGTGCATTGCAACAAGCCAGAGCCCTGTCACACCGAGGAGCCACCGATGCCTGAGACCCGGATCGTTCGCCTGTCCGCCGCCGCCGCCACGCTCCTGATGGCCGCGGCCTGCGCGCCCCCGCCGGCGGCGACCACTGCCGCGGCGCCCGCCAGTTCGGCGCCGATCGAGTTCCGGGTCGTGCCGACCGACCGCAACCCGGCCGCCTGCCAGCGGTGGGATGCCGATCTGTCGCGGGTCCACGTCTTCACGCGCAGCGGCGACACCGCGACCCTGCGCACCGCGGGCGGCATCACCCGGACCATGACCATGACCGCGCCCAACGTCTTCACCACGACGATGACGATCGGCAGCACCAACTTCCCGGTGACCGCGGATGCGTCCAAGTCGCCCGGGACGCTCGAGGTGAGCGAACCGCGAACCGGTTGCAGGTGGAGCGCCATCGCGCGCTGACGGAGGGTCCCATGTTGTTCTCTGCCGAATCGACGTTCGCGAACTTCATCGCGGATGCCTTTGCTGTATTCATGTTCATTCTCTGGTTCTGGCTGTTCATCACGACGGCCAGCGACCTGTTCCGGCGCCAGGATGTCTCCGGAATGGGGAAGGTTTTGTGGGTCATCCTCCTGATCGTGCTTCCGTACGTCGGAATCTTCGCCTACATCCTCACGCAAGGAGGGGGCATGGCGGAACGCAATCGCAGCCAGGCACGACAGGCCCGCGACGAGTTGCGCCAGATGGTCGGATTCAGCGTCGCCGACGAGCTTGCCAAGCTCGAGCGACTGAAGTCCGACAAAGCCATCTCCGACCAGGAGTACGCCCGCCTGCGGGCGCGAATCATCCAGTAGGCAAGTCCATGACCCGACGTTTCCTCCAGCGCTCCGTTCTGTCGCTCGCCGCCGGCCCGGCCGCGCTGGGCTTCCTCGTGGTCGCGGCGGTGGGGCTGACCGGCTGCGAGCGCAAGACGGAGGCCAAGCCGCCGGTGCCGCGTCCCGTGCGCACGGTGACGGCGGCCAAGGGCGGAACCGGCGAGGTCATCACCCTGACCGGCCAGATCAGCGCCGAGAACGAGGTGTCGCTGTCGTTCCGCATCGGCGGCCGCATCATCGATCGCGTCGGTAACGTCGGCGACCGGGTCCAGCCCGACCAGGTGCTGGCGCGCCTCGATCCCCAGAACGAGCTGAACGGCCTGCGCTCGGCCCAGGCCGCCGTCTCGGCCGCCGAGGGCCGCGTCGTCGAGACCAGCAACGCCTTCGACCGCCAGAAGACCCTGCTGCCGCAGGGCTTCACCACGCAGGCGCTGTACGACCAGGCGCAGCAGGCCCTGCGCACCGCGCAGTCGCAACTCGACAATGCCGAGGCCCAGCTGCAGATCGCCCAGGACCGGGTGAGCTACACCGAGCTGAAGGCCGGCGTCGACGGCTCGATCACCGGCCGCTTCGCCGAGGCCGGCGAGGTCGTGCAGGCCGGCCAGCCGGTGTTCCGGGTGGCCCGCCAGGACGGCCGCGACGCGGTGTTCAACGTGCCGGCCCAGGTCATCCGCGCCGCGCCCTCGAATCCGAGGATCTCGGTTTTCCTGACCGACGATCCGTCGATCAAGGCGGAGGGGCGGGTGCGCGAGATCGACCCGCAGGCCGACCCGATCACCCGCACGTTCCGCGTCCGGGTCGGGCTGATCAACCCGCCCGCCGCCATGCTGCTGGGCGCCACCGTGACCGGCCGGATGGAGATCGAATCGGTGCCCGGCGTGGCCCTGCCGGCCAGCGCGCTGACCCGGATCGACGGACAGCCGGCGGTCTGGCTGGTCGACCCGAAGACCGAGACCGTGGCGCTGCACAACGTGACCGTGGGCCGCTTCGATCCCGGCACCGTGATCGTGTCGCACGGCCTGTCGGGCGGCGAGATCGTCGTCACGGCCGGCGTGCAGGCGCTGCACCCGGGCCAGAAGGTCCGGCTGCTGGGAGCCGCCAAGTGAGCGGTTTCAACCTGTCCGACTGGGTTCTGAAGCACCGGTCGTTCACCATCTTCCTGATGATCATTGTCTCGCTGGCGGGGCTGTCGTCCTACAAGACGCTGGGCCGCAACGAGGACCCGGCCTTCACCTTCCGCACGATGATCGTGCAGGCGGCGTGGCCGGGAGCGACGCTGGACGAGACGCTGCAGCAGGTCACCGAGCGCATCGAGCGCAAGCTGCAGGAGACGCGCGGCCTCGACTTCCTGCGCAGCTACACCATTCCCGGCCAGACCACGATCTTCGTCAATCTCAAGGGCTCGACCAGCCCGGCCGAGGTGCCGGATATCTGGTACCAGGTCCGCAAGAACATCGGCGACATCCGCCACACCCTGCCGCAGGGCGTCATCGGCCCCGGCTTCAACGACGATTTCGGCGACACCTTCGGCCTGATCTACGCCTTCACCGCCGACGGCTTCACCCATCGCGAACTGCGCGACTATGTCGAGCAGGTCCGCAGCCGCGTCCTCAATGTGCCCGATGTCTCGAAGGTCGAGATCATGGGCGCGCAGGAAGAGCAGATCTTCGTCGAGTTCTCGACCAAGCGTCTGGCCGGCCTCGGCATCGACCGCGACTCGGTCATCCGCGCGATCCAGGCGCAGAACAGCGTGGTCCCGTCCGGCTCGGTGCAGACCGGCCAGGAAAAGCTGTCGCTGCAGGTCTCGGGCGCGTTCCGGTCCGAGGACGACATCCTGAACGTCAACTTCCTGTCGAACGGCCGCATGATCAGGCTGCGCGATATCGCCGACGTGCGGCGCGCCTACGCCGACCCGCCGCAGCCGATGTTCCGCGTCAACGGCACGCCGGCGATCGGCCTGGCGATCGCCATGCGCAACGGCGGCGACATCCTGGCGCTCGGCAAGAACGTCACCAACGAGATCAACGACATCGTCAACGACCTGCCACTCGGCATCGAGGCGACGCTGGTGTCCGACCAGCCGGCCGTCGTCGACCACGCGATCGGCGAGTTCATGACCTCGCTGTGGCAGGCCATCGCCATCATCATGGCCTGCAGCATCGTCAGCCTGGGCCTGCGGCCGGGCGCGATCGTGGCACTGTCGATCCCGCTGACGCTGGCGATCACCTTCCCGATCATGCAGTGGTTCGGCATCGACCTGCAGCGCATCTCGCTCGGCGCGCTGATCATCGCGCTCGGCCTGCTGGTCGACAGCGCCATGACCACGGTCGACGTCATGACCTCGCGCATCGCGCTCGGCGACAAGCCGGAGAAGGCGGCCTCGTTCGCCTATTCGTCGGTCGCCTTCCCGATGCTGTCGGGCTCGTTCGTGACGGTCGCCGGCTTCGTTCCGATCGGCTTCGCCCAGAGCTCGGCCGGCGAGTACACCTTCTCGATCTTCGCCGTGGTCACGATCACCCTGTTCGTGTCGTGGTTCGTGGCCGTGCTGTTCGCGCCGCTGCTCGGCGTCGCGTTGCTGAAGCCGCCCAAGGACACCACGCCCCAGCCCGAGGGCGCGGTGCTGCGCATCTTCCGCAACCTGCTGGTGATGGCGATGCGCGCCAAGTGGCTGACGATCGGCGTGTCGGTCGCGGCACTGGTGGCGGCGTTCCTGGCGTCGCCCTACGTCGAGCGCCAGTTCTTCCCGGCGTCGGACCGGCCCGAACTGGTGGTCGACATGACCCTGCCGCAGAACGCGTCGATCTACGCCAGCGAGGACATCGCCCAGCGTTTCGACGCCTTCGTGGCGAAGGATCCCGACGTGGCGCGCTGGAGCACCTACGTCGGCCGCGGCGCGATCCGCTTCTACCTGCCGCTCGACGTGCGTCTGGCCAACGATCACTTCTCGCAGGCCGTCGTGGTCGCCAAGGACGTGGCGGCGCGCGAGCGGCTCCAGAAGAAGATCGAGAAGTTCCTGTCCGACGAGATGCCGAACCTGGTGTCGCGCGTCTTCCCGCTGGAGCTCGGGCCGCCGGTCGGCTGGCCGGTGCAGTACCGGGTCAGCGGCCCCGACCTCGGCCAGGTGCGGGCGATCGCGCTGGAGCTGGGGCGCGTGTTGGGCGGCGATTCGCACATCGCCGAGGTCAGCTTCGACTGGATGGAACCCTCCCGCCAGGTCCGGGTGACGATCGACCAGGACAAGGCGCGCCAGCTTGGCCTGTCGTCGCGGGCGGTGTCCGACGTGATCAACGCCATGATGGCCGGCGTTCCGGTCACCCAGGTGCGCGACGACATCTACCTCGTGCCAGTGATCACCCGCGCGCTCGACGAGCAGCGCAGCTCGATCGACGCCCTGCGCTCGCTGCAGCTGCCGCTGGGCGACGGCCGCACCGTGCCGCTCAGCCAGATCGCGACCTTCGATGCCAAGCAGGAGTACCCGCTGGTGTGGCGCCGCCAGCGCGTGCCGACGCTCACCGTGCTGGCCGACGTGCGGGCGGGGGCGACGCCGGTCGGCGCGGTCGACGCGCTCGAGCCGGCGATCGAGAAGCTGCGCGCCAAGCTGCCGAAGGGCTACCAGATCGCGACCGGCGGCACGGTCGAGGAGAGCGCCAAGTCGCAGGACTCGGTGTTCGCCAAGGTGCCGCTGATGCTGTTGCTGATGCTGTTCTTCCTGATGGTGCAGCTGCACAGCTTCAGCCGCCTGTTCCTGGTCGTCGCGGTCATCCCGATGGGCCTGATCGGCATCGTCTTCACGCTGCTGATCGTCGGCAAGCCGCTGGGCTTCGTGGCCATCCTCGGCATCCTCGCCCTGTTCGGTATGATCGCCCGCAACGCGATCATCCTGATCGAGCAGATCGAGACCGAGCGGAACGAGCGGCCGAACGTCTGGGACGCGATCGTCGAGGCGACGGTGCTGCGCTTCCGGCCGATCATGCTGACCGCCGTGTCGACGGTGCTGGGCTTCATCCCGATCGCCGCCGACGTATTCTGGGGACCGATGGCGATGGCGATCATGGGCGGCCTGTTCGTCGCCACCGTGCTGACGCTGATCGTGCTGCCGGCGCTCTACGTCGCGGTGTTCCGGGTCAAGGAACCAGGAAAGGCGGGGGCGGCGTCCGTCGGGGGCCCGGCGGCGCCTTCGGCGGCATCGTGACGCCAGGAACCGACAGTCCGCGGTCGCTGGCCGCCCTGTCATTCCGCGGCATCGGCTTCTTCGCGTTCTGGCTGATGCTGGCGGGGCGCGACCCGGCCGACATGGCGGTCGGCGTGGTCACGGCCGGGCTGGCCGCGTGGGCCAGCCTGCGCCTGCTGCCGCCGTCGACCCGCCGCCTGAGGCCGCTCGCGATGCTGGCCTTCGCCGGCCACTTCGTGAGCCAGTCGATCCGCGCCGGCTTCGACGTGGCGCTGCGCGCCTTCGCTCCGTCGCTGCCGCTCAGGACCGGCTTCGTGCGCTATCGCTCGCGGATCGCGTCGCCCGAGGCGCGGGCGACGTTCTTCGGCCTGTCGAGCCTGATGCCCGGCACCATGCCCTGCGGCACGGACGCCGAGGGCGACCTCGTCATCCACGGTCTCGACGTGTCACAGCCGATCGCCGCCGACATGGCCAACGAGGAGCGGCGGTTCGAGCGGATGCTGTCGGATGGCTGAGTTCCTGCTCGCCGCCGCGGGACTGATCGTCGCCACGGTCGCGGTCGGGCTGGTCCGCATCCTCGCCGGGCCGGCCGACGTAGACCGCACCATGGCCGCGCAGCTGCTCGGCACCGGCGGCGTGGCGACATTGCTGCTGGTCGCCGCGGCGACCGAGGCGCGCGGCGCCGAGGATGCGGCCCTCTGCCTCGCGCTGCTCGCGGCCTTCGCCTCGATCGCCTTCGTGGTGGCGGCGCCGAGGAGGGACGGGCGATGAGCCTCGCGCTCGACCTGTTCACGGTCGTTGCCGTGGTGCTGGGGGCCTTCTTCTTCCTCGCCGGCACGGTCGGCCTGCTGCGCTTCCCCGACTCGCTGTCGCGCCTGCATGCGCTCACCAAGGCCGACAACCTCGGACTCGGACTGATCGTGCTGGGCTTGCTGCCGCAGGCGACCAGCCTGCTGGGCGTGCTGAAGCTGGTCGCCATCTGGGGCCTCGTGCAACTGTCCGGCGCGACCGTCGCGCAGGTCGTGGCCAGCGCGATCCGGCGACGCCAGGATCCGCCGTCGTGACCGTGCTCGACCTGCTCGATACCGGGTTGGCGCTGCTGGTGCTGGCGGTCGCCGCCTGGACGATCGTGGCGCGCGGCAACTTCGCCGCGGTGATCGGCTTCATGACCTACGGCCTCCTGCTGTCGCTGGTCTGGGCACGCATCGCCGCGCTGGACGTGGCG
>JAIUOX010000176.1 GCA_020160955.1 Pseudomonadota bacterium
CTCCGACTATGCCGCGATGGCCCGGGCGCTCGGCGCCCACGGCGAGCGCGTCGAGAACCCGGCCGACCTGCCGGCGGCGATCCAGCGCGCGCTGGCCAACGCGCCGGCGGTGGTCGATGTCGTGACCTCGCAGACCGCGATCTCGTCGGATGCGCGCAAGGGGCTGGGCTTCGTGCCCGACTACCAGGCGCTGACCGCGTGGGACGACGCCGAGCGCGCCCGCCGCGGCCTCGCCTGAGCGCGGCCGCTCAGAGCAGCGAGTGCCGCTTGCGGGTGAGCGGCACCACCACGACCGACGGGCCGGGGCGCGCCAGCGCCTCGGTCACCGCTTCGGTGACCTCGGCCCCCGTCTTCGCCAGTTTCGACGGCACGCCGTAGCCCTTGGCCAGTGCCTCGAGGTCGATGCCCGGCAGGTCGAGACCCGGCACGTTCGGCGTCTCCTCGAGCTCGGCGAAGTTCTTGAGGATCGCGTACTCGTGGTTCTGCAGCACCACGAACACGACGGGCGCCTTCTGCTGCGCCGCCGTGTAGAGCGCCTGCACCGAGTACTGGAACGAGCCGTCACCCATCAGGGCGATCACCGGGCGGTTGCGGCCCGACTTGCGCTCGGCCAGCGCGAGGCCGACCGCCGCCGGCATGTCCCAGCCCAGCCCGCCCGAGGCGAAGGTGTAGAAGGTGTCGGGCCGGTCGATGCGGAAGTGGTCCTGCATCTCGCCCACCACCGAGGGCGCCTCCTCGACCAGCACGAAGTCGGCCGGGCAGGCCGCGCGCACCGCCGCCATGATGGCGTCGCCGGCCAGCGGCTGGGCGGTCATGTCGGGCGTCGACGGCGCGGCGCGCAGCGGCGCGGTCACGGCCGGCGCGCGCTTCGTTACCAGCGGCTGCACCGCCGACAGGAACAGCTTCGCGTCGGCCACCAGGCTGTCGCCGACCGGTGCCTTCGACGCCATCGCCGGATCGTCGGTCACCTGCAGGAGCGCCGTGCCCGCGGCGAGGTAGTCGCCGGCGACCATCGGGTAGTAGCGGAACACCGGCGCGCCGACGACGATCACCAGGTCGTGGCCGGCGAGCTTCTGGCCCAGCGGCCCGATCGCCGACGGCAGGGCGCCGGCATGCTGGCGATGCGTCTCGGGGAACGGCGTGCGCTCGGCGAACGGCGCGGTCCAGACCGGCACGCCCAGCGTCTCGGCGAAGCGGATCGCCTCGTCCCACGCCTGGCTGCGCGCGATGTCCGAGCCGTACACGATCACCGGGCTCCGGGCCGCGTTGATGCGGTTGGCGAAGGCGGCGACCAGCGCCGGGTCGGGCGCGACACGCGTCGCCACGGCGCGCACGGCGGCCGGCCCGTCCAGCGGCTTGTCCCAGTCGTCGAGCGGCAGCGACAGGAACACCGGCCCGGCCGGCGGCTGCAGCGCGGTGGCGACGGCGCGCATGAAGGCGGCCGGCACGTCCTCGGCGCGTGCCGGCTCGTAGGCCCACTTGACCCACGGGCGCGGCAGCGTCGTCGCGTCGATGTTGGTCAGCAGCGGTTCGAGCAGCAGCATCTCGCGGGTCTGCTGGCCGGCGGTGACGATCAGCGGCGTCTTGTTCTGGTAGGCCGTCAGGATGCAGCCCATCGCGTTGCCCATGCCGGCGCCGGTATGGACGTTGACGATCACCGGCTTGCGCAGGCCCTGCGACAGGCCATCGGCGATGCCGACGACGCTCGCCTCCTGCAGCGCGAGCACGTAGTCGAAGTCCTTCGGGAAGTCCTTGAGGAAGGTTTCCTCGGTCGAGCCGGGGTTGCCGACCACGGTGGTGATGCCGAGCCGGCGCAGCAGGTCGAACGTGACATCCTTGACGGTACGCATGGCGAGGGACTCCGAAGGGGGGGGGCGTGACGCCGCCATCCTAGCCTATCGCAGGAGCAGCCGGCCCTCGTCCGTCAGGCAGATGCTGTGACCCTCGATCACCTCGATCAGGCCGGCCGCGACGCCGTGGGCGACCGCCACCTCCTGGTGGATCAGGTCGACGATGCCGGCCGCGGCGGCGATGAACTCGATGCGATGGTGCTGCATGGCCCGGCCGCGGGTTACCCGGTAGAGTTCCATGAGCAGCCGGGACGCGAGCTGCTGGGGGCTCGGCGTCGCCGCCGGCGGCGACGACGGATGCCCGGGTACTCCGCTGGTCTGCCTGATGCTCATGGCCTGAGCGTGACCCGGGCGGGGGCCCGGGGCAGTGACTCCCGTCACATCAACTGCAAGATTCAGGCGGTCAGGCCGCCGCCAGGACCATGTCGGCGCACTTTTCGCCGATCATCATGCAGGGGGCGTTGGTATTGCCGCTGGTCAGGGTCGGCATGATCGAGGCGTCGGCGATGCGCAGGCCGGCGACCCCGTGCACCCGCAGCTCGGGATCGACCACGGTCGACGCCGGGTCGGTGCCCATGCGGCAGGTGCCGACCGGGTGGTAAGTGGTCTCGGCGTTGTGGCGCACCCAGTCGAGCAGCTCGTCGTCGCTCTGGACCAGCGGCCCGGGCGCGATCTCCTCCGACACGATCTCGCGCATCGGCGAGGTCGACATCAGCTCGCGGCCCTTGCGGATCGCCGCCAGCACGCCGTCGCGGTCGGCCTGGGCGGACAGGAAGTTGAAGCGGATCGCCGGCGGCGCCGCCGGGTCGGCCGACGCCGCGTGCACCGAGCCCAGGCTCTCCGAGCGCAGCACGTTGACGTTCATGGTGATGCCGCGGCGCTTCGAGATCCGCCGCTCGTGGCCGACGCGCTCGTAGAGGAACGGCAGGATCGAGACCGTGGCGTCGGGCGTCTCGAGGCCGGGCCGGGTGCGGAAGTACAGCCGGATCGGCACCGAGGTCATGCCGAGGAAGCCCTCGCCCCACAGCGCGTACTTGATCGCCTCGCGCGCCAGCCGCCAGCCGCGCGCGTTGTCGTTGAAGGTGGCGCCCGGCGTCGAGATCGCGAACTTGACGCGCGGCGAGTAGTGGTCGCGCAGGTTCTCGCCGACCGCGCGCAGCTCGTGCACCGGCGCAATGCCCAGTGACTTCAGGAGATCGCCGCGGCCGATGCCCGACAGTTCGAGCAGCTTCGGCGAGTTGATCGAACCGCTCGACACGACGACCTCGCGGCTCGCCCGCGCCTCGTGCGCCGCGCCGCCGACGGTGTAGCGCACGCCGACGCAGCGCTTGCCCTCGAGGACCAGCGTCTGCGCCAGCGCGCCCTGGCGGATCACCAGGTTGGCGCGGCCGCGCGCCGGGTCGAGGTAGCAGTAGGCGGTGCTCTGGCGGCGGCCGCGCGCGATCGTCACCTGGCTCATGCCGATGCCTTCCTGCGAGGCGCCGTTGAGGTCGGGATTGAACGGCAGGCCGATCCTCTCGGCCGCGGCGATCATCTTCTCGAGCAGCGGCACCTTGTGACGCGGCGTATCGCTGACGCGCAGCGGGCCGGCGCGGCCGTGGAAATCGTCGGAGCCGCCGTCGTAGCGCTCCATCCGCTTGTAGACCGGCAGCACGTCGTCCCAGCTCCAGCCGCGGTTGCCGAGCTGCGCCCAGTGGTCGTAGTCCTGCGCCTGGCCGCGGATGTAGACCATGCCATTGATCGAGCTGGAGCCGCCCAGCATCTTGCCGCGCGGGACCTCGATGCGGCGGCCGCCCGAGCCCTCGTCGGGTTCGGACGAGAAGCACCAGTTCACCGCCGGGTGGTCGATCATCTTCGACACGCCGACCGGAATGCGCGACCAGAAGTAGCCCGAGCCCTCGGTGCCGGCCTCGAGCAGCAGCACGCGGTGGCGGCCGCTCTCCGACAGGCGGGCGGCGACGACCGCGCCGGACGATCCCGCGCCGACGACGATGTAGTCGAAGATTTCCGGAGTGGTGGCCTGCATGTTTCCCCCGCGCGTGGCTTGGCTCGTTGTGCGCAGGCTAGCATTGCCGTCCCGCCGATTCCCCCAAACCGGAAGCAATAAATATCGATGGCTTCGCACGGCGGTTCGGCACAGAAAGGCGGCTCGCTTTTCCAGGAGGTTCGCTTGTCCCGCTTCACGTTCGCGATCGCGCTGTCCCTCGCCATTCTTCCGGTCGCGGCCCACGCCGCCGACCAGGCCGCGGCGCAGGCCTGCTCGGCCAACCTCTCGAAGGACGCGCAGACCGTCTACGCCAAGGTCGCGCCGACCGTGACGCCGAAGACCGACCTGCGCGAGGCGCTGACCGCGGTGGTGCGGCCGATGGTGATGAACGGCTCGCTGTCGCGCGACGCCGGCCGCGCCGCCGCCGAGCAGGCCGGCGCCTGCCTCGAACACCTCAAGTAGCCGACGCCCCACCCGTCGAGGCCGCGTCCCAGTAGGGCTGCGGCCCGAAACGCTCGGCAAGGAAGTCGACGAACACCCGCACCTTGGGCGACAGGTGCCGCGCGTGCGGGTAGACGGCGTTGACGGTGGCGCCGATCGTCGTGAACCCGTCGAGCACGCTGACCAGCCGGCCAGCCTGCAGGTCCTCGCCGACGATGAAGGACGGCAGGTAGATCAGGCCGGCGCCGGTGCGTGCCGCGGCCTGCAGCGCGTCGCCGTTGTTGGCCGTCAGGCGCCCCGCGACATCGACCATCGCGACACCGCCGTCCGGCATCGCGAACGGCCACTGTCCCGGCAGGTTGGTGTTGTGCAGGCACTCGTGGCCCGCGAGGTCGGCCGGCGTGCGCGGCACGCCGCGGCGCGCGAGGTAATCCGGGCTGCCGCACACGACCAGCCGGCTGGGCGCCAGTCGCCGCGCGATCAGGCTCGAGTCGGGCAGCCGCCCGATGCGCACCGCCACGTCGAAGCCCTCTTCCACCAGGTCGACGAAGCGATCGGTCAGGCTCATGTCGACCGTGACGTCGGGGTGACGCGCGAGGAAAGCCGGGATCGCCGGCGCGAGGTGGAGGAACCCGAAGCTCATCGGCGCGCTGACCCGCAACTGGCCGCGCGGCGCGTCGCTCAGCTGGCCGACCGACCGCTCGGCCTCCTCGACGTCCGCCAGCACGCGGCGCGCCCGCTCGAGGTAGAGCCGGCCCGCCTCGGTCAGGGTCAGGGTCCGCGTCGTGCGCTGGATCAGGCGGGCGCCGAGCGACGCCTCGAGGGCGGCGATGTGGCGGCTGACCACCGACCGCGACAGCCGCATCTGCCGCGCCGCCTGCGAGAACGAGCGGCCGTCGGCGGCGCGGACGAAGGCTTCCATGGCGACCAGGCGATCCATTGTCGCCATTCTAGCAACAATCTGATGCAGAGGCAGTGGATTGTCCCGGAAACGGTCGCCCCGTACCTGATGGGGCGACCAATCCCTCCCGACAGGAGACCCTCATGAGCCAGACCCCAGTCCTCGCCACCCAAGTCCTCGCCGCGCCGGCCGGCCCGCTTCTCGACCGCCTCGCCCGACCCTTCGCCCCGTTCGCCGAGCCGTTGGCGCGCGCCACCGTCGGCCTGTTCCTGGTGCCGCACGGCGCGCAGAAGCTGTTCGGCTGGTTCGGCGGCTATGGCCTCGAGGCGACCGGCCAGTTCTTCGCCACCAAGCTCGGCCTGCCGGCCTCGCTGGCGCTGGCCGCCGGCGTGATCGAGGTGTTCGGCGGCCTCGCCCTGGCGCTCGGCCTCGGCACCCGCGTCGCCGCGCTGCTGGTCGCCGGCCTGATGTTCGTCGCCACCTTCAAGGTGCATCTCGGCGCCGGCTTCTTCTGGACCGCCGGCGGCTACGAGTACCCGCTGATGTGGGGCCTGCTCGCGCTGGCCTTCGCGATCCAGGGCGGCGGCCGCTACTCGCTCGACGCCCTGCTGTTCCGCCGCCGCTGATCCCTCCCCTCCGACACAGGAAGCAGACCATGACCAAGGTCCTCGTTCTCTACTACTCGTCCTACGGCCACATCGAGAAGATGGCCTACGGCGCCGCCGAGGGCGCGCGCGAAGCCGGCGCGGAAGCCGTCGTCAAGCGCGTGCCCGAGCTGGTGCCGCCCGAAGTGGCGAAGGCGTCGCACTACAAGGTCGACCAGCCCGCGCCGGTCGCCACGATCGACGAGCTGGCGTCGTACGACGCCATCCTGTTCGGCACCGGCACGCGCTTCGGCAACATGACGGCGCAGATGAAGAACTTCCTCGACCAGGCCGGCGGCCTGTGGGCGCAGGGCAAGCTGGTCGGCAAAGTCGGCTCGGTCTTCACCTCGACGGCGACCCAGCACGGCGGCCAGGAATCGACCATCCTGACCTTCCACCCGGTGCTGCTGCATCTCGGCATGGTGATCGTCGGCCTGCCCTACGCCTTCCAGGGCCAGATGGGCACCGCCGAGGTGATGGGCAACTCGCCGTACGGCGCGTCGACCATCGCCGGCGGCGACGGCAGCCGCCAGCCGTCCGCGGTCGAACTCGAGGGCGTGAAGTTCCAGGGGCGGCACGTCGCGGCGATCGCCGCGAAGCTCGCGGCGCGCTAGCCGCGCGCGGCCGGCGGTGTCCTAGTCGATGCCGCCGGCGCTGTAGAGGGACGCGAGACCGGCGATCGCGATCATCCAGGTGAGCACGGTGTACTTGATGGCGGAAGCGTCCAGCTTCCGCTGCTCCGCGTCGCTTCGCGAAAACAGCATGATGACCTCAGCCCAGGGAGTTGGCGACGTTGCTGAGCACGGCGTTGAGCGACGTGCCCACAGTCCGCATCGCGGCGATCGCCGCGATGGCGATCAACGAGGCGATCAGCGTGTACTCGATGGAGGTGGCGCCACGATCGGCCTGCGCCAGGCGACGAAGATGGGACAACATGTGACGGCTCCTGACGGCGGACGCCTCACAAGTTATTGCGCGAAATGCGCTGCGTAATGTCGAGCTTTGTATCCTTTGTTTGAATTTCGGTAACGATTGCTTCGGAGGCTGCGAAACTATCGCGACGCGCAACCTGTCTCGCCGTTCCGACGGGATGCCCGGACCATCGCAAAGTTCACGCGGTGTGTTGCGGCCCTGCCCCGGTATCGACACAATCGACCGCGGAAACGCGGGACAGGACGGGCATCTTGGGGGTGACGCGACGGAGGCTGGTGGCGGCGGCGGCGGGTATGGGCGTCGCGCCGGCGGTGGCGCGCGCGCAGCGCGTGCGGGTCGTCGGCGTCCTGCTGTCCCAGGCCCAGGGAACGCCCGAGGCGGTGAGCCGCGTCACGGCATTGCGCGACGGCCTGCTGCGCTACGGCTGGGTCGAGGGCCAGAACCTGCGGCTCGACGTGCGCTACGGCGACGGCACACCCGAGCGCCTGCGCCAGGAGG
>JAIUOX010000177.1 GCA_020160955.1 Pseudomonadota bacterium
CAGCGGCAATCCCGCGGCCAGCAACCTCAGCCTGGGGACCGGCTGGCTGGGTCGCACGCTCGGCCTCAAGGATGACTGGGGCGTCAGGCTTGGTGGCCTGTGGCTGGCCGACACCAACCTGGTGGCGGCCGGCGGGGCGCAACCCGGTGGCTGGACGAACAACAGCGCCCTGCTGTTCGGCCTCACGGTCGACGCCGAGAAGCTGGTCGACTGGCGTGGCAGTTCGTTCGGCTTCCAGTTCCTGCAGGTCAACGTCGGCGATACCAACGACCAGGCCGGCACCGTGCCGGGATACAACGGCATCGGCGGCCCGCCGCCGTTCAACCGCTCCGAGCTCTACCAGGCCTGGTACCGCCAGGAGATGCGCAAGGACGTGCTGGCCATCCGGATCGGCCGCAGCGTGCCACCCGACGACTTCGGCAACGTCCTGCGCCCCGTCACGCTGGCCGACAGCTCGCAGAACATTCCCGCGGTGAGCGGCCTGCTGTACGTGCCGATCTTCAAGAACGCCTCGATGATCGGCGCCATGGGGGGCTACTACAACCCGGCCGACGGCGTGACCGTCAACTTCACGCCGACCAAGTCCTTCTACGTCAACGTCGGCGTCTACGACGGCAACCTCGCCCGCGGCGTGCAGACCGGCATCACGCCGCCGCAGTTCAACGGCTACTTCCTCAACGTCGCCGAGATCGGCACCAACTGGCTGCTGGGCGCCGGCCAGCATCCCGGGCAGTTCGGCGCCGGCCTGTGGCGGCAGACCGGCATCCTGAGCGCCGGCGGCGTGACCGAGGACGGCACCGGCGGCTTCTACCTGTTCGGCTCGCAGCGCGTCGCGTTCGGCCTCAACCCGGCGGTCGAGAAGTCGTCGATCTCGGTGTTCTACCAGTTCGGCTTCAACAACTCGCAGACGCTGCCGATCACGCAGTACTACGGCGCCGGCGTCACCGGCTTCAGCCTGTTCGGCAACCGGCCCAGCGATTCGATGGGACTCGGCGCCGCCTTCTCGCGCCTCAACCCCGTCCTGTTCGCCCGCCCCAGCGAATTGATGCTACAGGCCTACTACCAGGCGCACCTGTTCGCCTCGACGTTCCTGCAGCCGACCGTCAGCTACATCCCGACGCCCGGTGCGTCTCCCACGCTGCCCGGCGCGCTGGCGCTGACGATGCGGCTCACCGTGCTTTTCTGAGTGCCAACGACGACCAACGAAAGGACGAAGAGATGAGAAGACTGTCACTGCGGCTCGCGGCGGGCCTCCTGGCCGCTGGCCTGGCCAGCGCCGCCTCGGCGCAGGCCCCGGCTGGCCTGCCGGAGTACCTCGCCAACATCTCGGGCAACACCGCCTCCTCGCCGTCCGACCTCGCGACGCGCGACGTGCTGCAGCTCGACGTCGGCATGTTCTCGCTGTACGACCGCGCGGCCGGCATCTACCGACGCAACATCCTGGCCAAGCACCCGATCATCCTCGCGATGTTCACCAACCAGGGCGGCCAGCTGATGCTGTTCCGGCCGGGCCAGCCGACCGTCACCGCGCCGTCGGTGCCCAAGGTCTACCAGATCCTGAAGTCGGTCGGGCACAGCACCATGGCGCTCAGCCAGGTCGTGATCCCGTCGGTCAACAACCCGAACGACAAGCGCTGGATCGCGCCGATGGCGGCATACCGCACCCAGATGAAGACGGCGCACGACAACCTCGACGCCTCGACCGACATCCAGGCCGACTGGAAGCCGACCGTGAAGGCGATCCTGGCGGCCAACGTCGCCTACATGGACGCCACGCTGGCCAAGGGCAGCGTGGAGCTCGAGCCGCTGCTCGCCTTCGCCAAGCAGGTGGCGCCGAACATCAAGACCATCATCAACTGGGCCGCCTCCACGCAGGTCAAGCACTGGATGGGGGTGATGGACGAGTGGACGGCGATGCTCGGCCCGGACCTCGCGAAGACCTACGCCGCGTCGAACACCATCTACGTGGCGCGCCAGAACAACGTCCTGTTCTCGGTGCTCGCCCAGTACTTCGGGCCCGACGCGATCAACGACCGGCTGATGCTGATCGAGACCATGGGCTTCACCACGACGCCCGAGGAGATGCTGACCTCGATGACCCGGATCATCGGCGACCGTTCGGTCGGCCAGCTGTTCTTCGGCAACTACCACATCATGGACTTCGAGCTGATGGGCGGCGACGGTCGCAAGACGATCGTCTCCGAGATGCAGCGCCGCGGCAAGCAGCCCTTCCTGCCGCCGGCCGTGCCGTTCGGCTCCAAGCAGTGGCCGACGCTGATCACCCCGGGCCCCGGCCCGACCTCGCTCGACGACCTGAAGTAGCGGTCCGCAAACCAGGAGAGCAGCCATGAACCTCAACACCATCACGGCGGTGAAGCGGCCGAAGACCTTCGAGGAGATCGAGTGGCGGGACGGCCACGCCTTCCTCGCGGGCGGAACATGGCTGTTCTCGGAACCGCAGGTCGGCACCGACACGCTGGTCGACCTGCACGAGCTCGGCTGGACGCCGCTGGTCGCGAGCCCGCAGGGGCTCGAGATCGCCGCGACCTGCCGGATCGTCGAGCTGCACGACTTCCGGGGGCCGCCCGAGTGGAAGGCGGTTCCCCTGGTCGACCAGTGCATCGACGCGTTCCTGATGTCCTTCAAGATCTGGAACGCCGCCACGGTCGGCGGGAACCTCGTGATGGCCCTGCCGGCCGGCGCGATGGTGTCGCTGACCGCGGCGCTCGAGGGCGTGTGCACGCTGTGGCCGCGCCACGGGGCGCCGCGCGAGGTGCCGGTCGTCGACTTCGTCACGGGCATGCACACCACGGTCCTGCAGAAGGGCGAACTGCTGCGCTCGATCCACCTGCCCGCCTCGGCGCTGCGCAAGCGCTTCGCCATGCGCCAGGTGTCGCTGACCCGCTACGGCCGGTCGGCGGCCCTGATCGTCGCCACGGTCAATGACGACGGCAGCGACTTCCTGCTGACGGTGAGCGCCGCGACGCCGCGTCCCGTGCATCTCCGCTTCGCCCGCAGCCCGGGCGCCGCCGAGCTGCGCGACGCGATCGAGGCGCGCCTGCCGCCCGACGCATGGTTCCAGGACGTCCACGGGTCGGCGCCCTACAAGCGCCACGTCACCTTCCATCTCGCCGAACAGATTCGCGCGGAGCTGTCATGAGCAAGTTCACCGTCAACGGCCGCCTGTACGCGGCCGCCCCCGCGCCGGGCCAGTGCCTGCGCACCTTCCTGCGCGACCTCGAGGTGCTCGGGGTCAAGAAGGGCTGCGACGCCGGCGACTGCGGCGCCTGCACGGTCTGGATCGACGGCACGCCGTTCCACTCCTGCCTGGTGCCGGCGTGGCGGGCCGAGGGCAAGGCGGTCACCACCGTCGAGGGCCTGTCGCGCGACGGCGTCCTGCATCCCATGCAGCAGGCGTTCCACGACGCCCAGGCCTTCCAGTGCGGCTACTGCGCCGCCGGCATGCTGATGACCACCGCCTCGGCTTCGTTCGACGCGGCCCGCAAGGACGACCTCGAGCACGCGCTGAAGGGCAATATCTGCCGCTGCACCGGCTACCGCTCGATCATCGACGCCCTGCACGGCCGCAAGAACATCGAGGATGACGTCGCCGGCCAGGCGCTGGGCGCCAGCCTGCCCAACCCGTTCACCGACGCCATCCTGACCGGCCACGCCCACTACACGATGGACGTCGCCATCGAGGGGCTGCTGCACCTCAAGGTCCTGCGTTCGCCGCATGCCCACGCCCGGATCCGCGGCATCGACCGCTCGAAGGCGCTGGCCGTGCCCGGCGTCGTCGCCGTCTACACCTGGGAGGACGTGCCGCGGCGGCTCTACAGCACCGCCCTGCACGAGGATCACCTGGTCGATCCCGACGACACCTACATGCTGGACAACGTCGCGCGCTTCGTCGGCCAGCGGATCGCCGCCGTGGTGGCCGAGAGCGAGGGCGCGGCCGAGGCCGGCGTCCGCGCGCTCGCGGTCGACTGGGAGGTCCTGCCGGCGGTGTTCGACCCGGTCGCCGCCATGGAGCCCGGCGCCCCCATCCTGCACGACAAGAACGAGGTGGTGACCGACAACGGCAACATCTTCTGCACGCTGCAGGGCGAGATCGGCGACGTCGCGCAGGGCTTCCGCGAGGCCGAGGTCGTGCACGAGCACACCTACTCGACGTCGCGCGTGCAGCACGTCCACCTCGAGACACACGGCTCGATCGCCTGGAAGGGCGACGACGGCCGCTGGCACGTCCGCACCAGTTCGCAGGGACCGTTCGCGGCCCGCACCAAGCTCGCCTACCTGATGGGCGTCCCGCCCTCCCAGGTCCACGTCTTCACCGAGCGGGTCGGCGGCGGCTTCGGCGGCAAGCAGGAGATGGTCTCGGAGGACCTGCCGCTGTTCGCCTCGATGAAGCTGGGCGGCCGGCCGGTGAAGTGGGAATGGACGCGCGAGGAGGAATACGTCGGCGCGACGACCCGCCACCAGATGACGACGCGCATCAAGCTGGGCGCCCGCAAGGACGGCACGCTGACCGCGCTCGACGTCCACGTGGTCTCCAACACCGGCGCCTACGGCAACCATGCCAGCGAGACGCTGGCCGCCGCGATGGCCAGCCCGTTCGCGGCCTACCGCTGCGCCAACAAGAAGGGCATCGGCCGGGTCGTCTACACCAACATGACCCCGGCCGGCGGCTTCCGCGGCTACGGCGCCTCGCAGACCACCTTCGCCATGGAATCGGCGATCGACGAACTGGCGCGCGTGCTCGACATGGACCCGGTGGCGCTGCGCCGCAAGAACGTCGTGCGGCCGGGCGACAACGTCGAATCGATCTGGCTGGAGCCGAGCGACGCCAGCTTCGGCAGCCACGGCATCGACGAGTGCCTCGACATCGTCGAGCGCGAGCTGAAGAAGGGCAACGGCGTCGCCCGGCCGGCCGGCGACGACTGGCGCGAGGGCACCGGCGTGGCGCTCGCCATGCTGGAATGCGGCCCGCCGACCGAGCACCGCTCGGGCGCCGAGATGCGGCTGCTGCCCGACGGCACCTACCACCTCGCCTGCGGCTCGTCGGAGATGGGCAACGGCATCGCCACGGCGCACAAGCAGATGGCCGCGTCGGTGCTGGGCGTGCGCGCCGCCGACGTCGCGCTGGTCAACGCCGACACCGACCGCACGCCCTACGACACCGGCACCTTCGCCAGCACCGGCACGGTGGTGGCGGGCAAGGCCGTGCTGGCCGCGGCGGAGGCGATGAAGGCCGACATCCTCGAGGCCGCCGCGCGGCTGGGCCAGGCGTCGCCCAACGACTGCCGGCTCGACGGCGACGCGGTGGTCTGCGGCTCGCGGCGCGTGCCGCTGGCCGAGCTCTACGCCGAGGGCCTGAAGGCCGGCCACCGCTTCTCCGTGGCGCGCAAGGCCTACCTGTCGCCGCGCACCATCGCCTTCAACGTCCAGGGCGTGCGGCTGGCGGTCCACCGCGTCACCGGAGAGATCCGCGTGCTGCACAGCGTGCACGCCGCCGACATCGGCCGGCCGATCAACCCGATGCAGTGCCGCGGCCAGATCGACGGCGCGGTGGCGATGGGCTACGGCTGGGCGCTGATCGAGAACATGGTCCACCAGGACGGTCACATGGTGAACGCACAGCTGCGCAACTGCCGGGTGCCGGCGATCGCCGACACGCCGCACACCGACGTGTTCTTCGCCGGGACGGTCGATTCGATCGGCCCGCTGGGCGCCAAGTCCCAGGGCGAGTGCGCGATCAACCCGGTCGCCCCGGCGGTCGCCAACGCGCTGGCCGATGCCACCGGCGTGCGGTTCGCCCACCTGCCCTTCACGCCGGACCGCCTGTTCGCGGCGCTGGCCGAGGCGACATGACCGTCAGCATCGTCACCCAGACCAGCGTGCGACCCGAGCGGGCGGAGGACTTCGCCCGCTGGCAGGGCGAGACCAGCAGCTTCGTCTCGGGATTCCCCGGCTTCGTCGAGCAGCGGCTGATGCCGCCCAACCCGCCGCTGCAGGTCGACTGGGTGATCCTGCAGCGCTTCCAGACCATGGAGGACGCCCAGCGCTGGCTGGTCTCGGCCGAGCGGCAGAAGCGGATCGAGGGCGCGGCGCCGTTCCTGGTCGGCCGCGACGACGTCCACATCGTGCGCGACGATGCCGGCGGCCGGAAGCCGGCCCCGGTCTCGGCGGTGATCAGCACCCGCGTGAAGCCCGGCATGGCGGAGGCCTACCGGGCGTGGGAGCGCAGGATCGCCGCCGCCCAGTCGAAGGCGCCCGGCCTGCAGGGCTACCGCTTCGAGCCGCCGGTGCCGGGCGTGCAGGACGACTACGTCGCCATCCTGCGCTTCGACACCGAGGCCAACCTGCGGGCGTGGCTCGACTCGCCCGCGCGCGCGGCGCTGCTGGCCGAGGCCGAGCCGCTGACCGAGGAGTTCCATGCCCGACTCGGCACCGGCTTCGAGCAGTGGTTCCGCGACGAGTCGGCGGGCGGCGGCCCGCTGCCGGTCTGGAAGATGGACATGGTGGTGCTGCTGCTGCTCTACCCCATCGTCTTCCTGTGGGGCGTCTACGTCGGCACGCCGATCCTCGACCGCGTGCTGCACCTGCCGTGGGCGGTCAACCTGTTCGTCGGCAACGTCTTCAGCGTCCTGCTGACCGGCTTCGCGGTGCCGTGGGTCGCCAACCGGCTGGGCTGGTGGATGAACCCCACCGGGTCGCGGCTGCGCGCCAACCTGGCCGGCGTGGCCCTGATCTCGGCGATCTACGCCGCGTCGATCTGGATCTTCTGGAAGTTCTTCTGAGCTAGTCGCGCCAGCTCCGGTCGACCTTGTCGATCTTGCGCACCAGCGCGGCGAACTCGAGGTCGCCGACGCCGACCGCCGATTCCATCTCGGAGAAGCGGTCGATGTCGGCGCCCGACTTGGCCGCGAGGTTGTCGCCCATGACGTTCAGCGTGCCCGCCGCGGCGGCGTCGAGCTGGACCTGGCAGGCGCGCTCCAGCCGGTAGAGGCGCAGGAAGGCCTCGGGCACGGTGCGGCCGGTGACCAGCAGGCCGTGGTTGCGCAGCATCATCGCCTGGTTGTCGCCGAGGTTGGCGAGCAGCCGGCCGCGCTCGTCG
>JAIUOX010000178.1 GCA_020160955.1 Pseudomonadota bacterium
GGGGTCAAGCCTCAAGTACCCGTAACGCAGCCACGCCTGCGCACGTCTCTCAGGGTATGTTTCACCATGCCCGCGCGATGCGTCGCGCTCCCACAGGAGCCGAGCATTGCCTCTGGTACCACCTGCGCAACCGGCAACTCGCCGGCTTCAAGTTCCGGCGGCAACACCGGGTCGGGCCATACATTTGCGACTTCGCCTGCCTCGACGGCAATCTCGTCGTCGAGATCGATGGCAGCCAGCATGGCCAGCAGGTCGAGTATGACCGCCGTCGTGATGCTTTCCTGTTCGATCGGGGCTTCCACGTTCTGCGGTTCACGAACGTGGAGGCGCTCCATCAGACCGACGACGTATTGGCGGCCATTTACGCGTTCCTGACAAAGCCTTGACCCCTCCGTCGCCGCTGCGCGGCGACACCTCCCCGCGCTCGCGCGCAGGGAGGAAAGCGAGGAGCCGTTTCGCCACTACCGCCGGACGTCGAGGTTCACCGTCACGTTCTTGCGCTGGGTGAAGCTGTCGAGCATGCCCTCGAGCGAGAACTCGCGGCCGATGCCGCTCTGCTTGAAACCGCCGTACGACATGCCCGGCACCTGGCCGAGGCCCTGGTTGACCTGCACCCAGCCCGACTCGATGTCGTGCGCGGTGCGCAGGCCGGTGCCGATGTCGTGCGTCCAGACATAGGCCGCCAGCCCGTAGTGGCTGTCGTTGGCCATGCGGATCGCCTCGGCCTCGTCGCTCCAGCGGATCGCCACCAGCACCGGGCCAAAGATCTCCTCGCGCGCCAGGCGCCAGTCGTTCGAGCGATCGGCGAACACCGTCGGGATGGCGAAGTAGCCCTCGCTCAGCGGGCCGGTCTTGGGCGGCAGGCCGCCGAACACCAGCCTGGCGTCGGCCCGCTTCAGGCCCTCGTCGACGTACTTGCAGACCTTGGTGAACTGCTTGTTGTTGATGATCGTGCCGATGTCGGTCGCCTCGTCGAGCGGGTCGCCGATCTTCAGCGCCGAGGTCTTCTTCTCGAGCTTGCCGAGGAAGCTGTCGAAGATGTCCTCGTGCAGGAACAGGCGCGAGCCGGCCGTGCAGCTCTGGCTCTGGCGGGTGAAGCGCATGGCGGCGATGATGCCGTCGACCGCCCAGTCCTCGTCGGCGTCCGGGTAGACGATCGACGGGCTCTTGCCGCCGAGCTCCAGCGACACCGGCACGATGCGCTCGGCGGCGGCGCGCATGACGATCTTGCCGACCTCGGTCGAGCCGGTGAACGACAGCTTGCGGATGCCGGGATGGTTGATCAGCGCGCCGCCGCACTCCTCGCCGAAGCCGGTCAGCACGTTCAGCACGCCCGGCGGCAGGAACTCCTGGCAGATCTCGGCCATCAGCAGCACGCCGAGCGGCGCGTCCTCGGCCGCCTTCATCACCATCGCGTTGCCGGCGCACAGGGCGGGCGCGATCTTGAGCGCCGCCAGCATGACCGGCGCGTTCCACGGGATCACCGCGCCGACCACGCCGATCGGCTCGCGCCGCGTGTAGGACAGCACGTGCTCGCCCAGCGGCAGCGTCTCGCCCTTGAGCTCGCTGGCGAGGCCACCGAAGTAGCGGAAGATGTCGGCCGTCAGGTTGGCCTCGCCACGCGCCTGGGTGCGCAGCGCGTTGCCGGTCTCCAGGGAGATCGTGCGCGCCAGCTCCTCGGCCCGCGCCTGGATCGCCTCGGCGATCTTCAGCAGCACCTTGCCGCGTTCGCGCGGCGCGACCTTGCGCCAGCCGGCGAACGCCTTGGTCGCGGCGGCGACGGCGCGGTCGACGTCGGCGGCGGCGGCCCGCGGCACCTCGGCGACCGGCGTCTTCTTCGCCGGGTTCTCGACGGTGAGGCGTGCGCCGGACGCGCTCTCGCTCCACTGGCCCCCGATCAGCATGCCCTTGGGGCTGACGGTGTGCGACTGCGGCCTGGTCTGCGTGGCGGTGCTCATGCGGATTCTCCCGGTACGAAAACGGCGGGGAGTTTGGCGCGCGCCCGGCGGCCGGACAAGCGCGCGGGCAGCGGCGAAAAGCGCAGGCCCGTGCAATTCGCAGGCGGGTTTCAATATGTGATAAGAAGCGCGCGAGAGACGGGGGAAGACGATGATCCGGATATCGAAGGTGCTGGTGGCGGCGCTGGCCGTGGCAATCGGCGGCGCGGCGCTCCCGGTGGCGGCCCAGACCGCGGCATCCACCGTCGACCAGCTGCGCGCCAGCAAGACCCTGCGCATCGCGTTCGATCCCGGCGCGCCGCCCTTCTCCTACTTCGTGCCCGGCACGCCGACCACCGGCGCGCCGCTCGGCTACTCGGTCGATCTCTGCCGCGCCGTCGCCGAGCAGCTGAAGACCCAGCTCAAGATTCCCGACCTCAAGGTCGCCTACGTGCCGGTCGACACGGTGAACCGCTTCGACGCGATCGCCGGGAACAAGGCCGACCTGCTGTGCGCCTCGGCCACCGCCTCGCTGTCGCGCCGTACCCAGGTCGACTTCTCGATCCCGATCTTCATCGACGGCGCCAGCTTCGCGATCGGCCCGAACGGCCCGCGCGACGTGGCGCAGCTGGCCGGCAAGAAGGTCGGCGTTCTGCCCAACACCACCACCGAGCAGGAGCTGCGGCGCGCCCTCAAGGCGACCCACGACAACGCCACCGTCGTGCTGCTGAAGACCAACCAGGATGGCATCGACGCGCTGGCCAAGGGCGAGATCGCCGCCTTCTTCGCCGACCGTGCCACGCTCACCTTCCTGATCCGCAAGGAGAAGGAGGCGGCCAACCTCCTGATGGCCGACACCTATCTCAGCGTCGAGCCGATCGCGCTGGCCCTGCGGCTGGGCGACAGCGCCTTCCGGCTGCAGGTCGATACCGCGCTCAGCCACATCTACCGGCACGGCCTCATCCTGCAGGTCTTCAAGGACGCCTTCGGCCCGCTGGCCTCGCCCAGCGGACTGCTGGCCGCCCTGTACCAGATCTCGGGCTTGCCGGATTGAGCCGCACGCGCCATCTGACGTTCCATGCGCCTGTCCGTTCTCGACCAGTCGATCGCCGTCGCCGGCCGCCCCCAGGATCAGTCGATCCGCAACACGGTGGCATTGGCGAAGCATTGCGAAACGCTCGGCTACGAGCGCTTCTGGGTGTCCGAGCACCATAACCACCCGACCATCGTCGGCACCGCGCCGGAGATCGTGATCGCCGCCATCGCGGCCACCACCGAGCGCATCCGGATCGGCAGCGCCGGCATCATGTTGCCGCACTACGCGCCCTTCAAGGTGGCCGAGGTTTTCCGCGTCCTCGACGCGCTGGCGCCCGGCCGCATCGATCTCGGGCTGGGCCGCGCGCCGGGCTCGGACGGCCGCACCGCCTATGCCCTGAACCCGGCGGCCAACGAGCGGCCGGAGCATTTCCCGGCCGACGTGCGCGACCTGATCGCGTGGGTGCATGGCGAGCCGCTGGTCGACCGCCACCCGTTCGGCGCGGTGAAGGCCTTTCCGATGACCGCGACGGCGCCCGAGATGTGGATCCTCGGCAGCTCCGACTACGGCGCGCAGGTCGCCGCGCTGTTCGGCCTGCCCTACTGCTACGCCTGGTTTTTCTCGGACGGCGCCGGCGGCGAGCGCGCCATCAAGCTCTACAAGCAGCAGTACCGGCCGAGCGCCCGCCATCCCGAGCCGCGCTCCGGCCTCTGCGTCTTCGCGCTGGCCGCCGACACGATGGAAGAGGCGCAGTACCACTACACCTCGCGCGTGCTGTCGCGCATGAACCGCGACCGCGGCATCCTGGTGCCGCTCGAGGCGCCCGACGCGGCGGCCGAGCAGCTGAAGCCGTTCGACCAGGACCGCATCCAGCGCTTCCGCGAGGAGTCGTTCGTCGGCACCGGCCCCGACGTCGCCCAGCGCATCGAGGACCTCAAGAACCGGGTCGGCGTCGAGGAGATGGCGGTCGTCACCTGGACGCACGACGAGGCGGTGCGCCGCGCCAGCTACACCCACCTCGCCCGGGCGATGGGCTTCGCGCCCACCGCCTAGGGTCGTTCGGCGCGTCCCTACCGCGCTTCCGTCCAGCTCTCGGAAAAGGCCAGCGCGCAGGTGCTGAACGGCCGGCCCTCGCGCTCGCGCGGCCACGCCCGGCCCCGCGCCTGCACGCCGTTGACGGTCAGCCGCGTGCCGGTCACCGGGATCAGCACGGTGCAGACGCCGTAGGGCCGGTTGGCCGGCGGCTCGTTGGGCTGGGTATGGACCAGCAGCGGGTCGCCGGTGTCGTACCAGGTGAGGTCGATCTCGGCGTCGACCGCATGGACGTGCTCGGTCCAGTACGAGCGCATGTCGCCCGACTTGTCGAACACCGCGTCGATCACCGGGATCGAGGTGTCCTTGAGATCGGGATTGAGCATGCCCTGCACGGTCTGCTGCAGCCACCGCGCCAGCGCGATGTTGTCCGAGTAGATCCGCGACTGGCCCTCGGTCAGCTCGCTCTTGAGGTAGAGCACGTGGCCGGGGCCGGCCGGGCTGAACAGGATGCGCCAGTGGCTGGCGTCGGTCGTGTTGTTCGCGCCGTCCTTCTCGGACAGCCGCAGGAACGAGTTCTCGCCGGTCAGGATGACGCGGTTGGCATCGACGGGCATGACGACCTCCCCGGTTACAGGACCTGGTTGCGCAGTGTCTTCTCGCCGCGCCACAGGCGGTCGAGGTTTTCCATCAGGATGTCGAGCACGTTGTCCTCGTAGGCGCGGGTCTCGCCGGCGGTGTGCGGCGTCACGAACACGTTGGGCAACGTCCACAGCGGCGACTCGGCGGGCAGCGGCTCGTCGGCGGTGACGTCGAGCGCCGCCGCCCAGATGCGGTTGGCGGTCATGGTCTCGACCAGCGCCGCCTCGTCGGCGACCTTGCCGCGCGCGACGTTGACGAACACCGACGACGGCTTCATCGCGGCGAAGGCCGCCTTGCTCATCAGGCCAGTGGTCTCGGGCGTCAGCGCGCAGGTCAGCGCCACGATATCGGCCCGCGGCACCAGCTTCACGAGGTCGCCCATGGCGTGGATCTCGTCGGCGCCGTTGGCGCCCTGCGCCGGGTCGCGGCGGATGCCGATCACCTTGAGGCCGAACGCCTTGGCCAGCATCGCGAGGTGGCTGCCGATGCGGCCCATGCCGACGATCAGGATCGTCTTGCCGCCGATCTCGTCCTCGCGCTGGGTGAGGTCGCCCAGCATGCCGCGCCACACCTTGCGGTGCTGGTTGTCGCGCGCCTCGGGCAGCCGGCGATAGACCGCCAGGACCAGGGCGATCGCGTGCTCGGCCACGGCGCGGGCATTGACGCCGGCCGCGCTGGCCAGCCGGATGCCCTTGGCGCCCATCAGTTCCTTCGAGTACTGGTCCATGCCCGAGCTGATCGACTGCACGAACTTCAGCTTGCCGGCATGCGGCAGCAGGTCGTTCTTCCACATGCCCGAGGCCAGCACGACGTCGGCCTCGCCGATCCGCTTCACCAGCTCGTCGTAGGCGCGGACCTCGAAGCTCCGGATGCCGGTCTTGCGCAGGTCGAACCGGTCCTTCATCCGGTAGGCCGCATGGGCGAAGCAGATCGTCAGGTCATCTTTCTTCGGAAACATCGACAATTACCCCCTGTCCTGGCCGTCACCATACCGCGAATTTCAGAACCGGTCCGGCCGGTAGGCGGCGAGATCGACCGTGGTCGGCCGATCGGTCGCCAGCTCGGCGACCAGCTTGCCGGTAATGCCGGCCATGGTCAGGCCGAGATGGTCGTGACCGAACGCGAACAGCACGTTGCGATGGTGCGGCGAGCGGCCCAGCACCGGCTTGGAATCGGGATGCGACGGGCGATGGCCCATCCAGCGCGACACCGGCTCGCCGCGCAGCGCCGGGATCAGCGCCATGGCGTGGCGCTGCAGCCGGTCGGCGATGCGCATGTCGGCCGGGGCGTCGGGTGCGGCGATCTCCGACACGCCGCTCGCCCGGATGCCGTCGTGCATGTCGGCGATGGCGACGCCGCGATCCTGCGAGATCACCGCGCGGCGCAGGCCGAACTCCTGGCCCGGGAACATCACGTGGTAGCCGCGGTCGGCCTCGAGCGGCACCTTGGTGCCGAGCTGCGCCGCCAGCGGCCGCAGTTCGCGTTGCGCAATCGTGCGCGCCAGCGGCGACTGGCGCGATTTCAGCAGCGCAAGCAGATCGGCGCCTTCGCGACGGCATTCGCACAGGGTGCGCGACGATGACGCGGTCGCCGGTGCGCGGAAGGCGGAGACGAGCACGCCGAGGGTATAGCGGCCGTAAGCGCCGTCGCTGGCCATCTGCACTTCGTGGCCCAGCAGTTCGCACAGCGGCGAACGGATGGCGGCGCCATCGTGCGGCGACATGTTCAGCCGCAGACGCTCTGTACGCAGCTGGGTGCTGAGTTCGACCGCAAAGCCGCGGTCACGGTCCAGCGCCGCCTGCAGCCGGCTCTGCGCAGCCTGCTGCTCCTGCAGCTGCTGCGCCGAATTTTGCTGCTGCTGGGTATAGATCGACGTGGACAGCGGCAGCGCAAAGCCGAGCGCGACCGCCATTCGCTTGCCAGTGGTAGCGCCGGATCGGGGTGGCGACATCGACATCCTCCGCTGCAACGGGGCTTGCGCCGCACTATCGCCGCAGGCGGACAGTGCGTCACTTTGTGCGCGCCGCCGCAGTGTATACCGGCACTGCGGCGGCGCGGCGCTCACGGCATCGCGTCGAATCCGTTCGCGAACAGGGTGTCGTCCAGGTTGCCGGCGAGGAATACGTCGGTGAAACGGCCATTGCCGTCGAAGCCGGCCAGATTGGCGGAGCGCGTACTGAAGGCCAGTTGCTCGCCGCTCGCGGAAAACGCCACCGGGTAGATCTCCTCGCCAAAGCCGGCCGGGGTGAGCCGGCGCAGGCGCTGTTCGTCGCGGTCGTAGAGATAAAGTCCAGGAGCGGCGAACCCGACCGGCACGACGCCGTCATCGCTGCTGAAGGTCAGCGCGACGCGCCGGCCGTCGGCCGACAGCGCGCCCCCGCTGAACC
>JAIUOX010000179.1 GCA_020160955.1 Pseudomonadota bacterium
GGTCGGCGGTCGCCAGCAGGTCCTTCTCGCGCAGCATCATGGCGATCATGGTCGGCACCGAGGTCAGGAAGGCGACCCGGTGGCGCGCCGCCGCCTCGATGTAGCCGCGGGCCGTGAACTGCGGCAGCAGCACGATGGTGTCGCCCTGCGAGAAGGTGGTCTGGCACATCGCCAGCCCGTTCATGTGGTAGAGCGGCGCCGCCACGAGGGCGCGCTGGCCGATCGCGCCGGGCCGGCGCACGCGCTGGCTGATCGCCCAGAGGTGCGAGTAGTGCGACAGCACCACGCCCTTGGGCCGACCGGTCGAACCCGAGGTGTAGAGGAACATCGCCGGTTCCCCGGGCTTCATCGCCAGCGGCGTGAAGGGTCCCTCATCCAGCAGGCCGTCGAAGTCGCGGTCGAACGAGATCCGGGGCAGGTCCTTCGGCGCCAGCGCCAGCCGCGCGTCGTCGCCGATCACCAGCTTGGCGTCGCAGTCCGCGAGGATGTAGGCCACGGTCTCTGCCGGCAGCTTCCAGTTGACCGGCACCGACACCAGCCCGGCCTGCATGGTGCCGAGGAAGGTGACCAGGAACTCGGCGCGGTTGGCCGACAGGATGGCGACGCGGTCGCCGCGCTGCAGCCCGCGCGCCAGCAGGCCGCGCGCCACCGCGCCGGACAGCCGGAACAGGTCGTCGTAGGTGTAGCTTCGCTCGCTGCCGTTGCCGCCGGCATCGATCAGCGCCAGCGACTCGCGCGGCACCGCGCGCGACAGGGCGTCTCCCTGGTTGTCGTACGGGATGGTCGCTCCCATGGTCGCCATGTCGCCGCCGAACCTCCTACTCGACGAATTCCAGCACCGCGTTGATCGCCGAGCTGGCCGGCACCAGCACGCGGCCCGGCGTCGTCGTCACGCCGGCGATCTGGCCGGCCTGCAAGGCGCGTGCCGCCTTGTCGAGCGAGGTCGTGCGGAAGGTCAGGCCCGCCATGTAGGCCTTGCGGCCCTCGGCGGCCGGCGCCGCGGCGGCGCCAACCTGCGCCACCAGCTCGGCCTCGGTGACGATGTCGAAGCGCGAGTTGCCGATCACCACGCTCTTGCCGTTGCGGATGTCGCGCACCGCGTCGCTGCCGAACATGTCGGCATAAAGCTTCGAGGCTGCCGCCGGATCGGGCTCGACGATCAGCGCGCGCACCACGGCCACGGTGCCGTTGGCATGGTGGCGCCACTCGTCGCGCCACACCAGGTCACGCGTGAAGTGATGGCAGTAGTAGATGCGGCCGTAGGGCACGACGCCGGCCTTCATGCGCACCGTTCGGAAGCGCGCGTCGTGGTCCTCGGCCCCCACCTTGACCGGCCGGGTGAACTCGACCGGCGGGTCGAACGGCAGTCCGGCCTTGGCCAGTGCCTCGTAGGTCACCGCCGAATCCTCCGACCCGAACACCAGCCCGTTGAGGCCGAACGGGTAGTTCAGCAGGTCCATGCGGCCCGACGTGGCGCCCTTCGGGATCGCGATCAGCTCGAGGTAATCGGTGCCGAACATCGCGAGGTGGTTCATCGAGCCGAGCGAGTGGTAGCCGCGCTCGGTCAGGGTGAAGCCCAGCCTGCGGTAGACGTCTGCCGCGCGATCCATGTCGTCGCGCGCGTTGATCACCACGTGGTCGAGCGTTGCCGCGGGCAGTGTCATTTCGCATCCCTTCCGTCGCTGTCCATATAGGGTGACAGCGATCGATCCGGGGCGGAATTGATTTTCCCGTGTGGTCGCCGCGGCAGCACGAACGTGCTGCCGCGGTGTGCCGAAAATCGGCTCGCTAGGCCTCGTTCGACAGGACCTCGCCGAACAGGCGCCAGGTCTCGCCGTCGAAGCGCTGCAGCTGGACCGACTGGATGGGATAGAAGTCCGTCGGGCTGGTGTTGATCTTGATGCCGGGCAGCAGGATCGGCACGACGAGGTCGCGCATGCTGGCCGCCTGCTTCATCAGGTTCTCGCGCGTCAGCGTGTCGCCGCAGCGCGTCAGCACGTGGCGCATCGTGGCCGACACCGCGTAGGCGTAGGTGTAGGACGCGTCCGACAGGTTGCCCTGCGGGTTGTACTTGGCCATCCACGCCTTCCACTCGAGGAAGTCCGGCGCGTTGGCCCATTGCGGGTCGGTCGGGTCCTTGAGGTAGGCGGCGGTGATGATGCCCTTGCTGTTCTCGAGGCCGGCCGGCTTCAGCGTCGAGGCCACCGAGGCCGCGACGTTGGCGAGGTAGTGCGCCGGCTTCCAGCCGAGGTCGGCGACCTTGCGGATCGCCTGGGCCGCGGCCTTGGGCGCGGCGTCGTTGAAGAACACGTCGGCGCCCGAGTCCTTCAGCTGGATGATCTGGCTGTCGACCGTCGGATCGGTGACCTCGTAGCTCACCGTCTTGACCAGGAACTTGTCCTTCTGCTTGCCGAAGCCGGCGATGAAGCCGTTGAGGTAGTCCTTACCCGAATCGTCGTTCTGGTAGAGCATCGCCACCCTGGCGTTCGGGTGGTTCGCCATGATGTGCTTGGCGTAGATCGCCGCCTCGGTGGCGTAGTCGGGCTGCCACCCCATGGTCCACGGGAACTCCTTGGGCATGCCCCACTTCGAGGCGCCGGTCGCGACGAACAGCTGCGGCACCTTCTTCTGGTTGAGGTACTTCTGCACCACCGTGTTGGTCGGCGTGCCGAGCAGCTGGTAGATCGCGAAGACCTGGTCGTCCTCGACCAGCTTGCGCACCATCTCGACCGTCTTGGGCGGCGAGAAGCCGTCGTCGTAGGTGATGAAGTTGACCTTGCGGCCGTTGATGCCGCCCTGGTCGTTGACCATCGCCCAGTAGGCCTGGATTCCCTTGCCGATCACGCCGTAGGCCGACAGCGGGCCGGAGTACGGGTTGGTGTGGCCGAGCTTGATCTCGCCGTCGGTGACCCCGGGATCGTACTTCTTCTGGGCGCGCACGATGGCGGGTGAAAGGGCGAGCGCGGTTCCGGACGCGACGAGCGCCCGGCGGGTGATCTTGGCCATGCGTTTCCTCCTCGCTCCGTTATTCGGAGTCGCGGGGAAAGTGTACGCCCGCCCGCCGGCGGCGAAAGGCCGATGTTTCGCTGGCCGCGTCGGCCGTCAGAGCGTCTCGGGCGCCGTCCAGGGCAGGCCCAGCGCCTCGGCGACCGGCCGGCAGGTCAGCTTGCCGTCGTGCACGTTCAGGCCGTTGCGCAGGTGCGGATCGTCGGCGATCGCCTGCTTCCAGCCCTTGTCGGCCAGCGCCAGCGCGAACGGCAGCGTCGCGTTGTTCAGCGCGAAGGTCGAGGTCCGGGCCACCGCGCCGGGCATGTTGGTGACGCAGTAGTGGATCACGCCGTCCTCGACGTAGGTCGGGTTCGAGTGCGAGGTCGGCCGCGAGGTCTCGCAGCAGCCGCCCTGGTCGATCGCGATGTCGACGATCACGCTGCCGGGCTTCATCGACCGGACCATCTCGCGGGTCACCAGCTTGGGCGCCGCCGCGCCCGGCACCAGCACGGCGCCGATCACCAGGTCGGCGCGGCGCAGGATCGCGCCCAGCGCGTCGCGGGTCGAGAAGATGGTGCGCAGGCCGGGCAGCTGCGCCGCCAGCCGGCGCAGCACCTCGGCCGAGCGGTCGACCACGAACACCGTGGCGCCCATGCCGAGCGCGATGGTCGCCGCGTGCGTGCCCGAGACGCCGCCGCCCAGCACCACGACTTCCGCCGGCGGCACGCCGGGCACGCCGCCCAGCAGGACGCCGCGCCCGCCGGTGGTGCATTCCAGCCAGTGCGCGCCGACCTGCGGCGCCAGCCGGCCGGCGATCTCCGACATCGGCGTCAGCAGCGGCAGCGTGCCCGACGGCGAGGTCACCGTCTCGTAGGCGATGGCGGTGACGCCGCTCTTCAGCAGGTCGAGCGTCTGCTGGCGGTCGGGTGCCAGGTGCAGGTAGGTGAACAGCAGCTGGCCGCGGCGCAGCCGCGCCCGCTCGGGCGGCAGCGGCTCCTTGACCTTGACGATCATCTCGGCGGCGAAGACGTCCTCGGCGGTGGCGACGATGGTCGCCCCGGCCGCCACGTACTGGTCGTCGCCCAGCCCCGCGCCAGCCCCGGCGCCCTGCTGGACCAGCACCTCGTGCCCGTGATGCACCAGCTCGGCGACCGACGAGGGCACAAGGCCCACCCGTTCCTCGTGGTCCTTGATCTCGCGGGGGACGCCGATGCGCATGGGGACTCCTGTTACAGCATGTGGCCGGCGCGCTGGGCCTTGGTGCGAAGGTAGTTCTCGTTGTGGCCGTTGGCCGGGAAGGCGTGGGCGACCCGCTCGGCGACCTCGATGCCGTGGCGCTCGAGCTGGCTGATCTTCTCGGGATTGTTGGTCAGCAGGCGGACCCGCGTGATGCCCATGCGCGACAGCATGGTGGCGGCCGGCGCGTAGATGCGCTCGTCGGCGTCGAAGCCCAGCTGCTCGTTGGCGTCGATCGTGTCGAAGCCGTCGTCCTGCAGCTCGTAGGCGCGCAGCTTGTTGACCAGGCCGATGCCGCGGCCCTCCTGCGCGAGGTAGAGCAGCACGCCCGAGCCGCGGCGCGCGATCTCGGCGATGGCGCCGCGCAGCTGCACGCCGCAATCGCAGCGCAGCGAGCCCAGCAGGTCGCCGGTGAAGCACTCGGAATGCAGGCGGATCAGCACCGGCTCGGTCGGGTCGATCTCGCCGACCACGATGGCGAGGTGCTCCTTGCCGCCGTCGCTCGGCCGCCACGCGAGGATGCGGGCGTTCTCGGCGCCTTCCAGCGGCACGCTGGCCTGCGCCACCTGCTGCAGGTTCTCGGCGGCGTTGCCCTCGTAGCCCAGCACGTCGTCGGCCTCGACGTAGAGCAGGTCCTGCTCGCGCGCCCAGGCGCGGCGATTGTTGTTGGGGTCGCGGCTGAGCGGGCCCAGCACGACGGCGGGCAGCAGGCGGGCCAGCTTGGCCAGCTCGATCGCGGTCTGGGAGATGCGCGGGGCGTGGCTGGCGACCGGGCGCGACAGGTGGCGCAGCGCGGCGTGGCGGCCGGCCTGCTCGGTCTCGTGCGGCTGCAGGATGACGTCGGGCGGCACGCCCTCGGGCAGGTCGAGGGTGATCGGCATGTTGATGTCGCCCATGCCGGCGGCGATGTGCGGCGGGATCTCCATGCCGATCGCCTCGGCGCGGCGGCGGGTCGTCACCAGGACCGGCGCCTGCTGGGCCAGACCCTGCAGGCGCTGCAGCGCCGGCGCGCTGCAGGCCTCGGCGGCGACCACCAGGCCACCGGCCCCGTCCTCGTCGCGCAGCACAACGATGCCGCCGCGGCGCAACTCCGCCATGGCGCGCTCGACGGCGGCGAGGGCGTTTGCCGCGCGGGAATGGACCGGACCGGTACTCTTGCTCATGCTGAACCTTGGCACATCCTTAGCATGGCGGTGGCGATTTTGCCGAGGTGAACCGCTTTTGCCGCCGTTTCGTAGCAGATATGGTACCTCCCTGGAGCCATCGCCATGCGGAGCGATCGCCCGGTTCGCCTCGGTTTCGCCGAATCGGCCGTGCAAGGCAGGGTAAGAGCGGCATGTCAGTGAACAATCGCGGCAAGAAAATCCTGCTGGTCGACGACGACCAGAACCTGCGGACCGTGCTGGCCGAGCAGCTGGACCTGTACGACGGCTTCACGACCATCCAGGTCGGCAGCGCCGCCGAGGGGCTGGAGAAGGCCAAGCAGGCCCATTACGACGCCATCCTGCTCGATGTCGACAATGGGCCTGAAGCCCTGACGCGTCGCGGCAATAACTGGTTGTATAGCGAAAATGGCATCAGTTCAGCCTATTTTTCGCTGCGCCTAGGTGGGTTTTTAGCTGTCTGGTCTGCTGGACCTGACAGAGGCTTTACCCAACGCCTGCATAAAGTCGGTTATGAAGTGGATGTTGTGCCGGTGCGTTCCCGCCGTACCCGTGGAGAAATGCATACGATCTGGCTAGCCCGGCGTGATGCCGGTGTCGGCCGCTTTAAACAAGACTAGCTAAACTCATTTTGTCTACAACTCCTGTTTAAGTTTGAAACAGCTTCAACAGGAGTTTGTGTTGTCTGTCTATGAGGGCTAAAACCAAAGCTTTTAAAAAAGCTTTTCTCAGTGTTTGCATTTTATTTACTTTTTAGTAAAATAAAATAATTCATAAAAGTAAATGAGGCTCACCTAGTATGTATCAACCAAAATTTCGCCGCCAGACCCTTTTGCTTACCCTGTCAATGAGTCTTTTTAGCCTGTTAGCAGCTTGTGGCCCTTCTCCGACCACTCCTTCTCCCAGTGCTTCACCTGCTGCCAGCCTTAATTCAATGTCTGCTGGAACAGGTTCCAGTTATTCTGCTGATGCCTCCAGTGCAACAACACCCAGACCAGCAGCGAGTGCTGTACCGACTTCTGCTCCTACTGCTTTGGCTGCCTCTGCGCCCAGCTCCGCTGATGATTCAACGCCCATGCCCATGCCGTCTGCCTTGGTCGTGAAGAAAGGATGGAACAACCGATCGAGCGCAGCGGCGGCGACGCCAGGGCCACGGTCGTCGAAACTCAGCAGGTGCTGACCGTCCTGCACTCGACTTCTGATTTCGATGAGACGCGCCTCGGCCGGCGTATCGCGCATCGCGTCGATCGCATTGCGGATGAGGTTCAGGCACACCTGCTGGATCTGCACCGAATCGACCAGTACCGAGGGCGGCGACGTGTCGAGTCGCAAATCGATGCGCACACCCGCCTCCCGGGCATCACCAGCGGCGAGTTCGAGCACCGAGCGCACGATCTCGTTGAGGTTC
>JAIUOX010000005.1 GCA_020160955.1 Pseudomonadota bacterium
GCGTGTGCTTCGACACCGGCGGCATCTCGCTGAAGCCGGCCGGCGGCATGGAAGACATGAAGTGGGACATGGGCGGCGCCGGCGCCGTCGTCGGCGCGATGCGCGCCCTGGCCGGCCGCAAGGCGCGGGTCAACGTGGTCGGCATCTGCGCCCTGGTCGAGAATATGCCGGACGGCAACGCGCAGCGGCCGGGCGACGTGGTCAAGAGCATGTCGGGCCAGACCGTCGAGGTGATCAACACCGACGCCGAGGGCCGCCTGATCCTGTGCGACGCGATGTGGTACGTGCAGGAGAAGTTCAAGCCGCAGGCGATGGTCGAGCTGTCGACCCTGACCGGCGCGATCATCATCTCGCTCGGCCACGAGCGGGCTGGCCTGTTCAGCAACAACACGCCGCTGTCGAACAAGCTGCGCGCCGCCGGCGCCGGAATCGGCGAGAAGCTGTGGCGCATGCCGCTCGGGTCGGCCTACGACAAGCTGATCGACTCCGAGATCGCCGACATGAAGAACGTGAGCAATGGCCGCGACGGTGGGTCGATCACCGCCGCGCAGTTCCTCCAGCGCTTCGTGCAGCCCGGCGTCGCCTGGGCGCACATCGACATCGCGGGCGTCGCCTGGTCGAGCAAGGGCTCGAGCACGGCGCCCAAGGGCGCGACCGCCTTCGGCGTGCGCCTGCTCGACACCTGGATCGCCGAGAACTACGGCTGATCCCGGTAGGGGAGACGATGGCGACCGAGGTCAACTTCTACCACCTGACCGTCTCGAACCTCGAGGACGCGCTGCCGAAGCTGCTGGCCAAGACGCTGCAAGCCGGGGCCCGGGCGGTGGTGATGCTGGGCTCGCCCGAGCGCGTCGACGCGCTCAACACGCACCTCTGGACCTTCGACCCGGGCAGCTTCCTGCCGCACGGGTCGGAGCGCGACGGCGACGCGGCGCGCCAGCCGATCTGGCTGACGCATCGCGACGAGAACCCGAATGGCGCGAAGTTCCTGTTCCTGGCGGACCGCGCCAGTTCGGGGCAGGTGGCGGCCTTCGATCGCTGCTTCGAACTGTTCGACGGCCGCGACGACGCGGCGGTGACCGAGAGCCGGGTGCGCTGGAAGGCCTACAAGGAAGCCGGCCACGCGGTGTCGTACTACCAGCAGACGCCGTCCGGCGGCTGGGAGAAGAAGGCCTGACCTAGAGGCGCTTCTCGCGCGGGTGCCAGTAACCGCGCCACGCCGACTTCAGCCTCTCCCACATCGGGATCGAGCCTTCCGGCCGGTAGAAGCCGGGCTGGTCTTCCTCGAACGTCGCCATGTAGTCGCGGTAACGCAGCGGCCGGCGGCGCTGCGACTGGGTCTGGGCGGCGAGCAGGTCGAGGCCGGCATCGACGTCGAACAGCGTCGCCATCGTCTCGCGCCGGGCGAGCAACAGCTCGGCCGCGGCATCCGGGACATCCCACGACGCCAGCACGGCGGCGATCTTGGCCAGCTTCTCCGGGCCGAGGGCGGTGGCCGCGGCGGTGCGGTGCGAGGCCAGCACGTCGCGCGTGTAGTAGGCCTCGCCCTGGAACGGCCGGCCCGACACCGTCTCGGCCGGGGTCGGCCAGATGTAGCGGGCCGGGAGCGCGCGCGAGGAGAAGTTGCGGACGTCGAGGCGGAACAGGTCGAAGCCCTGGGCCCGCAGGAACCGGTCGGTGTTGTGGAAGGTGTGCTCGTCGGCACCGTCGGTGCCGACGAAGTTGACCTCGAGCTGCACCGCGATCACGCGCAGCGGGTCGAAGCGGCCGGCGAACGATCGCAGGATGTCGAAGTCGGCGCCGTCGACGTCGAGCTTCAGGTAGTCGAGATCGGTCCAGCCGCGCTCGGCCAGCAGGTCGGGGGCGACCAGCGGACGCTCCGGGTCGGCGAGGCCCGTCATCTCCCACGCATTGTTGCGCAGCAGCTCGACGGTCGAGGCCTGCCTGAGCCGGGCCTCGCGGATCTCGCGCGTGCGCATGAAGCTCATGCGGTCGCGCATCTCCATGATCAGCGGCGCCGCCGGGCCGGCCGACAGGTCGATCCTGCGGTCCGCCGACGGGGCCACGAAGCCCGGCACGTAGGCGATGTCGGGATTGCGCTCCAGCCCGGCCAGGCGCTGGCACTCGGTCACGCTGGCGTCGATGCCGATTGCCTGCAGGCGCGGCTCGAACGACCGCCAGACGGGGTCGAGGCCGCCCGAACAACCGATGTCGAGCAGCCTGAACTTTTCCGTGGCGAGACCGCGCGCGACGAGGGCCGGGAAGGGCAGGGCCATGCCCGGCAGACTACACCGTCGCGACGGGCGTGGCAGGGGAACCGACGGCGCCCGGAAGTCGCAGCGGCGGGGCGGTCAGCAGGAAACGCGAGCGCTTGTGCTCGCGCAGCCACAAGGCGAGGTCCTTCAGCCACCAGATCTCGCCCAGGTTCAGGCCAAGCTTGAACAGGCAGTGGTTGTGCAGCGGCAGGGACGGGTGCTCGGCATCGTCCGGACCCGGCCGGGCCGGCACCGCCTCGACGCCGTAGTTGTCGGCGATCAGGGCCGAGATCTGGCTGTCGGTGATCCACTGCAGCAGCTTCCTGTCGCGGCCGTCGAGCACGCAGCACATGGCATGCGCCCGCTCCGGGTCGACCTGCTTGTTCATCTTCATGATCTCGTCGGTGAAGCCGGTGTAGAGCAGCAGCATGTCGCCCGGCTCGACCGTCACCTTGTCGGCGTCCAGCACCTTGCGCAGGTCGTCGTAGCTCACGTAGCGATGGTCGCGGCCATAGTGCTTCTCGAGATCGACCATTACGGCACGGCCCTGGATCGCCTTGGCCGCCATGTTCTCGACCCCCAGCTTGTGGGCGTAGGAGAGGTGGCCGCAGCCGTCGCGGCCGGCATCGGGCTGCGGGCCGACCACGTCGGAACCGGCCTTGAAACCGTTGTAGTACAGCGCCTCGGGAACGCCGTCGCCGTCGGCGTCGAACAGGCCGCCGACATGGGCCAGCGTGTCCCACTGCGTCGAGTACTGCAGGGTCAGGATCACGCGGTCGTCGCTCGCGACGTCGACGAACAGCGGGTTGAGCGAGCGGGTGTGGAAGTTGAAGCGCCAGCCGTTCTCGTCGCCGGTCGGCGACAGCACCGGCGGCAGGCGGCGCGGATTGAGGACGTTGCCGCCGGGGAAGTCGAGCGGCAGGCTGAGGCAGAACGACAGGCCTTCCTTAACCTCGGCGATGCCCTCCTTCACCTTCTGCGGCGTGATGAGGTTGAGCCGGCCGAGCTGGTCGTCGTCGCCCCAGTCGCCCCAGGTGGATCCCTCCGGGCGGTGCTTCCAGCGCTTCATTGGCAATCTCCCTTTGCTGGGCGGGGAGACTATCGTGCAGCGCGTCGTCTTGCACGCATGGCTCCCGCGCGGAATTCCGCAGTTGCGCCCCGCGCGGGTTGGCCATCATCCTTGGCCATGACCGCAGCTGCCGTTCCCGCCTCGCGCGACGTTCGCGTCATCAGCCTGATCGGCGCCGCCCACGGCGCCAGCCACTACTACCAGCTCGCCTTCGCGACCATGCTGCTGATCGTGCGCGAGGAGGCGGGCCTGAGCTTCGCCGACGTCGGCCTGCTGGCCGGCACCTTTTACGGCGTCTCCGGGTTGGCGCAGACGGCGGCCGGCTTCGCGGTGGATCGCTTCGGGGCGCGGCCGATCCTGGCCGGCGGATTGCTGCTGGTCGGCATCGGGCTGGCGCTGACCTCGATGGCCCATTCCTTCGCCGCCTTCGCCGCGATCGCGGTGGTCGCCGGCCTGGGCAACTCGGTCTTTCACCCGGCCGACTTCGCGCTCCTCAACTCGTCGGTGAACCCGGCGCGGCTGGGCCGGGCCTACAGCATCCACGGCGTCGGTGGCTCGCTCGGCTGGGCGGCGGCACCGGTCATGTATTTCCTCGACAGCCTGTTCGGCCAGGTCGGCGCGGCGCTCACCGGCGCTCTGCCGGGCGTGGTGCTGGCGGTCCTGGTGTGGATGCATCGCGGCGACCTCGTCGATCACCGGGCCAAGGACCGTGCGGCCGCGGCCGCGCGCGGCGGTGCGCCCGCCCTGTCGCTGTTCCTGCAGCCGGCCATCCTGCTCTGCCTCGTCTACTTCGCGCTGATCGCGGCCAACACCGTCGGCATCCAGCAATTCGCGGTGCCGGCCTGGGTCAGCATGTTCGGGCTGAGCGAGAACTTCGCCGCGCTGTGCCTGATCGTCTTCATCGTCGGCTCGGCGGCCGGCGTGCTGGTCGGCGGCCTGTTCGCCGACCGGGTGCGCCGCCACGACCGGGTGGCGTCGATCGGGCTGGCGGTCGCCGCCCTCCTGACGGTGCCGATCGCCACCCAGTCGGTACCGCCGACGCTGCTGCTGCCGTTGCTGGCGCTGGCCGGCGCCGCGGGCGGCGTGACGGGACCGTCGCGCGACATGATCGTGCGCGGCGCGACGCCGCCGGGTGCGTCCGGCAAGGTGTTCGGCTTCGTCTACTCGGGCCTCGACATCGGCTCGTTCCTGGCCCCGCCGCTGTTCGGCTTCCTGATGGGCAAGGGCCTGCCGGCCGCGATCTTCTGGATCGCCGTCGCGCTCTACGTGATCAACGCCTTCCTGGTGATGGTGATCCGCCAGAGCACGGCGCCCGCGACGCCGAGCGCCGCCGCCGCCGACTAGGCCGCCTCGTAGGCTTCCTGCGCGACCAGCCACTCGTGCTCGGTGTGGGCGATCTCGCGCTCGAGCCGGACCTTTTCCTTCTGCAGGTCGGTCACGTTGACCGAGGCGTCGGTGTAGGTCGCCGGGTCGGCCAGCCGCGCCTCGACCGCCGCGCGTTCCTTGCCGAGCTTGGCCAGCGTCTTCTCCAGCGCCTCCAGCGCGCGCTTGAGCGGCGCCCGCTTGGCCCGGTTGTCGGCGGATTGCTTGCGCTGCTCCTTCTTCGAGACCTCGGCGGCCGCCGCCGCGGCGGCTTCCTCGCGCCGGCGGTTGGCCTCCTCGCGCTTGCCGGCCTTGCCGCCGCCGCTGCCGCCGCGCTCGCGCAGCAGGCGCGACTGGTAGTCGTCGATGTCGCCCTCGAACGGCGTCACCTTGCCGTCGGCCACGATCCACAACTGGTCGGCCACCATCTTCACGAGGTGGGTGTCGTGGCTGACCAGCACGACGGCGCCCTCGAAGTCGTTGATCGCGTCGACCAGCGAGGCGCGCGCGTCCATGTCGAGGTGGTTGGTCGGCTCGTCGAGCAGCAGGAGGTGAGGGGCGTTGCGGGTGGCCAGCGCCAGCAGCAGCCGGGTCTTCTCGCCGCCCGACATCAGGCCGACCTTGAGATCGCCGCGCTCGCGCGAGAAGCCGAAGCGGCCGAGCTGGGCGCGCACCTTGGTCTCGCCGGCGCCCGGCCCGAGCGCGCGGCTCATGTGCTGGAACGGCGACGCGTCGTAGTCGAGACCTTCTTCCTGGTCCTGCGAGAAGTAGCCGATGCGCAGCTTCGACGGGCGGCGCAGCCGGCCCTCGCGCGGCTGCAGCCGCTCGGAGATCAGGCGGATGAAGGTCGACTTGCCGTTGCCGTTCTGGCCGAGCAGCGCGATGCGGTCGTCCATGTCGACCCGCAGGTCGAGGCGTTTCAGCACCGCGGGCGCGTCGCCGTAGCCGACCGACACCTCGTCGAGCGTCAGGATCGGTGAGGCGAGTTCCTCCGGCGGCGGAAAGTTGAAGGCGATCCGCTCGTCGATCGGCACGCTGGCGATCGGCCCCAGCTTCTCGATCATCTTGAGGCGGGACTGCGCCTGCCGCGCCTTGCTGGCCTTGGCGCGGAAGCGGTCGACGAAGGCCTGCATGTGCTTGCGCTGGGCGGCGGCCTTGGCCTGCTGCGCGGCGTCCTGCTCGAGCCGTTCGGCACGCGTCCGCTCGAAGCGGTCGTAGTTGCCCTGGTAGGTGACCAGCTTCTGCTGGTCGATGTGGACGATGCGGTCGCACACGTCGTTCAGCAGGTCGCGATCGTGGCTGACCATCAGCAGGGTGTGGCGGAAGCGCTTGAGGTGCTCGGTGAGCCACAGCTGCGCCTCGAGGTCGAGGTGGTTCGACGGCTCGTCGAGGATCAAAAGGTCGGGGTTGCTGAACAGCGTGCCGGCCAGCGCCACGCGCATCCGCCAGCCGCCCGAGAACTCGCCGCAGGGGCGGGCCTGGGCGGCATTGTCGAAGCCGAGGCCGTGCAGGATCGAGGCGGCGCGCGACGGCGCCGAGGCGGCGCCGATCTCGTCCAGCCGGGCATGGATCTCGGCCTGCCGAAGCCCGTCCTCGCAGGTCTCGGCCTCGGCCAGCAGGGCGGTGCGCTCGACGTCGGCGGCCAGCACGGCGTCCAGCACCGGGATGTCGCCACCCGGCGGATCCTGCGGCACCGAGCCGATCCGCATCCGGCCGGTCATGCTGATCGAGCCGCCGTCGGCCTCGGTCTGGCCCTGGATCAGGCGCAGGAGGGTCGACTTGCCGGCGCCGTTGCGGCCCACCAGGCCGACCTTCCAGCCGTCGGACAGGGCCATCGAGGCGCGGTCGAACAGGACGCGCTCGCCGTGGCGGAAGCTGAGGTCGGTGACGTGGAGCATGGGGCCGCGGCGTTTAGCACGCTGGGCGGGGCGGTCCAACCGGCTTGCCGCCCCCGGACCCCCCGTCTATAAGGCCCGCCCACGCGCAAAAGCACGCGAAAAGAGGAATTTATGGCCGTCGAACGCACTTTCTCGATCATCAAGCCGGACGCGACCCGCCGGAACCTGACCGGCAAGATCAATGCCCGGTTCGAGGAAAAGGGCCTGCGCATCGTGGCCCAGAAGCGGATCTGGATGACCCGCCAGCAGGCCGAGCAGTTCTACGGCGTCCACAAGGAGCGCCCGTTCTTCAACGACCTGGTGACGTTCATGACGTCCGGCCCGGTGGTGGTGCAGGTGCTCGAGGGCGCCAACGCCGTCGCCAAGAACCGCGAGATCATGGGCGCGACCAACCCGGCCAACGCCGACGCCGGCACGATCCGCAAGGACTTCGCCGAGTCGATCGAGGCCAACTCGGTGCACGGCTCGGATTCGCCGGAGAACGCCGCGATCGAGATCGCCTACTTCTTCGCCGGCAGCGAGATCGTCGGCTGAGCCGACGGTCCCTCGCGGACAACAAAAAAGCGGCCCCGCGGGGCCGCTTTTCTTTTGGGGCTCGGAGCCGGCGTGGGCCGCCGTCACTCCATGATCGCGGCGGCCACCAGCAGGACGACCGAGCCGGCGATGCCGACCAGCAGGGCGAACACGCCCATGCCGCCGACCAGGCCCAGCGCCATGCAGGCCAGCAGCAGGATGACGAACAGGATCCCGAACAGCACCAGCTTGTTGAAGGCGTTGTAGGTGGCGAGATGGGCGGAGATGTCGTCCTGAGCGTCGGCCATGGTGGTTCCTCGTGAAAGTCGGGTTCTTATAGCGAACTAGGGTTCGGGCGAGAAGAGGAGGGTAGCGCCGGCCGGCAAGCCCTCGACCGCGACGCGCTGACCGTCGACCCGCAGCCGGCCCTCGGCGAACCAGCGCACGACCTCGGGGTAGAGCCGGTGCTCCTGGCGCAGGATGCGGGCCGCCAGCCGGTCGGCGTCGTCCCCCGGCAACACCGGCACGGCGGCCTGGGCGACGATCGGCCCGGCATCCAGCTCGGCGGTGACGAAGTGCACGGTGCAGCCGCTCAGCCGCACCCCGGCATCGAGCGCCTGCTGCTGGACGTGCAGCCCCGGGAAGGACGGCAGGAGCGACGGGTGGATGTTGAGGATGCGGTCCTTCCAATGGGCGGGGAACCACGGGCTCTGGATGCGCAGGAAGCCGGCCAGCGCGACCAGCCCGACGCCGTGCCGTTCCAGTTCGGCCGAGACGGCGCGGTCGAAGCTCTCGCGGTCGGGGTAGCCCTTGTGCGGGATCGCGACCGCCGGGATGCCGGCCTGCCGGGCGGTCTCGAGGCCGCCGGCCGTCGCGACGTTGCTGATCACGACGGCGATCTCGGCCGGGTAGCCGGGCGACCGGGCGGCCTCGATCAGCGCGGCCATGTTGCTGCCGCGCCCCGAGATCAGGACGCCGACCTTCAGCTTCGCCACAGGCTCTCGCCGTGCTCGACCACGCAGTCGGCCTCGCCGTCCGGGCCGCGTTCGATGGTGCCCACGGTGCTCACCGTCTCGCCGGCCTCGGCCAGCGCCTTCGCGGTGCGCTCGGCATCGCCGGCCGCCACCACGACCACCATGCCGAGGCCGCAGTTGAAGGTCCGCAGCATGTCGTCGGTCGGCACCTTGCCGACGTCCTGCAGCCAGCCGAACACGGCCGGCGCGCGCCACGTGTGGGCGTCGAGGCGGGCCCGCAGGCCGTCGGGCAGGCAGCGCGGCACGTTGCCGGGCAGGCCGCCGCCGGTGATGTGGGCGAGTCCCTTGATGGCACCGGTGGCGCGCATCGCGGCGAGCAGCGGCTTGACGTAGATGCGGGTCGGCTCGAGCAGCGCGTCGCCAAGCGGGCCATGGGCGAACGGCGCGGCGGCGTCCCAGCCGAGCCCGCTGCGCTCGACGATGCGGCGGACCAGCGAGTAGCCGTTGGAGTGCGGGCCGCTGGCGGCGAGGCCCAGCACCACGTCGCCGGCGGCGATGTCGGTGCGCGGCAGCAGCGCGTCGCGCTCGGCGGCGCCGACCGCGAAGCCGGCCAGGTCGTAGTCGCCCTCGGCGTACATGCCGGGCATCTCGGCGGTCTCGCCGCCGACCAGGGCGCAGCCGGCGCGGCGGCAGCCCTCGGCGATCCCGGCCACCACGCGGCGCCCGGCGTCGACGTCGAGCCGGCCGGTCGCGTAGTAGTCGAGGAAGAACAGCGGCTCGGCGCCCTGCACGACGATGTCGTTGACGCACATCGCCACGAGGTCGATGCCGACCGTGTCGGGGTTGGCCGCCTCGATCGCCACCTTGAGCTTGGTGCCGACACCGTCGGTGCCTGAGACCAGGATGGGGTCGCGGAAGCCCGCGGCCTTGAGGTCGAACAGGCCGCCGAATCCGCCCAGCCCGCCCATGACGCCGGGGCGGTTGGTGCTGCGGGCCAGCGGCTTGATGTGCTCGACCAGCGAGTCGCCCGCGTCGATATCGACGCCTGCGTCCTTGTAGGTCAGGGGCGGTCCGTTGTGTCCGGGGGCGTCAGGCTTCAAGCCGGGCTCATTCGTGCTAAACAGGTGGCGCGAACATAGCCAAAAACTGGACCCCCGCAATGCTGCCCCACGGCAGGTTTTCCACCCGCTGGCGCCCGCGCTGGCTCTTGTCGATCCTCGCCGGGCTGGCCGCGGTGCTGGCCGTGGCCGAGGTTTCGGCCCCGGTTTGGGCCCAGGGCAGCAGCACCTACACGGTCACCGGCGTCGATGTCGACGTGTCGGCCCCCGACGCCGTGCAGGCCCGCCAGCAGGGCCTCGCCGAGGCGCGGCGCAAGGCCGCGCGTGCCCTGATCGAGCGCGTGGTCGCCCCCGACGAGCGCTCCCGCGTGTCGGTCCCGGCCGATCCGGCGCTGGAAGGCATGGTCCATGGCATCGAGTTCGTGCGCGAGCGCTCGGCGCCCGGCCGCTACATCGCGACGCTGAACGTGGTCTTCCAGCCCGAGGCCGTGAAGTCGTGGCTGGGCGCCGCCGGCGTCAAGATCGCCGAGACCGTGTCGCGGCCCGCCCTGGTGATCCCGCTGTGGAAGGGGCCCTCGGGCGTCGAGCCGCTCGACGATCGCAACGCCTGGCGCGAGGCGTGGCGGGCGCTCGATACCTCGGGCAGCTCGGTCCCCGTGACCATCCTGCGCGGCGACCAGATCGATCAGTCGGCGGTCACCGCCGAACAGCTCTACGTCGGTGACGTCGCGGCGCTGGCCCGCCTCAACGAACGCTACCGCGCGCCGACCATCGTGGTCGCGGTGGTCGAGGGCGACAAGGAGAACGGCCCGCTGACGGTCGGCGGCCTGCGCTACGACGCGCAGACCGGGGCCCGCAGCGAGATCGCGCGCGTGCCGGTGGCCGGCGCGGCGCAGTTGCCGGAAGCGGCCCGCCAGGTCCATTCGCGAATCGACGAGCAGTGGCGCAGCGTCGCCACGGTGCGCCGCGATTCCCAGGACGCCATCGAGGTCTACGTGCCGATCCGCGCGCTGGGCGACTGGGTCCAGGTGCGGCAGCGGCTGGGCGGCGTGCCGGCGGTCAAGGGCGTCACCGTGCGCAGCCTCGAGACCGACCGCGCCGATCTCCGGCTCGAGTACTTCGGCACCACCGAGGACCTGCAGCGGACGCTGGCCACGGTCGGGCTGAGCCTCGACAAGGAAGCCGACAAGTGGCGCCTGCAGCCTCGCTGACCGGCGCGACCGGGCGGCATCGATGACCGAGGCTGACCGCGCCCTGCGCTGGCGCTTCTGGGCGGTGCTGGCCGCCCTGTTCGTTCTCCTGCTGTGGCTGCTGAACAACATCCTGCTGCCGTTCGTGGTCGGCATGGTCGTGGCCTACTTCCTCGACCCGGTCGTGCTGCGCCTGCAGCGTCTCGGCCTGTCGCGGGCCTGGGCGACCACGGCGGTCACCATCGTCGCGGCGTTGCTGGCGATCGGCGCGGTGATGGCGGTGCTGCCGCCGCTGCTCGGCCAGGTGCAGTCGCTGATCGTCAACGCGCCGGACTTCATGGCCAAGGCGGTGATGCGGCTGCAGCCGCTGGTCGACCCGCTGCGCCAGCGCTTCGGGCTGGCGCCGTTCACGCTGCCGGAGATCCAGAACGAGGTGACGCAGTGGGCCGGGCAGGGGCTGGGCGTCGCCGGCACCATCGCCGGCAAGGTGGCGCAGGGCGGTATCGCCTTCTTCAACCTGATGGCGCTGCTGTTCATCACGCCGGTCGTCACCTTCTACCTGCTGCGCGACTTCGAGAAGATCGTGGCGGCGGTCGACGGCGCCCTGCCGCGGGACAGCGCCGACACGATCCGCGAACTGGCGCGCGAGGCCAACGCGGCGATCGGCGGGTACTTCCGCGGCCAGGCCCTGGTCTGCCTCGCGCTCGCGTCGATCTACGGCATCGGACTGACGCTGGTCGGGCTGCAGTTCGGGCTGGTGATCGGCCTGATCGCCGGTGCGATCTCGTTCATTCCGTTCGTCGGCACGTTCGTCGGCGCCGTGATGGCGCTCGGCATGGCGCTGGCCCAGTTCCCGCCCGAGTGGATGGGCGTGGTCAAGGTCGCCGCCGTGTTCCTGTTCGGCCAGACGATGGAGGGCAACGTGCTCTCGCCGAACCTGGTGGGCGACCGCACCGGCCTGCACCCGGTCTGGATCATGTTCGCCCTGCTGGCCGGCGGCGCGCTGTTCGGCTTCGTCGGGGTGCTGATCGCCGTGCCGGTCGCCGCCGTGATGGGCGTGATCGTGCGCTACCTGATCCGGCGTTACCACGACAGCCCGATCTACCGCGGTCGCAGCGGCGCCTAGCCATGGCCCGCCAGCTCACGCTCGACCTCGCGCTGCCGCCGCCGACCTATGCCCGCGAGGACTTCGTGGTGGCGCCGGGCAACCGCGAGGCGCTGGCCTGGATCGACCGCTGGCCGGACTGGCCGGCGCCGGCCCTGTCGCTGGGCGGCCCGCCGGGCAGCGGCAAGACCCACCTGGCGCAGATCTGGGCGCGCGCCGCCGGCGCGGCCGTGGTCGAGGGACCCGGGCTCGACGGCAAGTCGGTCGCCGATCTCACCGACCTGGTCGCGGCCTCGCCGGCGCTGGTCGTCGAGCAGGCCGACCGCGCGCCCGAACGCGCCCTGTTCCATCTCTACAATCTCGCGCGCGAGCATCGCGGCTGGCTGCTGCTGGTCGCCGAGGCGCTGCCGGCGCACTGGTCGATCGCCTTGCCCGACCTCGCGTCCCGCCTGCGCGCTGCACCGGCGGTGGCGGTGTCGCCGCCCGACGACGAACTGCTGGGCTCGATCATCCTGAAACAGCTGGCCGACCGGCAATTGCACGCCGCGCCGGGCGTCGTGCACTATCTGGTCGCCCACATGGAGCGCTCCGGCGAGGCGGCGCGGCACGTGGTGGCGGCGTTGGACCGGCGGGCGCTGGCCGAGCGGCGCGAGATCGATCGACGCCTGGCGGCCGACGTGCTGGCCGAGCTGGCGAGCTGAGGAGGGGACGATGAAGGCAATCGTGGCAGGGTTCGCGCTGATGCTGGCGCTGGCGGGCGGCGCGTCGGCGCAGCAGGGCTCGGTGATGGGGACCTGGCTGATCGCGTCGGGCAAGGCGGAGGTCCGCATCCAGCCCTGCAGCGATCCCTCGGCCGGCGCGGTGTGCGGCTACATCGCCACGCTGATCAACCCGACCGGCCCGGACGGCAAGGTGGTGCCGCCGCAGGACGCGACCGACTGGCGCAACACCGATCCGGCGCTGCGCGGCCGCAAGGTTCTGGGCATGCCGCTGATCTGGGGCTTCAAGAAGACGTCCGACCCGAACACGTTCGAGGACGGCCAGATCTACAACGGCGAGAACGGCAAGATCTACAACGCCAACATCAGCCTGCAGCCCGACGGCAAGCTGCGCCTGCGCGGCTACGTCGGCACGCCGCTGTTCGGCGAGACGCAGGTGTGGACGCGCGTGAACTGACAACGACGACGAACAGGGGAGAGTGACGCGATGGACATGGGCATCAAGGGCCGCAAGGCGATCGTCTGCGCCGCGAGCAAGGGGCTGGGCAAGGGCTGCGCGATGGCGTTGGCACGCGAAGGCGTCGAGCTGGTGATCAACGCGCGCACCAAGGCCGAGCTCGAGGCGACCGCGGCCGAGATCGCCGCCAAGACCGGCGTGAAGGTGACGCCGATCGCGGTCGACGTCACGACCGAGGCCGGCCGGCGCCAGGTGCTCGATGCCTGTCCCGAGCCCGACATCATCGTCAACAACGCCGGCGGCCCGCCGCCGGGCGACTTCCGCGACTGGACGCGCGACGACTGGATCAAGGCGGTCGACGCCAACATGCTGACGCCGATCGAGTTCATCAAGGCGACGGTCGACGGCATGATGAAGCGCGGCTTCGGGCGCATCGTGAACATCACCTCGAGCTCGGTGAAGGCGCCGATCGACATCCTCGGCCTGAGCAACGGCGCGCGCAGCGGCCTGACCGGCTTCGTCGCCGGCGTCGCCCGCGTGACGGTGCGCCACGGCGTGACGATCAACGGCCTGCTGCCGGGCCCGTTCGACACCGACCGCCTGCGCGGCACCTACAAGGCGCGCGCCGCCAAGAGCGGCAAGAGCTTCGAGGACGAGTACAACGCCGGCGCCCGGGCCAACCCGGCCGGCCGCTTCGGCACGCCCGATGAGTTCGGCGCGGCCTGCGCCTTCCTGTGCAGTGTCCATGCCGGCTACATCACCGGCCAGAACCTGCTGATGGACGGCGGCCAGTACCCCGGGACTTACTGATCCCGGACCTACTGACCCGGGAGCCTGCTGACCCGGGTCAGGCGACGGCGAGGTCGCGCGGCCGCGTGAACTCGAGCAGCTGCGCTCTGCCGGGCGCGAGATCGCGCCACGAGTCGCCCGGCACGGCGAAGACGGCCAGCGTGCCGGTCGGGTACTTCTCGTGCAGCCGGTCGAGCGCCTCGGCCGGGCCGCTGCCGGCCAAGGCCACCGCGAGGTCGCCGATGCCGTCGTTGTGGGCGACCAGCAGCACCGTCGACACCGCGTCCGCGACCGCGTGCAGGTGGTCCAGCAGCCGCGCCTGCGAGGCGAGGTAGAGGCTCTTCTCGAGTGAGATCGGCGGCGCCGGCGGCGGCAGCCGGTCGACCAGCGCGGCCAGCGTCTGGCGCGTCCGCAGGGCTGTCGAGCACAGGACCAGGTCGGGGCGCCACGCCGACGCCGCGAGGTGGTCCGCCATCGCCTTGGCGGCCCGCTCGCCGCGCTTGTTCAGCGGGCGATCGTGATCGGCCAGCCGGGCGTCGCTCCAGGCCGATTTCGCGTGTCGCAGCAGGAGCAGTATCTTCACGGGGCGATCGGGGAAAACTGGAGGAAAAACAAGGGCTTATGGAATTGCCATGACTCCGTCATGCCGAGCGGATACCGTTTCCGCATGGATTCCCTCAATCATGGCACGAGCGACGACGCGGCGGGAACGGGCATAGCATCCGACAGCCCGCAGCGCTTCATCAATCGGGAACTCTCGTGGCTCGCCTTCAACCTGCGGGTCCTCGAGGAGGCGAGCAACAAGTACCACCCGCTGCTCGAGCGGGTGCGCTTCCTGTCGATCTCGGCCGACATCCTCGACGAGTTCTACATGGTGCGCGTCGCCGGCCTGGTCGACATGCTGCCGACGCGCTCGACGATGCTGAGCGACGACGGCCTGACGCCGGCCGAGCAGCTGGCGGCGATCCGCGAGCGGGTCTCGACCCTGATGGCGCGGCAGCAGGACGTCTGGGCGTCGCTGCAGGACGAGCTGCGCGAGGCCGGCATCGCGGTGGTCGAGCCGCCGGAACTGACCGAGGCCGAACGCATCTGGCTCGACCAGTACTTCATCGACCAGGTGTTCCCGATCCTGACGCCGCTGGCGATCGACCCGGCGCACCCGTTCCCGTTCATTCCCAACGGTGGCTTCTCGGCGATCCTCAAGCTGCACCGCACCGACGACCGCCGGCCGCTGATGGCGCTCTTGCCACTGCCGCCGCAGGTCGACCGCTTCGTGCGCCTGCCGGGGGCGGCGATCCGATTCCTGTCGCTCGAGGATCTCGTCGACATCTACCTGCCGCGCCTGTTCCCGGGCTACGAGGTGATCGAGCGCGGCGTGTTCCGCCTGATCCGCGACTCCGACGTCGAGATCAACGAGGAGGCCGAGGATCTCGTCCTGCTCTACGAGAGCGCGCTGAAGCGGCGCCGCCGCGGCGACCTGATCTCGATCTCGGTCAACTCGGCGATGCCGGCCGAGCTGCGCGAGTTCCTGTTCGACCAGCTCGAGATCCCGGCCCAGACCCAGACGGTGCATGTCTTCCACCTCGACCGCATGCTCAACATCGGCGACGTCAAGGCGGTGATCGTCGACGACCGGCCCGACCTCAAGTTCGCGCCCTACGCGGTGCGCTTTCCCGAGCGCATCCGCGACTTCGGCGGCGACTGCTTCGCGGCGATCCGGGCCAAGGACATCGTCGTCCACCATCCCTACGAGAGCTTCGACGTCGTGGTGCAGTTCCTGCGCCAGGCGGCGCGCGATCCGGCGGTTGTGGCGATCAAGCAGACGCTGTACCGCACCTCGGCCAACTCGCCGATCGTCAAGGAACTGATCGCCGCCGCCGAGGCGGGCAAGACGGTGACGGCGCTGGTCGAGCTCAAGGCGCGCTTCGACGAGGAAGCCAACATCCGCTGGGCGCGCGACCTCGAGCGCGCCGGCGTCCAGGTCGTGTACGGCTTCATCGACCTCAAGACCCACGCCAAGGTGTCGATGGTAGTGCGGCGCGAGGCGCAGGTGACGCGCACCTACGTTCATTTCGGCACCGGCAACTACCACCCGATCACCGCCCGCATCTACACCGACCTGTCGTTCTTCACCTGCGACCCGGTGATGGGCCGCGACGCCGCGCGCCTGTTCAACTACATGACGGGCTACGCGCGGCCGGAGCGGATGGAGAAGATCGCCTTCGCGCCGGTGACGCTGCGGCCGACCCTGTACGAGCTGATCGACGCCGAGATCGAAAACGCCCGCGCCAAGCGGCCGGCCGCGATCTGGGCCAAGCTGAACTCGCTGGTCGATCCGGCGCTGATCGACCGGCTGTACGCCGCCTCCAAGGCCGGCGTGCAGATCGATCTCGTGGTGCGCGGCATCTGCTGCCTGCGGCCGGGCGTGCCCGGCCTGTCGGACCATATCCGGGTGAAGAGCATCATCGGCCGCTTCCTCGAGCATGCCCGCATCATCTGCTTCGCCAACGGCCGGCCGCTACCGTCGCCGGAGGCCAAGGTGTTCATCTCGTCGGCCGACTGGATGCCGCGCAACCTCGACCGCCGCGTCGAGCTGCTCTGCCCGGTCGAGAACCCGACGGTGCACGAGCAGGTGCTCGACCAGATCATGGTCGCCAACCTCAAGGACGATGCGCAGAGCTGGGTGCTCCGCCCGGACGGTTCCTACGGCCGGCCGGCGATCGGCAAGGAGCCGTTCATCGCGCACCAGTACTTCATGACCAACCCGTCGCTGTCGGGCCGCGGCAGCGCCCTGAAGCTGAGCGGCGCGGTGCCGCGGCTGGTGCTGAAGTCCTGAGGGGCGGGTCCCGGTGTCGCAGGCAGCGGCGCCCGCCGGTTCGTCGCTGAAATTCCGTGCGGTTTCGTCTAGAGGGGACGCGCATGGACGGTGAGACATCCGTGGTTCCCGGCGCCGACGGCGCGCTCGGCAAGGGTCGTGTCGGCATCATCGACGTCGGCTCCAACTCGATCCGGCTCGTTGTCTACGAGCGGGCGAGCCGCGCCCCGCTGCCGGTGTTCAACGAGAAGGTGCTGTGCGGTCTCGCGCGCGGCCTCGACGCGACCGGGCGACTCAATCCCGAGGGCGTCGAGATGGCGCTGGCCAACATCGACCGCTTCACGACGCTGGCCCGCAACATGAAGGTCACGTCGCTCGACCTGTTGGCCACCGCCGCGGTGCGCGACGCCGCCGACGGGGCGTCGTTCATGAACGAGCTGTCGAGCCGGCCGGGCATCCAGGCGCACATCGTGAGCGGCCAGGACGAGGCGCGCTATTCCGGCTACGGCGTGATGTGCGGCATTCCCGACGCCGCCGGCGTGATGGGCGACCTCGGCGGCGGCAGCCTCGAGCTGGTGGCGCTGGGCGAGGGCCGGCTGGGCGAGTCGAGCACGCTGCCGATCGGGTCGCTGCGCCTGATGTCGTCGGGCAAGGGCGACCCGAAGAAGACGGTGGTCGAGGCGATCGAGGGCGTGCGCTGGCTGCGCGAGCAGGGCGGCCGGAACTTCTACGCGGTCGGCGGGGCGTGGCGCTCGTTCGCCCGGCTGCACATGGAGCAGGCGGGCTACCCGCTGCACATCATCCACCACTACGAGATCCCGGCCGAGGAGGCGCGCGCGGTGGCGCGGCTGATCGCCGTGCAAAGCCCCAAGTCGCTCGAGAAGATGCCGGGCGTGTCGCGCCGGCGCATCGACACGCTGCCGCTCGCCTGCCTCGCGCTCGACCGGCTGCTGGGCGTGCTCAAGCCGCGCAACGTGGTGTTTTCGGCGTTCGGCCTGCGCGAGGGCTTCTACTATTCGCGGCTGGGCGAGGCCGAGCGCAACCGCCACCCGCTGATCGCCTTCGCCGAGGAGCAGGGCGCGGGCTGGCGCCGCTTCGACCTGTCGCCGTCTGAGATCTTCGACTGGCTGACGCCGGCCTTCACCGGCGAGAGCGAGGCCGACCGGCTGCTGCGCATCGCCGCCTGCCACCTGAGCGACATCGCCTGGAACGACCACCCCGACTACCGCGCCGAGCAGGCCTACGTGCGCGTCCTGCACCTGCCGTCGCCGGGCATGAGCCACCGCGACCGCGCCGTGCTCGCGATGGCGATGGCCTACCGCTACAAGAGCGATCCCAAGGCGGCGATGATCGATACCGCGCTGCACCTCGCCGACGGCAAGGGCAGGGCCTACGCCCGGCGTCTCGGCGCCTGCCTGCGGCTGGCCTACAACCTGTCCGGCGGCGCGCCGGGGCTGCTCACCCAGGTCCAGCTGCGCCGCACCGAGCGGCAATTGCGCCTCCTGGTGCCGCCGAGCGCCAAGGGCAGCCTGGGCGACGTCACGGCGCGGCGGCTCGAGACGGTCGCGGAGGCGTTCGGGCTCGAACCGGTGATCGTGGCGGGCTGAGCCCGACGCGGGCCGTCAGCCGGCCGCCGGGGCGACCGACTCGGCGGGGGCAGGGGCCTCGATCCGGATCAGGCGGGGATGCTCGCCGTCGAGCGCCAGCGCCAGCCGGCCCTCGATCAGGTCGACCGCGTCGGCGCCGAACACCTCGTGCCGCCAGCCCTTCAGCACCGCGACGTCGCGCTTGCCGGCGGCCAGCCGGTCGAGATCCTCGGCGTTGGCCACCAGCCGGCCGGCGACGCCGGCCTGCTCGGCCTTGAGCCGCAGCAGGGTGCGCAGAAGGTCGACCACGGCGCCGGGAGCGCGCAGCTGCTCGGGGGCGCGGTCGCGCACCGGCAGCTCCGACTCCGGCAGGTTGCGGGCCTTCTCGATCGCTTCGAGGAGTTCGCGGCCCTGCCAGCCCTCGGCGAAGCCGCGGCCGAGGCCGCGGGTCGCCCCGAGCTCCTCGGTGGTCTTGGGCGCATGGCTGGCGATTTCCAGCAGCTGCTCGTCGCGCAGCAGGCGCTGGCGGGGAATGTCGATTCGCTGGGCGGTGCGCTCGCGCCACGCCGCGACCTCGCGCAGCACCGCCAGCAGGCGCGGCGAGGCGCCGCGCGGCTTGAGCCGGCGCCACGCCAGCTCGGGGTCGGCGCGGTAGGTGCCGGGCTCGTTCAGGACGGCCATTTCCTCGGCGATCCACGACAGCCGGCCGGTCTTGTCGAGCTGGCGCTTCAGCTTCTCGTAGACCATCCGCAGGTGGGTCACGTCGGACAGGGCGTAGGTGATCTGCCGTTCGCTGAGCGGACGGCGGCTCCAGTCGGTGAAGCGGCTGGACTTGTCGATCTTGGCCTTGGCCAGCTTGGTGGCCAGCGATTCGTAGGAGGCAGCCTCGCCGTGGCCGCAGACCATCGCCGCGACCTGGGTGTCAAACAGGGGCGCCGGCACCTTGTTCATGCGCAGGTAGAAAATCTCGAGGTCCTGCCGGGCGGCGTGGAAGACCTTGAGGACCCGCGGGTTGGCCATCAGCTCGTCCAGCGGGGACAGGTCGATGCCCTCGGCGAGGGCGTCGATCGCCGCTGCGTCCTCCGGGCCGGCCACCTGCGCCAGGCAGAGCTTGGGCCAATAGGTCCGCTCGCGCATGAACTCGGTGTCGACCGTGATGAATTCGGCGTCCGCCAGGGGCTTGCAGAAGGCCGCCAGCGCGTCGGTCGTGGTGATCAACTTCATTGCGGGTGGTTCTATAGCGGTCGGGACGGCAGGGGGCAAAGGCGACGGTGTCCGACCGGGGCGGAATCGGTCCGTTTGCTTGACTTGGCCGCACATTCCGTGCCTTTTGCCGCCCCGTCGAGCCCCGGAAAATCGAGATGACCTCCGTTTATCGTACCCATACGTGCGGCCAGTTGAGGCCCGAGCATGTCGGCCAGCAGGCCCGCCTTTCGGGCTGGGTCCAGCGCAAGCGCGACCACGGCAACCTGCTGTTCATCGACCTGCGCGATCACTACGGCGTGACCCAGGTGGTGGTCGACGTCTCGAGCCCGGTCTTCAAGACCGCCGAGGCGGTCCGCAACGAGAGCGTGATTACCGTGACCGGCAAGGTGGTGGCCCGCGAGGCCGCGACCGTGAACACCCGGCTGGCGACCGGCCAGGTCGAACTCGACGCCGCCGAGATGGTGGTCCAGTCGATGGCCGACACGCTGCCCATCCCGGTCCATGTCGAGAACGACACGACGCCCGAGGAACTGCGGCTGAAGTACCGCTTCCTCGACCTGCGAAAGGACAAGCTGCACCGCAACATCATGCTGCGCAGCCAGGTCATCGCCAGCCTGCGCCGGCGCATGATCGAGCAGGGCTTCATGGAGTTCCAGACGCCGATCCTGACCGCCGACAGCCCGGAGGGCGCGCGGTCCTACGTCGTGCCCAGCCGCCTGCACCCCGGCAAGTTCTACGCGCTGCCGCAGGCGCCGCAGATGTTCAAGCAGCTGCTGATGGTGTCGGGCTTCGACCGCTACTTCCAGATCGCGCCGTGCTTCCGCGACGAGGACGCGAGGGCCGACCGCGCGCCGGGCGAGTTCTACCAGCTCGACTTCGAGATGAGCTTCGTCACCCAGGACGACGTGTTCGCCGCGATCGAACCGGTGCTGGGCGGCGTGTTCCAGGAATTCGCGAGCTTCAACCGCGAGACGCCGCGCCAGGTCACGAACTGGCCGTTCCCGCGGATTCCCTATGCCGAGGCGCTGCTGACCTACGGCACCGACAAGCCGGACCTGCGCAACCCGCTGCGCATCGTCGATGCCGGCGAGGTGTTCGCCGGCTCCGACTTCAAGGTGTTCGCCGGCATCGTCGCGGCGGGCGGCGTGGTCCGCGCGCTGCGCGCGCCGGGCGCGGGCAGCCAGCCGCGCAGCTTCTTCGACAAGCTGAACTCGTGGGCCCAGGGCGAGGGCAAGCCGGGCCTCGGCTACATCGTGCTCGAGGGCGGGGCGGGCAAGGGCCCGATCGCCAAGTTCGTGGCCGGCGACCGGCTGGACAAGCTCAAGGCGCTGACCGGCGCGGTCGACGGCGACGCGGTGTTCTTCGTCGCCGACAAGCCGGAAGCGGCGTGGAAGTTCGCCGGCCAGGTCCGCACCAAGGTCGGCCAGGAGATGGGGCTGATCGCCGAGGACGCGTTCGAGTTCTGCTGGATCGTCGACTTCCCGATGTTCGAGTACGACGAGACGGCCAAGAAGATCGACTTCAGCCACAACCCGTTCTCGATGCCGCAGGGTGGGCTCGAGGCGCTCGAGACCCAGGATCCGCTGACCATCAAGGCGTGGCAGTACGACATCGTCTGCAACGGCATCGAGCTGTGCTCGGGCGCGATCCGCAACCATCGCCCCGAGATCATGTACAAGGCGTTCGGCATCGCCGGGTACAGCAAGGAAGAGGTCGAGCTGCGCTTCGGCGGCATGCTCAACGCCTTCCGCTTCGGCGCGCCGCCGCACGGCGGCGCCGCGCCGGGCGTCGACCGCATCGTCATGCTGCTGGCCGACGAGCCGAACATCCGCGAGGTCATCACCTTCCCGATGAACCAGCAGGCGGTCGACCTGATGATGGACGCGCCGACCGAGCTGCCGGCCACCAAGCTGCGCGAGCTGCATATCGGCCTGCGCCTGCCGCCCGCCAAGAAGGACTAGCGCGCCCGTCCCAGGGGCGGCGCGACGCCACGATGGCTAGTCCGGGGAGGGTTCCCCGGGCCTAGCCGTGGTGTGTCTTGCGTTCAGGTTGACTGCATGAAGAAACGCAATTACCATCAAGGGGTTATTTTAAGAATATAAAGTAATTTATGAGCACCCTTCGGCTCGCCTTTATTACTTTTCCGCTCCTCGCCGGACTGGCCCTGGCGACCTCCGCCTGTGGCGTGCCGCTGGCGGTGTCGGGCGCCAGTTACGCGGCCGACGGTGGTCTCCTGGCCGAGACCCACAAGACGTCCACCGACCACCTGATCTCGATGGTCTCCAAGCAGGATTGCGCGCTGTGGCGCGTCATCAAGGGCCGCAAGGTCTGCCAGGAGCGGGTCGGGACCTCGGACCCCTACAAGGTCGACTACAACGACCCGCAGCGCACGGTCTCGGAAGACGGCGTCCAGTACACGCCGCCGTTGCGCCCTGCGGCCGACGCACCGGCCACCAGCTGGGATGCCGCCGCTTACCGTCCGGAAACCGCGCCGGCCCCCACGCCAGGCCCAGCGCCTGCCCGTCCGGCCGAGCCGACCACCGCGGTCGCCGAAGTGCCGGAGCCGGCACCGGCCACCGCCACCGCCGCGCCGCCCGCCAAGGCGGCCACTGCCGCGCCGGCCAAGCCCGCCAAGGCCAAGGCGCGGTCTGTCAGGAAGCCTTCACCGCGTCCGGCGCCGGCTGCTTCCTGAGCAGGACGGCCTCGAGGTTGTCGAGCGCCCGGAACCCCATGGCGTTGCGCGTCTCGACGGTCGCCGAGCCCATGTGGGGCAGCAGGAACGCGTTGGCGAGGTCGTAGTAGCCCTGGTGGATCTTCGGCTCGCCGTCGAACACGTCGAGCCCGGCCGCCGCCAGCCGGCCGCTCTTCAGCGCGGCGATCAGGGCCTCGTCGTCGACCACGCCGCCGCGCGCCGTGTTGACCACGACGGAGCCCTTGGGAAGCTTGGCGATGCGCTCGGCATTGACCCACTTGCGGGTCGCCGGGGTCATCGGCGCGTTGATCGACAGGAAGTCGCAATGGGCCAGCATGTCGTCGGGATCGGCGTGGAACACCGCGCCCTTCTCGAGGTCGGGGGCCAGCCGCGTGCGGTTGCTGTAGTGGATCTGCATGCGGAAGGCGCGGGCCCGGTCGGCCATCGCCTGGCCGATCCGGCCCATGCCCAGGATGCCCAGCCGCTTGCCAGTAACGTGCACGCCCATCAGCTGGGTCGGGCTCCAGCCCACCCAGTTGTGGGTGCGCAGCATCTGGATGCCTTCCTGGGCCCGGCGGGCGGCGCCCAGCAGGCACAGCATGGCGATGTCGGCGGTGGCGTCGGTCAGGACGTCCGGCGTGTTCGAGACCACGATGCCCTTGCGGGCGGCCGCGGCCACGTCGATGTGCTCGTAGCCGACCGAGAAGGTCGCGATCATCCGCACCGAGGCGGGCAGGGCGGCCACGGTCTCGGCCGACATGACGTCGCCCGCGGCGCACATGATGGCGTCGCAGCCGGCGGCGGCGGCCACCAGGGCGGGGCCGTCGAACAGCCGGTCGTCGGGGTTGAGGACGGCGTCGAAATTGGCCGCCAGCCGGGCCTCGACGTCGGGCGGGAAATGGCGCGTCGCCAGTACCCTCGGCTTGCGTGCGGTCATCTAACTTTCCTCCCCCGTCGCGGCGTTTTGACCACGATGATTCTGGCAATCCGCCCGCATGGATATTACGCTTGGACGCCCGGCTACAAGGCCTAGCCCCCTGCCAGTTGTCCGTTGATCACGCATAGCTTTCGCCGTTCCCGCGTCCGGATCGCGGCACCCGTTGCCGCCGTCGGCGCCCTCCTGTTGCTGGGGCTGTGGATAAACGGCGCCGGTGCGCAGCAGCAGGCGTCGGACGTCGTGCTCGTGCCGCACCGGGCGACATACGACATGAAGCTCGCCGCCGCCCGTCCCAACAGCGGCATCGTCGAGGTCAACGGCCGGATGGTGCTGGAGATGGTCGATTCCTGCGACGCCTGGGAGGTCAAGCAGCGGATCAAGCTCAAGTTCCTGCGCACCGAGGGCGACGAGTTCGACACCGACTCGAGCTTCACCAGCTACGAAACCAAGGACGGCCTCGGGCTGCGGTTCAGCGTGCGCAACATCCAGGACCAGGAGGTCGAGGAGGAGCTGCGCGGCCATGCCGACCTCGAGGCACCGGGCGGCAAGGGACGGGCCTCGTTCACGCTGCCGGAGGCCCGCAACTTCGAACTGCCGGCCGGAACCCTGTTCCCGACCACCCACCTCGCGCTGATCATTCGCCACGCGAGGGACGGCGACAAGTCGGTGTCCTACAGCGTGTTCGACGGCGCCCGGCTGGACGGCGCCTTCCAGGTCAACGCCGTGATCGGCAAGCCGCCGCGCGCCACCGGCCCGGCGGTCCGCGGAGACGTCGGGCTGCTGCGCAACCAGCCGTCGTGGGGCGTGCGCCTGGCCTTCTTCGCCGCCGGCGACCAGGGGACCGCCAACCCGGAGTACGAGTTGGCGCTCGACCTGCTGGGCAACGGCATTTCCCGCTCGATGATGCTCGACTACGGCGAGTTCGCCGTCGATGCCCGTCTCGTTCAACTCCAAGCCCTGCCGAGGCCGCGATGCTGACCCTTCGACTGCTCCCGCCGCTGGCTGCCGTGGCCGTGGTGGCCTTCGTCGCTCCGCTCGCCGCGCAGGACTTCGCGCCGCATCGCGCGGTCTACTCGGTCTCCAGCCTCGAGCGAGGCAAGCCGGGCCCGTCGACCTCCGGCACCTACGCCTACGAGCTGCGCCTGACCTGCGACGGCTACGTGATCAACCAGCGCCTGCGCCTCGAGGCCGGCGGCCGCGCCCCGGTGGCCAGCGAGCAGCAGTCGCAGCTGAGCGAGAGCCGCGACGGCCGCAAGCTGAAGTTCGAGCACCGGACCGCGGCCGGGGGCCGGCAGGTCAGCCTGTACAAGGGCGAGGCGACGATCGACGACGATGGCAAGGGCGAGGCGCGGTTCAGCGAGCCGGCCGGCCAGTCGGTCGGGCTGCCGGTGGGGACGCTGTTCCCGGTCGGCATCGCACGCGAGACGGTGCGGCTGGCCAAGGCGGGCGAGAACGGTTTCGACGCCAAGTTCTTCTTCGGCGACAAGGTGAAGCCGCCGCAGTCGGTCAACGTGCTGATCGGCCGGGTGCCGAAGCGGCTGGCCGACATCAAGACGCCGGAAGGCGGTGGCGAGCAGCTGGTCGAGGGCCGGACGCGCATCTACTACCGTGCCGGCTTCTTCGAAAGCGGGGCGGACAGCAAGGCGCAGGGCGAGCCGGCCTACGAGATGAGCAGCGTCACCCTCGACAACGGCATCGAGCTGTACGGCACGCACGAGGAGAACGACGCGGCGATCGAGTACCGCATCACGCGGCTGGAGCCGCTGCCCCGGCCCGAGTGCAAGTGAGCCTTCGCTAGGCCGCCGGCCAGAGCCACGCCGCGCCGCGCACGCCGCTCGAATCGCCGTGACGCGGCGGCAGCAGCCGGGTGGCGATGTGGTCCGGCTCCGAGAACACGTAGTCCCGCCACAGCACGGGCACCCGCCGGTACAGCGCCTCGATCCGCGACAGGCCGCCGCCCAGCACCACGACGTGCGGGTCGAGCAGGTTGACGACGTTGGCCAGCGCGCGGGCCAGCCGGTCGCAGTAGAGCTCGATCATGGACGCGGCGTCGCGGTCGCCTTGCGTCGCCGCGTCGGCGATCTCGGTGGCGCGCAGGTCGCGGCCGGTGCGGGCCTGGAACTGGGCCTGGACGGCGGGGCCGCTCAGCCACGCCTCGACGCAGCCGTGGCGGCCGCAGTAGCAGGCCGGCCCGGGACGCTCGTCGTCGCGCGGCAGCGGCAGCGCGTTGTGCCCCCATTCGCCGGCGACCGCCTGCGCCCCCGTCAGCGGCCGGCCGTCGATCACGATGCCGCCGCCGACCCCGGTGCCGAGGATCACGCCGAACACCACCGGGGCGCCGCGGCCGGCGCCGTCGGCGGCTTCCGACACGGCGAAGCAGTTGGCGTCGTTGGCCAGCCGGATCTCGTCGCGCTGCAGGGCGGCGCGCAGGTCGCGGTCGAGCGGGCGGCCGTTGAGCACGGTCGAGTTGGCGTTCTTGACCAGCCCGGTGGCGGGCGAGAGCGCGCCGGGATGGCCGACGCCGACCCGGCAGCGCGCGCCGACCCGGGTCTCGAGGTCACGCACCACGCCGGCCACTGCCCGCAGCGTGCCGGGATAGTCGCCCTGCGGCGTCGCCACGCGCAGCCGGGCGCGCTCGCCGCCCGCTTCGTCGAGCACGAGGCCTTCGATCTTGGTGCCGCCGAGGTCGATGCCGATCCGCATGTCTTCCCTTCGCAGAAACCCGGTGGGGCTGTCGACTGCCGCGTCGAGGCGGTATCGTGCGCCGACCAGGAACCGGTGAGGGTAGCGTCGGCATGGCCGGGGAAGGCGAGGGCAGCGGGACGACCACGCCATGGCGCCGGCGTCCGCCGACCATCCTGTGGATGCTGTCGCTCGGCCAGCTGATCTCGTGGGGCCTCGTCTACTACACGTTCCCGCTGTTCGTGGTGCCGATGACCCAGGAACTCGGCTGGTCGCGCAGCGCCCTGTTCGGCGCCCTGTCGGCCGGCCTGCTGGTCGCCGGCCTGTCGTCGATCCCGGTCGGCGCGCTGATCGACCGCGGCCATGGCCGCCTGCTGATGACCGGCGGTTCGCTGCTGGCGGCGGCGCTGCTGCTGCTGTGGAGCCGGGTCGGCTCGCTGCCGGTGTTCTATGCCCTGTGGATCGGGCTGGGCGCCTGCCAGGCGGTGCTCCTGTACGAGCCGGCCTTCGCGGTGATCACCCGCGTCTACGGTCCGCGCTACAAGCAGGCGATCCTGTTCATGACCTTCGTCGGCGGGCTGGCCAGCACCTTCGGCATCCCGTTCACGCAGTTCCTGGTCGAGCGCGTCGGCTGGCGGCCGAGCCTCGAGGTGCTGGCGGCGATCAATGTCGGCGTGGCGCTGATCCATGCCCTGTTCGTGCCGCCGCGCAGCGTCGCGCCGCTGGCGATCGGCGAGCCGCGGCCGGTGCGCGACACGCGCCACCGCAGCCCGCTCGCCGCGGCGGTGCGCCTGCCGACCTTCTGGGGACTGGTGGTCGCCTTCGCCGGCTACGGGCTCGCCTTCTCGGCCATGAGCTTCCACCTGATCCCGCTGCTCGACGACCGCCAGGTGCCGACCGGCGTGGTGATGGCGATCATCGCCCTGATCGGGCCGATGCAGGTGGTCGGCCGCGTGCTCCTGATGGTCGGGCAGCGGCACATCACGGTGATCCAGCTGGGGGCCGGCATCTACTTCGCCTTCCCGGTGGCGATGGCGATGCTGGCGATGGGCATCAGCGACGTCTACGGCCTGATCCTGTTCGCGATCATCTACGGCGTGGCCAACGGTCTGGTCACCATCCTGCGCGGCATGGCGGTGCCGGAATTCATCGGCCCGGAGGGTTACGGCGTCGTCAACGGCGCGCTGACCATGCCGACCAACACGATGCGGGCAGCGGGGCCGCTGCTGGCCTCGCTCGCCTGGGGCGCCTTCGGCGGCTACACGCCGGTGCTGTGGGGCCTCGCGGCGATCATGCTGGTCGCCGCCGCGGGATTCGCGGCGGCGGCGGTGATGGCGTCGCGGACGCGCTGACTACTCGGCCGCGAGGCGCTTGGCGCCGCCCGGCACGAGATGCTTCACGCGCGGCATGACCTCGGTGGAGAGCAGCTCGAGCGAGCGCCGCCATGCCTGCGGGTTCTCGACGTAGTCGAAACCGAACACCAGCAGCTGACCGAAGCCGCCGACCTCGTGGTAGATGCGCTCGATCTTCTCGACCACGGTGTCGGGCGAGCCGACGATCCAATTGTGCTCGGCGCAGTACTCCGGGGTGACGTCGGAGTCGGCTACCGCGGCATCGTGCTTCAGGTACTCGAAGAAGCCGAACTGGGCGAGCAGCGGCAGGAAGTACTCGCGCATCATGCGGCCCATGTGCGAGCCGACCGACAGCTTCATCGCCTCGGCATCGGTGTCGGCGACGTAGACCTCGCGGACCAGCCGCCACTGGTTGCGATCGGGCGTGCGGCCGACCTTGGCGGCGCCGATCTCGACCGCTTCCCAGTGGCTCGCGACGTAGGCCGGGTTGAGGTTGAGGCTCATCGGCAGGAAGCCCTTCTCGCCGGCCAGCTTCAGCGTGTCGGAGTTCTTGCTGAGGCCGGCGACGCCGATCGGCGGGTGGGGCTGCTGCAGCGGCCGGATGTGCGGCTTCAGGAAGCCGAACATCGTGTCGGGCTTGGTGACGTGCCAGTACTTGCCCTTGAAGTCGAAGGGCTCGGGCGAGCTCCACAGCTTGAGGATGATCTCCAGCGCCTCGCGGGTCATGTCGCGGTTCACGCCCGACATGCCGTCGACGTTGAACATCGCCCAGTCGCTCGGCAGGCCGGACGCGGCGATGCCGAAGTTGAGGCGGCCGCCCGAGATGTTGTCGAGCATGGCGACGCGGTTCGCGAGCTCCGCGGGGTGGTGGTAGGGCAGCAGGAAGCCGCCCGGCCCGAGGCGGATGTTCCTGGTCTGCATCAGCGCCTGCGCGACCAGCAGGTCGGGCGAGGGATGCGGCTCCCACGGGGCGGTGTGGTGTTCGCCGATCCAGCATTCGGCGTAGCCCAGCTCGTCCAGCCAGCGGATGACCTGGAGATCCCACTCGTGGCCGTCCTTGAGGGACCGCTCCGGTGGATGCGACGGCATCGTGAAGTACCCGAACTGCATCGTTTCCTCCTGAGTTATTGCGAAAAGTCGACTACCATCGCCGCGGCGGCACAAGCTCCCATGCGTGCATGGCTGGCTGACCGCCAAGGGTGATCCAACGCTGCAGGAAGGTCAGGATGGCCATGTCTCGACGGGCGGTGTTCGTGTGCTGCGACGGGCTGGGCCGCGACTGGGTGCGGCCGGACAAGACCCCGGTGCTCGAGGGACTGAAGCGCCGCGCGGCCTGGTGCGAGGACCACAACGGCGTCTTCCCGTCGGTCACCCGCGTGTCGGCCGCCTCGATCGCCACCGGCTGCCAGCCGGCGCGGCACGGCCTGCAGGGCAACCGCATGGGGCTGCTGGAAGGCGAGCGCATCGTGGTGCGCGACGTCGGCGCTCCCGACTTCCGCACCCACCTGCGACGCGCCACCGGCCGAACGCTGCGCACGCCGACCCTGGCGCAGCGGGTCGCCGATGCCGGCGGCTGCATCGCCTACTCGAACGTCTCGCCCGGGGCGGCCTACTTCCTCGACCCGGACAACCACGGCCACGTGCACCATCGCGACGGCTCCTTCGCGCCGGGCGGGGCTTCGCTCGACGCGCTCGCGGTCACGCACGATGCGGCCGGCGACTGGGCCATGACCGAGCGCTTCTGCGAGGATGTGCTGGGCCGTGCCCGGCCGGCCGTGGCCATGCTGTGGCTATGCGACCCCGACCACACGCTGCACGGCGTGCCGCTCGGCTCGCCCGACCACGACCAGGCGTTGCGCGGCGCCGAGCGCTGCGTCGAGGCCGTCGTGCGCGCGGTCGACCGGCTGCGCGCGGCGGGCGACGACATCCTGATGATGGTCGGCTCGGATCACGGGCACGAGACGATCGGCGACGTGATCGACGTCGAGGCGTGGCTGTCGGCCAACGGCCTCGCCGACCTCGTCGAGTCGGGCGATGTCGCCTCGGCCGGGCAGGGCACCTCGGCGCTGCTCTACGCGACGGAACGCGGTCGGGGGCGCCTGCTCGGCGTGCTCGACGCCATTGCCCGCCAGCCGTGGGCCGGCGCGGTGCTGACCGACGCGGCGCTGGCGGCGGCCGGCTTCGCCGCGCAGGACGGCGTCGTGGCCGCGGTCGACCTGGCGCGCGATCCCGCGCCCAACCCGTTCGGCGTCCCGGGTCGGCGCTGGGTCGCCTACGAGGGCAAGCCGGTGCCGGTCGGCAGCGGCCAGCATGGCGGCCGCGGTCCCGACGAGACCCGGCCGTTCCTGCTGGTCGACGACGGCGGTGGCGCCGGCCGGGTCGGCCGCGCCACCAGCCTGGTCGACATCGCGCCGACCATCGCCCGCCACCTCGGGCTGTCGCTCGACGGCTTCGACGGCCGGCCGCTCGAGCGCTCCTGAAACGAAAAGGGCCGGGGCATCGCTGCCCCGGCCCGGTTCGATCGGTTGGATCCGCGGCTCAGCCGAGCTGGATCCAGGTCGTCTTCAGCTGGGTGAACTTGTCGAAGGCGTGCAGCGACTTGTCCCGGCCGTTGCCCGACTGCTTGTAGCCGCCGAACGGGGTGGTGATGTCGCCGCCGTCGTAGGTGTTGACCCACACCGAGCCGGTGCGCAGCCCCTTGGCGAACTTGAACGCCTTGTTGATGTCGGCGGTGAAGATCGCCGAGGCGAGGCCGTAGATCGTGTCGTTGGCCACGGTCAGCGCCTGCTCCGGGTCCTTGACCGGGATGACCGACAGAACCGGTCCGAAGATCTCCTCGCGGGCGATCTTCATGTTGTTGTTCACCTCGTCGAACACGGTCGGCTGGATGAACGAGCCGGCGTTGTCGATGTGGACCTGCTTGCCGCCGTAGGCGAGCTTGGCGCCTTCCTTCTGACCGGCCTCGATGTAGCCCATGACGCGCTTGGTCTGGGTCTCGTCGACCATCGCTCCCATCTGGGTCTTGGGGTCGAGCGGGTCGCCCGGCTGCATCTTCTGGCCGATCGCCATGACCTTCTCGAGGAACTGGTCCTTGATCTTGTCCTCGATGATCAGGCGGCTGCCGGCGGTGCAGACCTCGCCCTGGTTGAACCAGATGCCGAAGGCGGTGCGGCGCGCCGCTACGTCGAGGTTCGGGGCATCGCCCAGCACGATGTTCGGCGACTTGCCGCCGCACTCGAGCCAGACCTGCTTCATGTTCGACTCGCCCGAGTAGCGCAGGAAGTACTTGCCCACCTCGGTCGAGCCGGTGAAGGCCAGCACGTCGACGTCCATGTGGCGGCCGAGCGCCTGCCCGGCGGTCTCGCCGAAGCCCGGCAGCACGTTGAACACGCCCTCGGGGATGCCGGCCTCGGCGGCCAGCTCGGCCAGCCGGATGGCGGTCAGCGGCGACTGCTCGGCCGGCTTCAGGATCACCGAGTTGCCGGCGGCCAGCGCCGGGGCGATCTTCCAGCAGGCCATCAGCAGCGGGAAGTTCCACGGCACGACGCAGGCGACGACGCCGGCGGCCTCGCGGGTGATCATCGCGACGACGTTGCCCGGGGTCGGGGCGACCTCGTCGTAGATCTTGTCGATCGCCTCGGCGAACCACTGGATGGTGTTGGCCGAGCCCGGGATGTCGACCGTCGTCGAGAAGGCGATCGGCTTGCCCATGTCGAGCGTCTCGAGCAGCGCCAGCTCCTCGCGGTTCTTCATCATGAGGTCGGCGAGCTTCAGCATGATGCGCTTGCGGTTGGCCGGCGGCATGGTCGCCCACGTGCCCTTTTCGAAGGCGGCGCGGGCGGCCTTCACGGCGGCGTCGACGTCGCCCTGCTCGCAGGCGGCGACCTTGGTCAGCACCTGGCCGGTCGCCGGGTTGACGCAATCGAAGGTCTTGCCGGTGACCGAGGCCACGAACTTGCCGCCGATGAAGGCCTGGTTGCGGTAGCTCAGGCCGCCGGCCCGGCCTTTCCAATCGTCGCGCGAAAGCTGGGCGCTCATGTTCATTTCCTCCAGAAGTGAGGGCCGGACAGTAGCCCAGCAAAAAGCCGCCCGGAAGGGCGGCTCGTCGCTGACGATCCCGCGCGTTTCGCGCCGGGTCGCGGTCCCGGAAGGGGACGCTACTTGATCTTCGATTCCTTGAAGACGACGTGCTTGCGCGCGACCGGGTCGTACTTCTTGAGCTCCAGCTTCTCGGTCTTGGTGCGCGGGTTCTTGCGCGTCACGTAGAAGAAGCCGGTGTCGGCGCTGGACACCATCTTGATGAGGATCGAGGTCGGCTTGGCCATGACGAGTTCCCTATGCCCGGACGGGCGAAATCTTGGAAGGGCGGCAAACTAGTCGCCCGCCCGGTTATGTCAAGCCTCCCCGGAACCGGCCGGGGAGCCACAAGGGCTAGTGGCGGGAGGCCTGCTGGGTCGCTGCCTGCACGGCATGGGCATAAAGGCCGCGGTCGCGCAGCAGCCGCAGGGCGATCTCGACGTCCTGTTCCGGGCTGTTGTCGCCCGGCGGGCAGATCTTGCGCAGGTCGGTGACCTCCTGCTGGGTCGGGTTGCGCAGCGCGTGCCAGCGCATCAGCGTGCCCTGGCTGGAATCGACCGAGCTGGCGTTCAGCTGGCCGGGCCCGCCGACCTTGGAGGTGCAGATGTTGGGCAGCACGCCCAGCTCGTTCCAGGTGTAGCCCGACGGCGCCTGCAGGCGGGACCAGGTCAGGATCAGCTCGCCCTCGTTGGCCAGCCGAACCACCGTCTGGACCGTGCCCTTGCCATAGCTGGTGCTGCCGACGACCACGGCGCGGCCGCGGTCCTGCAGGGCGGCCGCGACGATCTCGGCGGCCGAGGCCGAGCCGCCGTTCATCAGCACGACGATCGGCAGTTCGGCGGTCTTGCCGCTGGCCGCGCTGCGGTAGGTCCGGCGGCTGTCTGGGTGGCGGCCGTTGGTCGAGAAGATCGTGCCGTTGTTGATGAACAGCTCCGACACCGTCTGGGCCTGGTCGAGCAGGCCGCCGCGGTTCGAGCGCATGTCGATGATCACGCCGGCGAGGTCCTTGCCGATCTCGGCCCGGGCCTTGTCCATCGCCGACTTGAGGTTGTCGGTCGTGGCGCTGTTGAAGCCGGTGAGGTGGATCAGCGCGATGTCGCCGCGGCGCTCGTAGACCACCGTCGTGGGGATGATGCGGCTGCGCTTCATGGCCAGCACCGCCTCGCTGCCATTCTCGCGGCGCACCGCCACCGAGACCGGCGCGCCGATGGCGCCGCGCAGCCGGTTCACGACGTCGCCCAGCGAGCGGTCGGCCATCGATTCGCCGTCGATCGCCACGATCTGGTCGCCGACCTGGACACCGGCCTTGCTGGCCGGCGAGCCGTCCTGGACAGCGCGGATCACGATCCTGCGGTCGTCGGTCCGCTCGACGGTGATGCCGACGCCGCCACCACCGTCGCGCTGGAAGCGGTTGTCGCGGGCCTCCTCGGGATCGGCGTAGCGGCTGTTGCGGTCGAGCTGCTTGGTCGTGGCCGTCATGGCCTCGCGGATCAGGGCCTGGCGGTCGCTGGCCTGCAGGGCCGGGGAGGCTTCGATCGAGCCGGCCATCAGCTCGGCCATCAGGGTGCCCCAGGCGCGGCCGTCGGCCGGGTCGGCCGGCGTCGGCCGGCTCAGGACCTCGCGGCCGTCGCGCTTGACGGTGAAGGTGCGGTCCGAGGTCTCCAGCGACATCGACGGGTCGGCGCTGGCGAAGCCGCGGTAGGTCTCGTTCGACAGGTTCCGGAAGTTCGGCTCGAACAGGTGCCGGTCACCGATCGCCCGGTAGGCCTGCAGCACGACCCGCTCGATGTTGGCGTCGGCGGCGGTCGAGGGATTGCGGGGCGCGCTGGCGCTCGCCTGCGGCGTCTCGGTCGAGGTGGCGCAGGAAACGACGAGACAGGACGCGACCAGGGCAGCTGCCGCGCGGGGCAGCGACTTCAGGATCAAAGGGATAAGCGACACTTCCATACCCAGCGGCGGCAAGCTTAGCACAGGCCGTCGGCGGGCGGCCACGACTCTCAGGCTGAAGGGTCGAAACTCCCGGTGGAAGGCTTGGGAGCGGCAATGCGATGCGCCCACAGCAGGGCGATCACGGCGCCCTTTATCCGCGGGAGAAGGAACAGGGCAAGGCCGACCGACAGGGGAAGCCACAACGCCGCATGCAGCCACAGCGGCGGCTCGCTGCCGTACTTCTCGAAGGCCAGCACCATCGGGACGACGATGTGGCCGACGATGAAGATCGTGAAGTAGGCGGGGGCGTCGTCGGCCCGGTAGGGCTCCAGCCCGAGGTCGCAGACCGGGCAGTGGCTGCGCATCTTGAGGAAGCTGCTGAACAGGGTGCCCTCGCCGCAGCGCGGGCACTTGCCGCGCCAGCCGCGCCAGATGCAGGTCCAGAAATCGGGGCGTTCCTCGTTCATCGGCACAGCATGGAGACTCCCCTCAGCGCCGTCGTCGCGACCCTTTGTCCTTCGGCCCCTTGCGGTGCGCGACCGGACGCCGCGGCGGCGCGCGCCCGGGACGCCCGTGGTGGACGCCGCGCGGCAGGGCCTGGCGCTCGACCCGCTCGATCACGTCGACGATCTCGAACAGCAGCCCGCCAGTGGCGACGTCGGCCTCGACCAGCTTGAAACGCAGCCGGTCGCCCAGCCCGAAGGTCTCGCCGGTCCGTTCGCCGACCAGCATCTGGCGGCCCTCGTCGTGGCGGAAGAATTCCTGCCCGAGCGAGCGGATGGGGACCAGCCCGTCGGCGCCGGTGGCGTCGAGGGCGGCGAACAGGCCGAACCGGGTGACGCTGGTGACGCGCCCGGGGAAGGTCGCGCCGACATGGCCAGCCATGAAGGCGGCGACATAACGGTCCATGGCGCCGCGCTCGGCGGCGACGGCGCGGCGCTCGCACATCGACAGGTGCTCGCCGAACTCGTGGAAGCGACCCTTGTCGGCGTCCGGCAGGCCGCCGTCGCCCAGCCCGTAGGCCGAGATCAGCGCCCGGTGCACGACGAGGTCGGGGTAGCGGCGGATCGGCGACGTGAAGTGGGCGTAGCGCGACAGGGCGAGGCCGAAGTGGCCGAGATTGTCCGGGCTGTAGACCGCCTGGCTCTGGCTGCGCAGCATGGTCTCGTTGACCAGCCGCGCCACCGGCTTGTCGGCGACCTGGTGCAGGATGCGGTTGAGGTCGCCCGGCCGGACCCGCGGACCGGGCGGCAGGCCGACGCCCAGCGTGCCGAGGAACTCGCGCAGCCCCTCGATCTTGGCAGCGTCAGGCTGGTCGTGGACGCGGTACAGGCAGGGCTGGTGGCGCTGCTCCAGCGCCTGAGCCGCGGCGACGTTGGCCAGCACCATGAATTCCTCGATCAGCTTGTGGCTGTCGAGCCGCTCGCGGGTGCCGATCTCGGCGATCCGGCCGTCCTCGCCCAGCGTCACCTTGCGCTCCGGCAGGTCGAGGTCGAGGGCGCCGCGCTGCTCGCGCGCCGCCAGCAGGACGTGGAAGGCGGCGTAGAGCGGTCGCACCACGTCGTTCATCAGCGGCGCGATCTCGGCGTCGGGCCAGCCGTCCTGCGCCCGCTGGATACGGTTGTAGGTGAGGCGCGCGGCCGAGCGGATCAGGGCGCGGTGGAAGCGGTGACGCTTGAGGCTGCCGGACCCGTCGATCCACATCTCGGCGACCAGCACCGGCCGGTCCTCGTGCGGCACCAGCGAGCACCAGTGGTTGGACAGCGCCTCGGGCAGCATCGGCACGACGCGGTCGGGAAAGTAGACCGAGGTGCCGCGGCGGTAGGCGGCGCGGTCGAGCGGGCGGTCCGGGCGCACGTACCAGGCGACATCGGCGATCGCCACGAGGATGCGCCAGCCGCCGGGATGGCCGGGGTCGGGCTCGGCGAACACCGCGTCGTCGAAATCGCGGGCGTCCTCGCCGTCGATCGTGACCAGCGGCGTGTCGCGCAGGTCGAGCCGGTCGCCGAGCGGCGCGGCGCGCGAGCGTTCGGCCTCCTCCAGGGCGGCGGCCGGGAACTCGACCGGGATGTCGTTGGCGGCGATCGAGATCAGGCTGACGGTGCGCGGGTCGCTCATCGCGCCGACGACCTCGAGCACGCGGGCGCGCCGCGACAGCGCGGTCCCGGTCGCCTCGACCCAGACGATGTCGCCCGGCCGAGCGTCGTTGCGGTCGGCGGCGCGGATGTCGAACGACTGGCGCAGCTTGCGGTCGGTCGGCGTCACGAGGCCGAGGCCGCCGCGGCCCGGCGGCTCCTCGTACAGGCCTAGGATGCGCCGCGCGCCGCTGCCGAGCCGGCGGATGATCCGTGCCTCGTAGGTCGCCTTGCCGCGCCGCTTGAGCGAGGCCAGCACGCGGTCGCCGACGGCGGGGGCGGGGACGCCGCGGGTCGCCTGCGGCACGATCTCGATGCGCGGCGCGGGGCCGTCGGTCTCCTCGTCGTGCTTGCGCGGCACGGCGAGCAGGTGGCCGTCGTCGTCGACCGAGACGATCTCGAGCACCGCGATGTCGGTCAGCGCCTGCGGGTCCTTGAAGGTCTTGGCGCGGTCGGCGGCGATGTCGCCCGAGTCGCGCAGGTCGCGCAGCAGTTCCTTGAGCTCGATGCGCTGGTCGCCCTTCAGCCCGTAGGCCCGCGCGATCTCGCGCTTGCCCACCGGAGTGGCGCTTTCCCTGATGAAGGCCAGCAGTTCGTCGCGGGTCGGGACGCGGCCCTTAGCCATCGGTGCCGGTGCGCGGCGGCGGCTCGCCGCCGTCGGCCTTCCTGGCCTTGGGGGCAGCCTTCTTCTTCGCGGCCGCCTTCTTGCGCGCCGGCTTGGCGGGCTTGGCCGCGTCGTTGGCGGCGGCGGGCGCGGCCTTGCGGGCGCGCGCCGGCGCCTTCTTCTTGCCCCCGCCCTTGGCGGCCCGCTCGGCGAGCAGCGCGACCGCCTGCTCGAGCGTCAGCTCGTCCGGCTTGAGGTCGCGCGGCACCGTGGCGTTGACGCCGCCGTGCTTGACGTAGGGACCGTAGCGACCCTCGAACAGCTCGACCGGCGCCTCGTCGGCGGGGTGCTTGCCGATGGTGCGCAGCGCCTTGGCGGCGGCGCGGCCGCGGCCCGGCGCCTTGGCCTCGGCCAGCAGCGCCACGGCGCGGTTCATGCCGATCTCGAGCACGCTCTCGTCCGGCGGGATCGTCTTGTACTTGGCGCCGTGCCGGACGTAGGGGCCGAAGCGGCCGACGCCGGCCAGGATCGGTTCTCCGTCGTCGGGATGCGGGCCGAGCTCGCGCGGCAGCGCGAGGATCGCCAGCGCCTTCTCGAGCGTGACGTCGTCCGGCGTCATGCCCTTGAGCAGCGACGCGCGCTTGGGCTTCTCCTTGCCCTCCGGCTCGCCGAGCTGGATGTACAGGCCGTACGGGCCGTTGCGCAGCGTGACGTCCTTGCCGGTGACCGGGTCGGTGCCCAGCAGCTTCGGGCCTTCGAGATTGGCGCCCGACGTGTCGTTGGGATCGACGATGCCGAGCTTCCGGGTGAAGCGGCACTCCGGGTAGTTCGAGCAGCCGATGAAGGCGCCGAACTTGCCGAGCTTCAGGCCGAGCCGGCCGTCGGCGCAGGACGGGCAGACGCGCGGGCTCTTGCCGCCGTTGTCGTTGGCCGGAAAGAAGTGGGGGCCGAGCTCCTCGTCGAGCTTGTCGAGCACTTCCTTGACGCGCAGTTCCTTGGTCTCGCCGACCGCCGCCGAGAAGGCCTTCCAGAACTCGCGCAGGACCTGGCGCCAGTCGATCTTGCCGTCCGAGATCTCGTCCAGCTCGTCCTCGAGGTGGGCGGTGAAGTTGTACTCGACGTAGCGCGGGAAGTAGGTCTGCAGGAACGCCGTGACGATGCGGCCGCGGTCCTCGGGCACGAAGCGCTTGCGGTCGATGCGGACGTAGCTGCGGCGCTGCAGGACCTCGATGATCGAGGCGTAGGTCGAGGGCCGGCCGATGCCGAGCTCCTCGAGCTTCTTGACGAGGCTGGCCTCGGAGTAGCGCGGCGGCGGCTCGGTGAAGTGCTGCTCGGGCAGCACCTCGCGGCGCTCCAGCCCCTCGTCCTGCTGGACGTCCGGCAGGATCGTGGCGCCGTCCTCGCCGTCTTCCGCCTGCTCGTCCTTGCCCTCGTCGTACAAGGTGAGGAAGCCGTTGAACCTGATCACCGAGCCGGTGGCGCGCAGCTGCACGGTCTTGTCGGCGCTGGCGATGTCGACCGTCACCTGGTCGAGCACGGCGCTTTCCATCTGGCTGGCGACGGTGCGCTTCCAGATCAGCTCGTAGAGGCCGAGCTGGTCGCGGTCGAGGTAGGGGGCCACGTCCTGCGGCAGGCGGAACAGGTCGGTCGGGCGGATCGCCTCGTGGGCTTCCTGCGCGTTCTTGGCCTTCGACGTGTAGACGCGCGGCTGCGCCGGCCGGTAGTTCGCGCCGTAGCGCTGCTCGATCAGCTGCCGGGTCTGGCCGATCGCCTCCGGCGCCAGCTGCACGCCGTCGGTTCGCATGTAGGTGATCAGGCCGACCGTCTCGCCGCCGATGTCGACGCCCTCGTACAGCTTCTGCGCGATGCGCATGGCGGTGGCGGCGCCGAGGCCGAGCTTGCGGCTGGCCTCCTGCTGCAGGGTCGAGGTGATGAAGGGCGGCGGCGGGTTGCGGCGGACCTGGCGGCGGTCGATCGACGCCACCTGGAAGGCGCGGCGCTCGATCTCTCGCTGCGCCTGCTCGGCGCGCTCGCGGGTGTCGAGGTCGAACTTGTCGAGCTTGCGGCCGTCGAGGTGGGTGAGGCGGGCCTTCAGGGTCTGCTTCTTGGCCGTGCCGAACACGACGTCGACCGTCCAGTACTCGCGGCTCTTGAAGACCTCGATCTCGGCCTCGCGCTCGCAGATCAGGCGCAGCGCCACCGACTGGACGCGGCCGGCCGAGCGGCTGCCCGGCAGCTTGCGCCACAGCACCGGCGACAGGGTGAAGCCGACCAGGTAGTCGAGCGCACGGCGGGCCATGTAGGCGTCGATGAGGTCCTGGTCGAGGTCGCGCGGGTGGGCGACGGCGTCGAGCACGGACTGCTTGGTGATGGCGTTGAAGGTGACGCGCTTCACGTCGACCCCGTCCAGCACCTTCTTCTTCTTGAGGATGTCACGGACGTGCCAGGAGATCGCCTCGCCCTCGCGATCCGGGTCGGTGGCGAGGTAGAGCCGGCCGCCCTGCTTCAGGGCCTGGGCGATGGCGTCGATGCGCTTCTGCGACTGGGAGTCGACCTCCCAGTCCATCGCGAAGTCCTCGTCCGGGCGGACCGAGCCATCCTTGGGCGGCAGGTCGCGGACATGGCCGTACGAGGCCAGCACGGTGTAGCCGGGGCCGAGGTACTTCCCAATGGTCTTCGCCTTGGCCGGGGACTCGACGACCAGCACGTCCATCGTCGGATCTGCTCCAGTAAAACTTTAAGAACCGGAGCTAAATCACTGATCTAGATCAGAGATACTCGGTTACCCCGGTGCCTTTCGAGGCGGCCCTCCAGCTCGAGGGCCAGCAGGACCTCCGCGACGGAGGCGGCGGACACTTGGCACCGGCGTACCAGTTCGTCAACCGGGGTGGGCACCGCGCCGAGCGCGGCGAGGACCTCGGCGGCTCCCGGAAGGCTTGGCTTTTCCCGTTGTTTTACAGGGACTTGAGAGACGGTTCGGGACGCGCCGAGCACGCTGAGAATATCGTTCAGGTCCCGGGTCAGGATGGCCCCATCGCGGATCAGGGTATTCGAACCGGCGTAGCGCGGGTCGGCCGGGGAGCCGGGAATGACGAAGACCTCGCGCCCCTGCTCGGCGGCCCGGTGGGCGGTGATCAGCGAGCCCGAGCGGGCGGCCGCCTCGATCACGACGATGCCGCGCGACAGGCCGCTGACGATCCGGTTGCGGCGTGGAAAGGCCCGGGCGACCGGCGGCGCTCCCCACGGCTGCTCGGCCAGCAGCAGCCCGGTACGGGCGATCTCGCGATGCAGGGCGGCGTTCTGCGGCGGGTAGACCTGGTCGATGCCGCCGGCCAGCACCGCCACCGTGCCCGTCGGCAGCGCCGCCTGGTGGGCGGCGGCGTCGATGCCGCGGGCGAGCCCCGAGGCGACGACGAACCCGGCCGCGCCCAGGCCGCGCGCCAGTTCGGTCGCGAACCGGCAGCCGACCACCGAGGCTTGCCGGGCGCCGACGATGGCCACCGCCGGGCGGGCGAGCAGGGCGGGATCGCCGATCGCCGACAGGACCGGCGGGGTGTCGGGCAGGGCGGCCAGCGCCGGCGGGTAGTCCGGATCGCCCAGCACCAGGAAGCGGCCGCCCGCCGCCGCCAGCCGGTCGTGCTCCTGCTCGACGTCGCGGACGCTGGCGACGGGCAGGCCGGCGCAGGCCGCAACGGCCGATCCGAAATGGGCCAGTGCCTCCTGGAACGCGACGGCGCCGACCCGGGGCGCGCGGGCGAGACGCAGGCGGGCAAGACGTTCGGGCATGCCCGACAGTAGGACTGTGCCGGCGGACGGTAAATCAACCGGAAGTTGAATCAGCGCAGCTTGGGATTGAGCGCGTCGCGCAGCCAGTCGCCCAGCAGGTTCACCGCCAGCGACAGGATCACCAGCGCCGCCGCCGGGAAGATCGCGATCCACCATTCGCCGGAGAACAGGAAGGCGTTGCCGATGCGGATCAGCGTGCCGAGCGACGGCTGGGTCGGCGGCATGCCGACGCCGAGGTAGGACAGCGACGCCTCGGCGATGATTGCCAGCGCCAGCTCGATGGTGGCGATCACCAGCACCGGCCCCCAGGCGTTGGGCAGGACGTGGGCCAGCGCGATCCGCGCGCCGGGCACGCCGATGATGCGCGCGGCGTTGACGTAGTCCTTGTTCTTCTCGGCCAGCGTGGTGGCGCGGGTGACGCGCGCGAATTGCGGCCAGTAGGCGAAGCCGATCGCCAGCACCAGCACCCAGATCGCGATTTCCTCGTGGACGTTCTTCGGCAGCGCGGCCCGCGCCACGCCGTCGAGCGTCAGGGCGATCAGGATTGCCGGCACCGTCAGCTGGATGTCGGCGAGGCGCATGACGATGGCGTCGGCCCAGCCGCCGCGGAAGCCGGCCAGCAGGCCGAGCAGCACGCCGGTGGTCACCGACAGCACGATCGCCGCCAGCCCGATCATCAGCGAGACGCGGGTGCCGTACAGGATCGCCGACAGCACATCGCGTCCCTGGTTGTCGGTGCCGAGCAGGTGGGCCGTGCTGCCGCCCGAGGCCCAGGCCGGCGGCGTGAAGGCATCCATCAGGTTGAGCGACTTCACGTCGAACGGATTGTAGGGCGCGACCCACGGCGCGAAGACCGCGCCGCCGAAGAACAGCAGGGTCACGACCGCGGCGCCGACCGTCAGCGGCGAGCGCCGGAAGCTCCACCACAGGTCGGACTCGCGCAGCCGCGAGAACAGGGTCGTGTCGCTCATCGCGGCGCCCTCACGCTGGCCTCCGGCGGCCGAGCACGCCGCCCAGCGCGGCCAGCAGGGCGAGCGCAGCGGCCAGCGGGCCGAACCCCTCGAAGCCGGTCCAGCCGATCATCGCGGCGCCCAGCGCGGCGGCGCCGACCCAGCCGACGCTGGCCGAGGTGCCGTTGAGACCCAGCACGGTGCCGCGGATGTCCTCGGGGACCGCCGCCAGCGCCGCCATGTAGGACGGCCGGCCGAGCGCGTTCAGCAGCACGTAGACGAAGCCCAGCGCCACCGAGACGGCGGGGCTGGGGTGCCACAGGAAGAGGACGAGCGCGGCGCCGCCCGACAGCGCCATGGCGACGGCGAAGGTCAGCAGCCGGTCGCGCACGCGGTCGGCGACCTGGCCGCCGAGGACGGTGCCGCCCATGTTGCCGGCGGCGAACAGGGCCAGCGGGATCGCGAGTTCGCCGAGCGACAGGCCGTAGGTCGATTGCAGGAAGGCGGCGAAGTAGACGGCCGCCAGCCCGTAGCAAATGCGCTCGGCGACGCCGATGCCGAGCAGGCCGAGCACGCGGCCGGTCAGCGCCTTGCGCATCGAGGTGCGCGGTCCGCCGCGGCCGTGTCCCGCCGAGCCGCGCCCGACCGTCAGCAGCATGCCGAGGCTGCCGGCCAGCGCGAGGGCGCCGACGCAGACCAGCCAGCCGCGCCAGCCGATCAGCGAGCCGACCGCGGCGGCCATCGGCACGCCGACCAGCAGGGTGAGCGACTGGCCGCTCATCACCCAGCCCAGCGCGCGGCCGCGCTGGCTGTCGGGGACGCGGCCGGCGACCTCGGTGTAGACGGTGCCGGTGAACGCGCCGCAGCAGGCGCCGCCGGCGGTGGCCCACACCGCGACCCAGAGGAAGGAGCCGGCCATCGCCTGCGCCACCAGGGTCGCGGCGAGGCCGAGCAGCGTCACGATCAGCACGAGGCGCCGGCCGACGCGGTCGGCCATCCAGCCGGCGGCGGCCGAGGAGGTGCCCCAGGCGGTCGCGGTCAGCGACACGAGGTTGGCGACCAGCGGCATCGAGACCGAGAGGTCGGCCGACATCTCGAGCAGGAAGGGCGCGCGCGTCGTGCCGCTCGAGGTGGCGGCGAACGAGCCGAGGCAGGCGGCGCCGATCAGGGCCCACGGAAGCGCCGCGGCGGGAACCGGCTTGGCGGTCATGGTCAGCCGCCCGCCGTGCCGAGCCGGGCGCGGTCGACGCGCAGGCGCGGATCGATCGTGACGTACAGCAGGTCGACCAGGAAATTGATCGAGACGAAGATCAGCGAGACCATCACGAGGTAGGCGGCCATCACCGGGATGTCGGCGAACTGCACCGACTGGATGAACAGCTGGCCCATGCCGGGCCACTGGAACACCGTCTCGGTGATGATCGAGAAGGCGATCAGGCCGCCGACCTGGATGCCGATCACGGTGATCACCGGCAGCAGCGTGTTCTTGAGTGCGTGCCGGAAATGCACCGCGCGGTTGGTCAGGCCGCGGGCGCGGGCGAACTTGATGTAGTCGGTGCGCAGCACCTCCAGCATCTGCGAGCGCACCAGCCGCAGCACCAGCGTCATCTGGAACAGCGACAGCGTGAAGGCCGGAAGCACCAGCGCCTTCAGCCCGCTGGCGGTCAGCAGCCCGGTGCTCCAGCCGCCGACATTGACGGTCTCGCCGCGGCCGAACGACGGGAAGCACCAGTCGCCGGCGAGGCCAATCGCCGGCGCCCAGCTCTTGCACTCGACCGAGAAGACGTAGATCAGCAGGATGCCGATGACGAAGGTCGGCATGGCGACGCCGGCCAGCGAGAAGGTCATCACCACGGTGCTGTCGGGCGTGTTGCGCCGCAGCGCCGTCAGCACGCCGAGCGGCAGGCCCATCGCCAGCGCCAGCAGCGCCGCCGCGGCGACCAGCTCGAGCGTCGCCGGCATGCGCTCGACGATCAGGTCCGAGACCGGCCGGGCGAGGCGGTAGCTCTTGCCGAAGTTGCCGCGCACGGCGTTTCCGAGGAAGCGGGCGAACTGCACCGGCACCGCGTCCTCGAGCCCGAGCTCGTGGCGCATCTCGGCGCGCTCGGCGGCCGTCGCTTCCTGGCCGACCATGTTGCTCACCGGGTCGCCCACGAAGTTGAACAGCACGAAGCACAGGAACGCGACCGCCAGCATGACGGCAACGGACTGGAGCAGGCGGGAGACGACGAACGACAGCATCTGGACCTTCGCCTCCCCATCCTATGGCGGCGGGGAGGCGAAGGATCAACTCACTTGATCTTCGCGTACTTGAAGTTCGGCGAGTCGTTGGCGAAGATCGGCATCGTCACCTTGTCGCTCATCGCCCAGACGATGACCTGGTGATGCAGCGGCAGGTAGGGCATGTCCTCGACCGCGATCTTCCAGGCGTCGGCGATCATCTGGTCGCGCTTGGCCTGGTCGACCTCCTTCAGCATCGCGTCGGTCAGCTCGTCCATCTTCGGGTTGCTGTAGCCGATGAAGTTCCAGCTGCCGACCTTCTTGGCGGCGTCGTTGGTCTGGTACAGGAAAGTGAAGACGTAGTGCGAATCGAGCGTCGGCACGCCCCAGCCGACCAGGAAGAAGCTGGAATCCTTCTTCTGGACCTTCGGGAAGTGCAGGGTCTTCGACCGCGACTGCAGGTCGACCTTGATGCCGATCTGGGCGAGCATGCCGGTGACCGCCTGGCAGATCTGCTCGTCGTTGTTGTAGCGGTCGTTCGAGCAGTCGAGGGTGACCGTGAAGCCGTTGGGATAGCCTGCCTCGGCCATCAGCTTCTTCGCCGCCGCGACGTCGTACTTCAGGCGCTTGTCGAGTTCCTTGGTGTAGCCGTGCACGCCCGGCGAGGTGACGAGGCCGGCCGGCGACGAGTAGTTGCGCATGACCTTCGACTTGATCGCCTCGATGTCGATCGCCTGGTACATCGCCTGGCGCACGCGCTTGTCGGCGAACGGGTTCTTGCCCTTGACGTCGGAGTACTTGAGCTCGGCCGAGCCCATGTCGACGCCTAGGAAGATCGAGCGGACCTGCGCGGTCTCCTCGGTCTTGAGGCCGGGCGTCTGGCGGATGCGCGCGATGTCCTGCAGCGGCGCGTCGAGCACGAAGTCGACCTGGCCGGAGATCAGTGCCGCAACGCGCGTCGCCGGCTCCTTGATCGGCGTGTAGACCAGCTCGTCGGGATAGTCGGGGAATTCCTTGGCGCCCCAGTAGGTCGGGTTCTTGGTCAGCACGGTGCGCACGTCGGGGTCGCGCTGCTTGACGACGTAGGGACCGGTGCCCATCGCGTTGCGCACCGCGAAGGTCTCTTCCTTGTCCTTGTAGCTCTGCGGCTTGGTGACGTTGTGCTTCTCGGACCACGCCTTCGACATGATCAGGATCGAGGTCGCGTAGTCGGGCAGGATCGGGTTCGGCCCGTTGGTGACGATGTGCACCGTCAGCGGGTCGATTGCCTTCACCTCCTTGATCGAGGAGATGTAAGAGCGGAAGTCGGAGGTCGGCGCCAGCGCGCGGGTGTAGCTGAACGCCACGTCCTCGGCGGTGAACGGCGTGCCGTCGCTGAACTTGACGTCGGGCCGCAGCTTGAATTCCCAGGTGTCGGGCGCCACCGGCTTCCACGACAGCGCCAGCGTCGGCACCTTGGCCAGCTTCGGATCGCGGCCGATCAGCGGCTCGTAGACGTGAAGGTTCATGGCCGTGGTCGGCCCCTCGTTCTGCGAGTGCGGGTCGAGGGTCAGGGCATCGCCCTGGCTGGCCCAGCGCAGCGTCTTGGCTTCGACCGCCGTCGTGACGCAGAGCGCCGCCGCGGCGAGGGCCGCCATACGCGCAATCAACATGAAACTGCCTCCTGCAGTTGTTATGTATCGACCCTAGCCAGCGTCTCCCGGCCGATCAATGCCGCGTCGGTCGGCGCGGCCGGATCGTGCTAGGAAAGGGACATGATCAGGACCCTGACCGCCGGCTGGCTGGCCGGCCTGCTGGTGCTGCTGGCCGGCGCCGCCGCCGACGCCCAGCAGCGGACCCGCCTCGAGGTCTACTCGACGCTGGAGATCGAGAACCTCAACGACTTCAAGAAGCTGTTCGAGGCCGAGAATCGCGATCTCGAGATCCAGTGGATCAACGACGCCACCGGTGTCGTGACCGCCCGCCTGCTGGCCGAGCAGGGCAACCAGCGCGGCGACGCGATCTGGGGGCTGGCGGTGACCTCGATGCTGCAACTGGAGAAGCGCGGCCTGCTGGAGCCCTACGCGCCGAAGAACCTCGCCGCGCTCAAGCCGGGCTTCCGCGACCCCGCCGACCCGCCGTCGTGGGTCGGGCTGATGGCCTGGGTGGCGGCGGTCTGCTTCAACACCGCGGAGGCGGAAAAACTCGGCCTGCCGAAGCCGGCCTCGTGGAAGGACCTGCTCGATCCGCGCTTCAAGGGCAAGCTGACCATGCCGCACCCCGCCTCGTCGGGCACCGGCTACTTCCACGTCGCGGCGTGGATCCAGATGTTCGGCGAGGCCGAGGCCTGGGCCTTCATGGACCGGCTGCACGAGAACATCGCCCTGTACGAGCACTCCGGCACGCGGCCGTGCCGGCAGGCCGCCGCCGGCGAGTTCCCGGTCGGCATCTCCGCCGAACTGGCGGCCGCCAGCGCACGCCAGAAGGGCGCCCCGGTCGAGGGCCTACTGATGAAGGAGGGCGGCGGCTGGGACATGGATACGGCGGCGATCCTGAAAGGCACGCGCAAGCCGGAGGCGGCGCGCCGCCTGATCGACTTCGCGACCAGCCGCAAGGCCAACGAGTTCTACGCCACCTTCATCAGCCAGGTCGCGATCCCGGGCATCGCCACCACCATTCCGTTCTATCCGGCGGGTGTCGCCGACTCGATGATCAAGAACGACTTCGCGTGGTCGTCCGACAACCGGGCCCGCATCCTCGCCGAGTGGACGCGGCGTTACGAGGGCAAGGCGGCCAAGAAGAACTAGGAGGCCGGATGAAGCGACGCGAGATCATCGCGGCGGCGGCACTGGCGGCGCTCGCATCGCCGCTGCGGGCGCAGGATCGGCCCTTTCGACGCGTCCTGCCGGGCGATCCCGGCTGGCCCTCGGCCGCCGAGTGGCAGGCCCTGTCCGATCGCGTCGGTGGCCAGCTCGTCGCGCCGCGCTCCCCGCTCGACGCTTGCCGCGCCGCCCCGGACGGCGAGGCCTGCGCGCGCTTCTTCCGCGAGATGAAGAACCCTTGGGCGATCGGCGACAACGTGGCGCTGACCCAGACCAGCGGGTGGGCCGACGCCTGGACCTCGCAGCCGAGCGCCTGGGCGGTCGCCGCGCGCCACGCCGGCGACGTCGCCGCCGCGGTCGACTTCGCGCGCCGGCATCGCCTGCGCCTCGTGGTCAAGGGCGGCGGCCATTCCTACCAGGGCACGTCCAACGCGGCGGGCTCGCTCCTCGTCTGGACGCGGCCGATGAACCGCGTCGAGCTGCACGATTCCTTCGTGCCCCAGGGCTGCAGCGTCGCGCCGCAGCCGGCGATCTCGCTGGGCGCCGGCACGGTATGGCTGCACGCCTACGCCGCCGCGGCGAAGGCCGGCCGCTACGTGCAGGGCGGCGGCTGCGCCACGGTGGGTGTCGCGGGACTGATCCAGAGCGGCGGCTTCGGCACCTTCTCCAAGCAGTTCGGCATGGCCGCGGCAGGGCTGCTCGAAGCCGAGGTCGTGACCGCCGACGGCAGCGTGCGGGTGGTGAATGCGTGCCGCGAGCCCGACCTGTTCTGGGCGCTGAAGGGCGGGGGCGGCGGCGGTTTCGGCGTCGTCACGCGGATCACGCTCCGCACGCACCCGTTGCCCGAGACGTTCGGCGGCATCTTTGCCACCGTGCGCGCGACGTCCGACGACGCCTTTCGCCGGCTGATCGCCCGCTTCGTCGCGTTCTACCGCGAGCGCCTGTTCAACCCGGCATGGGGCGAACAGGCAACGGTGCGGCCCGACAACACGCTCGAGATCGCGATGGTGTTCCAGGGCATCGACGAGGCGGCGGCCCGCGCGGCGTGGCAGCCTTTCTTCGCGGCGGTCGCGGCCGACCCGTCGTCCTCCGCGATGGCGGAGCCGCCGCTGTTCGCGGCCGTTCCGGCACGCCATTTCTGGGACGCCGCCTGGATGAAGGCCAATGCGCGGCCGTTCGTGCTCGACGACGACCGGCCGGGCGCGCCGGGCGACAACATCTTCTGGCGCGGCAACCTCGGCGAGACCGGCTGGACCCTGCACGGCTACGAATCGGCGTGGCTGCCGGCCTCGCTGATCGAACCCGCGGCGCAGGCGCGGCTGGTCGAGGCGCTGTTCGCGGGGTCACGCCACTGGCGGATCGGCCTGCACGTCAACAAGGGGCTGGCGGGTGGCCCGGCGATCAACCAGGCCGAGGCGCGCGACACGGCGACCAACCCGGCGGTGGCCGACGCCTTCGCGCTGGCGATCAGCGCGGCCTCGGGGCCGCCGTCCTTCCCGGGGATCGCCGGCCACGAACCCGACCTCGCCAGGGCCCGCGCCGAGGCGCGCCGCGTCACCGCGGCGATGGACGAGATGCGCCGGCTGCAGCCGCGGCCGGCGTCCTACGTGTCGGAGGCGAGCTTCTTCGGCGACGACTGGCGCGCGGCCTACTGGGGCGACAACTACGCGCGGCTGCGCGCGGTGAAGCAGCGCGTCGACCCGGAGGGATTGTTCTTCGTCCACCACGGCGTCGGCAGCGAGGACTGGAGCCCCGACGGGCTCACGCGGCTGAAGTAGGCCCCTCGGCGCGCTGGCCGATCTTCGACTCGGTGCCCTTCAGCAGGCGCGCGATGTTCTCGTGGTGCTTCACCCAGACCAGCGGCACCAGCAGCGTGAGGAGCCACGCCGCGCGCTGATCGAGCAGGAACCACGCGGCGATCGCGGCGATCACGACGCAGAGCAGCGCTGCCAGCGACGAGAAGCGGAAGAGGGCGGCGAACACCAGCCAGGCGGCGCAGGCGATCGCGCCGACCATCCACGACAGGCCCCACATGATGCCGAGCGTGGTCGCCACGCCCTTGCCGCCACGGAAGCCCAGCCACACCGGGAACATGTGCCCGAGCACCGCGCCGGCCGCGGCGGCGACCGGGTCCCAGCCGAGCGCGCGGGCGACCAGCACGGCGGCCACGCCCTTCAGCGCGTCGAGCAGCAGGGTGGCCGCCGCCAGTCCCTTGCGGCCGGTGCGCAGCACGTTGGTGGCGCCGATGTTGCCCGAGCCGACCTTGCGGATGTCGCCCAGCCCCGCGGCGCGGGTCAGCAGCAGGCCGAACGGGATCGAGCCCAGCAGGTAACCGAGCCCCAGGGCGAGCAGCAGGCCGGTGATCAGGGGCGTGACCATGGATGCCTCAGGGGCTCAGCAGCTTGCAGTTGGTCGAATCGATGTAGGCCGTGGTCGGCGGGCCGATCAGCTCGCTGGTGATCTGCTCGCCCGGCTGGATGGTGATCGGGCCGAAGTAGTCGGTCGAGACCGGCTGGCCGGCATTCATGAAGGTGCATTCGGCGCGCGTGGTCACCGGGTTGCGCGTGTTCGAGGTCAGCGTGACCGTGACCTGCCAGTAGCGCGACTCGCCGTAGGTGAGGTTGGCGGCGCCCAGCACGACCAGCGGCTGCGGCGTCGAGAAGTTCGGCACGGCGCGGGGACCGGTGCGGCGCACGCTCGGCGTCGGCTTCGGTCCCAGCACCTCGGGCGGCCGGTAGCCGCTGCTGCGCGGATCGAACGCGGCGTCGGGATCGCGCGGCGCGGGGGCCGGCTGGGTGCCGCCGCCGCCCAGCGTCGCGACGCCGCCGCCGGGCACGCCGAGCGGCTGCGGCGACAGCGGTTGCGCGTTGATCGAGCCACCGGAGCTGCCGCCGGCCGGCGGTTGCAGCGGCGTCGGGGTCAGGGTCTGCGGCGGCGCCGGCGCGGGTGTCGGCGCGGCCTGCAGCGGGGTCGGCGTCGGGGCCGGCGTGGCGGCGCCGGCCGGCGGCGCGACGCCGCCGATCTGCGTCTGCAGCCGGTCGTAGCAGGACAGGCGGGCCTGGGTTTCCGTCATCTCGCCGCAGATCTGGATGTGCCGGGTCAGCGCGTCGAGCAGGTCGTCGCGGCGCTGCTGGGCGTGGCCGGCGCCGGCGAAGGCGGTGACCGCGACGCCGATAAGGAGAGACTGTCGAAGCATCGAGCTGCGTCCTGGAAGGGGGAACGGCGCGACCATAGCAGACGAAGCGGCCGTTTGAAGGCAGGGTTTCGGGCGCCCGCTAGGCCGCCCGGGCGGCCGCCGCGAAGTGGTCGTCGCAGTAGATGGTGCGGCCGCCGACGATGGTCGCCATGGCGCGGCCCTGGACCGGCCGCTCGTCGAACGGCGTGTTCTTGGTCTTGCTCGACAACTCGTAGCGATCGATCTTCCACGCGGTGTCGGCGTCGAACACCACGAGGTCGGCCGGCGCGCCCTTGGCAAGCTTGCCGCCGGGCAGGCCGAACAGCCGGGCCGGGTTGCTGGCCAGCAACTGGAACAGCCGCGGCAGGGTGAGGTGGCCGTTGTGCACCAGTTCCAGCGAGATCGGCAGCAAGGTCTCGAGGCCGATGCCGCCGGGCTCGGCCTGCGCGAACGGCACCCGCTTGCTGTCCTGGTCCTGCGGCCGGTGGTCCGAGACGATGGCGTCGATCACGCCGGTCCGGAGGCCCTCGACCACGGCCTGGCGGTCGGCTTCCGAGCGCAGCGGCGGCACCAGCTTGCCGAAGGTCCTGTAGTCGCCGACCGCGAGGTCGTTCAGCGCGAAGTAGGGGGCGGCGGTGTCACAGGTGATCTTCAGCCCGCGCGCCTTGGCGGCGGCGATCGCCTTCACCGCCTCGGCGGTCGAGATCTTGGCGAGGTGCAGCCGGCCGCCGGTCATCTCGGCGAGCCGGATGTCGCGCTCGACCAGCATGACCTCGGCCAGCGGCGGGTTGCCCGACAGGCCGAGCCGCGTCGCCATCTCGCCGCTGGTCATGTGGCCGCCCGACAGGGTCGGCTCCTGCGGCAGGTGGACGATCAGCGCGTCGAAGGCCTTGGCGTAGTACAGCGCGCGGCGCAGCACCTGGGCGTTGCCGACGGCATGGTCGGCGTCGGTGAAGGCCACCGCGCCGGCCTCGGCCAGCAGGCCGATCTCGGCCAGTTCCTTGCCCTCCAGCCCGACCGTCAGCGCGCCGAAGGCATACATGTTGACCAGCTTGATCTGGCGCGCCCGGCGGGCCACGAACTCGATCAGCGAGGCGTCGTCGAACGGCGGCTCGTTGTCGGGCAGCAGCACCAGCGAGGTGATGCCGCCGGCCGCGGCGGCGGCGGCGGCGCTGGCCAGCGTCTCCTTGTGCTCCTCGCCCGGCTCGCCGGTATGGACGCGCGTGTCGACCACGCCGGGCGCGAGGTAGAGCCCGCCGCAATCGACCGACTCGATGCCGTAGGGCGCGCCCGAGGCGAACAGGTTGGGACCGAAGTCGGCGATCTTGCCGTCGCTGATCAGCACGGCGCCGCGGTAGACCGTGTCGGCCGTCGGATCGATGATCTGGGCGTTGATGTAGGCGGTCGAGCCGCTGTGCGGCGGCGCCAGCCGGTCGATGGTGCCGCTCATCTCGCCGCTCCCGGGTCGGCGTTGCGCCGGCCGCCGATCAGCGCGTCGAGGCAGGCCATGCGCACCGCGACGCCCATCTCGACCTGCTCGTGGATCACCGAGCGGTCGATGTCGTCGGCCATCTCCGAGTCGATCTCGACGCCGCGGTTCATCGGGCCGGGATGCATGATCAGCGCGTCCGGCTTGGCCGCCTTCATCTTCTCGCCGTCGAGCCCGAAGAAGCGGAAATACTCGCTGATCGACGGCACGAAGGAGCCTTGCATGCGCTCGGTCTGGAGGCGCAGCATCATCACGATGTCGACGTCCTTCAGGCCGGTCCTCATGTTGTAGTGGACCTCGACGCCCAGCCGGTCGATGTCGGTCGGCATCAGGGTCGGCGGCCCGACGACGCGGACCCGCGCGCCCATGATCTGCAGCAGGTGGATGTTCGAGCGGGCGACCCGGCTGTGCATGATGTCGCCGCAGATGGCGACCAGCAGCCCCTGCAGGCTGCCGCGGCGGCGGCGGATGGTGAGGGCGTCGAGCAGCGCCTGGGTCGGGTGCTCGTGCTGGCCGTCGCCGGCATTGATGACCGCGCAGTTGACCTTCTGCGACAGCAGGCTGACCGCGCCCGACTCGCTGTGCCGCACCACGATCGAGTCCGGCCGCATGGCGTTCAGGGTCATCGCGGTGTCGAGCAGCGTCTCGCCCTTGCGCACCGACGAGGTGGCGACGTCCATGTTGATGACGTCGGCGCCCAGCCGCTTGGCGGCGACCTCGAAGCTCGTGCGCGTGCGCGTCGAGTTCTCGAAGAACAGGTTGATGACGGTGCGGCCGGCGAGCACGTCGCGCCGCTTGTCGATCGACCGGTTCTGGTCGATGTACGTTTCGGAAAGATCGAGCAGGCCCGAAATGGCTTCGGGCGAGAGTCCCTCGATGCCGAGAAGGTGGGGCAACCTCGGCAGGCCCGCGCGTTCTGTTGTCACTAAAGCGCGACGTTAAGCACGCCGGCCGACTCCTCGCAAGGAAACGCTGAGGTGGATAACCGTCCCGCGCTCAGGCCGGCGACGCGCCGGTCGCGGGACGCGGCCCGACGTAGCGCGCACGCGGGCGGATCAGTGCCCCGGTCTCGGCCTGTTCCAGGGCGTGCGCGATCCAGCCGACGGTGCGGCCGAGCAGGAAGAGGGCGAGCGCCGACTCGCGCGGCAGGCCGAGCGCCCGCTCGACGGTGACGGTGGCGAAGTCGATGTTCGGCTTGCGGTCGATCAGGCGTTCGACCGAGTGCGCCAGGCGCTCGGCGAAGGCCAGCTCGGCCGAGCGCGGCAGGGCCTCGCGCAGCATCGCGAACAGCGTCGCCGCCCGCACGTCGCCGTCGGGATAGAGCTGGTGGCCGAAGCCCGGGATGTAGACGCGGTCGCGCACCCGGCGCGCCAGTTCGGCGTCGAGGTCGCGCACCTCCCGCAGGTCGTCGAACAGCTGCGCCACGCGCCGCGTCAGGCCGCCATGGCGTGGGCCGTTGAGGGCGGCGAGACCGGCCGTGACCGCGCCGTAGAGGTTGGCGCCGGTCGAGGCGACGACCCGGGCGGCGAAGGCGGAGGCGTTGAACTCGTGGTCCGCCGACAGGACCAGCGCGGCGCGCAGCACGCCGGCCCGCGCCGGCGGCACCTTCCAGGCAGCGGCGAGCTGTTCGTGCACCGGGGCGGCGGACAGAGGCTGCGCCGTCACCGCCGCCGCCAGCAGGCGCAGCACGCGCGCGCCGGTCTCCAGCAGGGCCGGACGGTCCTCGACCCAGCCCTGGTGATCGAGCGCCGCCGCGGCCGGCAGCAGGACGAGGCAGCGGTCGACCGGCCCGAGCGTCGCGGCGGCCAGCCAGGCGCGGCGCAGCGGGTCGTTCAGGGGCGGCAGGTTGGCCGCGGCGAACGGCCTTCCGTCGCAGTTCCACAGCAGCCGCGCGACATCCTCGAGCGACGAAGTCCGCGCCAGCGCGGTGGCGTCCTGGCCGCGATAGAAGAGGCGATTGTCCTCGATCAGGGTGAGGCCGGACTCCAGGACCGGCGTGCCGAAGTCGAGCGCGTGGGTGGCGATCGACTCGGCCTTGCGGCCGACCTCGCGCCGTTTCTTCAGGCGGGCCACGTCGTCGACGCGGTAGCGGCGCTGGCGCTGGCCGTCGACCGGCTCGGAGCGCAGCAGGCCGCGACTGACGTAGGCGTAGAGCGTGGCCGCCGAGACGTTGAGACGGCGAGCGGCTTCCCGCGAGCTCAACCATTGATTGGACATTTCAGTATATTGATCAATATGGTCAAGATTGACAATAGGAGGCTGAGGCATCGACTTTCCCCGCGGATCAACGGAGGAACGGATGCTCCTGACACGGGTGAATAGCGGGCTCGACGGCGTGGTCGTGGCCGACACGGCGATGAGCGAGGTCGACGGCGAGTCCGGGCGGCTGATCGTGCGCGGCGCCGCCATCGAGACGCTGGTGGCGACGCGCGGCTTCGAAGGCGTCGCCGCGCTGCTGTGGGACGGCCAGGCGGAAGGCGGCGGCGACGAGGCGGCGGTGCGGCGCGGGCTCGGGGCAGCCCGCCGCGCCGCCTTCGAGCGGGTGCCGCGGCTGCTCGCCGCCAGCGCCGGCCTGACCCCGGTCGAGGCGTTGCGCGTCGGGCTGGCGATGCTGCCGGACGCCGAGCCGATGCCGCACCACTTCGCGGTGTGCGGCGCCTTGCCGGTGTTCCTTGCCGCGCTGCTGCGGGCGCCGGACGCGGCACCGGTCGCGCCCGATCCGTCGTTGACCACGGCGCAGGACCTGCTGCGGATGCTGCGCGGCCGGCGGGCCGAGCCGGCCTTCGAGCAGGCGCTCGACGCCTACCTCGCGACCGTCGCCGACCACGGCTTCAACGCCTCGACCTTCACCGCGCGCGTCGTCGCCTCGACGCGGGCCGGGCTGGTGTCGTCGGTGCTGGCGGCGCTGTGCGCCCTCAAGGGCCCGCTGCACGGCGGCGCGCCGGGGCCGGTGCTCGACATGCTGGACGAGATCGGCGAGCCGTCGCGGGCCGAGGCATGGTTCGACGCGGCGTTCGCGAACGGCACCACGCTGATGGGCTTCGGGCACCGCATCTACAAGGTGCGCGACCCGCGCGCCGACGTGCTCAAGGCGGCGGTGGCGACGCTGCCGGCGACGGCGGGGCGGCTGTCGTTCGCGGCGGCGGTCGAGCAGGGCGCGATCGCCGCGCTGCGCCGGCACAAGCCCGGTCGGCGGCTCGATACCAACGTCGAGTACTACACGGCGCTGCTGCTCGAGGCGCTGGAGATCCCGCGCGCCGCCTTCACCGCGCTGTTCGCGGTCGGCCGCGCCGCCGGCTGGTGCGCGCACGTGTTCGAACAGGAGCGCGGCGGCCGCATCATCCGGCCACAGTCGAACTACGTGGGGCCGCGCCCCTGAGGGCCAAAGACCCTGCGGAACAAGGGATGCTCCGCGGGTTTCCCGGCGGGCGGGGGACGCTACTATGGCTTCATAGCGTCTCCTCCCATCGAAGGAATTCGAGCATGAGCAGTTCTTCCGAGTACGTGCCGCCCAAGGTCTGGACCTGGAACAAGGCCAGCGGCGGCCGGTTCGCCAACATCAACCGGCCGATCGCCGGCCCGACCCACGACCACGAGTTGCCGGTCGGCAAGCACCCGATGCAGCTCTACTCCCTCGGCACGCCGAACGGCCAGAAGGTCACGGTGATGCTCGAGGAGCTGCTGGCGCTCGGCCACAAGGGCGCCGAGTACGATGCCTGGCTGATCAAGATCGGCGAGGGCCAGCAGTTCGGCAGCGGCTTCGTGGCGATCAACCCGAATTCGAAGATCCCGGCGCTGCTCGACCGCAGCGAGCCCAAGCCGGTCCGCGTCTTCGAATCCGGCGCGATCCTCCAGTACCTCGCCGAGAAGTTCGGCGCCTTCCTGCCGACCGAGCGCGCGGCGCGCGCCGAATGCCTGTCGTGGCTGTTCTGGCAGATGGGCAGCGCGCCCTACCTCGGCGGCGGCTTCGGTCACTTCTATGCCTACGCGCCGGTCAAGATCGAGTACGCGATCGACCGCTTCGCCATGGAGACCAAGCGGCAGCTCGACGTGCTCGACCGGCGGCTGGCCGAGAGCCGCTTCCTGGCCGGCGACGACTACACCATCGCCGACATCGCGGTGTGGCCGTGGTACGGCGGCCTCGCCAAGGGCCTGCTCTACGGCGCCGGCGAGTTCCTCGCGGTGCACGAGTACAAGAACGTCAACCGCTGGGCCGACGAGATCCTCGCGCGCCCGGCCGTGAAGCGCGGACGCATCGTCAACCGCCTGCAGGGCGACCCGGCGCAGCAGCTGCACGAGCGGCACGACGCCAGCGACTTCGACCTGCGCACGCAGGACAAGCTCGCGGCCAAGGCCTGATCGCTAGCGGTTGGCCTTCACCGCGGTCCCGCGCCACGTGCGGGCCCGCGTGCCGGCGGCGTCGAAGATCCACAGGATCAGGTCGCCGCCGGTCTCGGTGAAGCGCACCGTGAAGTGCCGCCGCCAGAAGCTGCCGTCGGCATGGGCGAACAGCGCCTCGGTGCCGAGCAGGTCGCGGCCAACCGTCAGCGTCGCCGAGCGCGGCCCGTAGGGGCCGAGGCTGGCGAGCAGGGGCGCGACGCCGCCGAACGGCGTGGCGAAGCGCAGGATCTCGCCGCTGTCGGCGGTCTGCATCGGCCCGCCGTCGATGCGCAGGCGCACCTCCGGCCGCTCGTCGACCAGCCCCAGTTCGAAATGCACGGCGAACGGCGCGGGATCGTCGCGGTCGACGTGCGGTTCCTTCGGCGGCGGGTAGATGTCCTCGAGCGGGATCGAGCGATAGAAGCGCGCGGCGCCGTCGTAGCGGCCCAGCCACGCGGCGGGGATCGGCGTCAGTTGTGCCCGGGCGCGGCGCGTCGACGCGACGCCGGCCAGCCCGGTTCCGACGACGAGCAGGGCGCGCCGGTGCATCATGGTTCAGTCGTAGCACGGCCGCGCCGGCTGGCCGATAATCGTCCGATGTCGACCCGAACCCTTTTCCCGACCCTGATCTACCGCCACGCCCTGGCCGGCGCCGGGCAAGGACGCCTCAACCAGGACCTCGAGGACGAGTGCCGCTCGCTGGCGCTGTCCGACGCGGCCGGTCGCCGCTGGTCGGCGACCCACTACCTCGGCGGCTACACCTCCTACGGGTCGCTCGACCGGCTGCACCTCGTGTCGTCGCTGTTCGCGCGCCTGAAGCGGCGGATCGATCCGCATGTCCGCGCCTACGCCAAGGCCTTGCACTACGACCTGTCGGGCATCTCGCTGGACATGACCGATTGCTGGGCCAACGTCATGCCGGCCGGCGTCGTCCACTCGCTGCACCTGCACCCGACCTCGTTCGTGAGCGGCACCTACTACGTGGCGGTGCCGCGCGGCGCGGGCGCGATCAAGTTCGAGGACCCGCGGCTCGGCCTGATGATGGCGACGCCGCCCCGCCGGTCGAACGCGCCGGCCGCCGTTCACGCTTTCGTCAGCCAGCCGGCGAAGCCCGGTGAAATCGTGCTTTTCGAGTCGTGGCTGCGCCACGAGGTGCCGCCGGCCCGCTTCTCGGGGGAACGCATCTCGATTAGCTTCAACTACGTATGGAGGGAGGCCGCGCGTCGCGGCCGTCGGGGATGAACCACATGCGCGCACTGCTGATTTCGCTGGCCCTAGTGACCGCCGCCGTGCCGGCCGCCGCGGCCGACCAGGAGTTGCCGATCTTCGACGCGCACATGCACTACAGCCACGACGCCTGGTCGGTCGTGCCGCCGGCCCAGGTCGTCGAGATCCTCAAGAAGGCCGGCGTGAAGCGGGCCATGGTGTCGAGCTCGAACAACGAGGGCACCAGGATGCTGCAGGACGCGGCGCCCGGGGTGATCGTGCCGGAACTGCGTCCCTACCGCTCGCGCGGCGAGATCTCGACCTGGGCGCGCGACCCCACCGTCGTGCCGTTCCTCGAGGACATGCTGGCCAAGCGCAAGTACGTCGCGATCGGCGAGTTCCACATCTACGGCGCCGACGCCGACCTGCCGAACGTGCGTCGCGTCGTCGAGCTGGCGAAGAAGTACGGGCTGTTCCTCCATTCCCACTCCGACGCCGACGCCGTCACCCGCCACTTCCAGCAGGACCCCTCGGCGCGCGTGCTGTGGGCGCACTCGGGCTTCGAGCGGCCCGAGAACATCCGCGAGATGCTGCGCCGCTACCCGACGCTGTGGTGCGATCTCGCCTTCCTGACCTCGCACGCCTCGAACGGAAAGGTGGCGCCGGGATGGCGCGAGCTGTTCATCGAGTTCCCGGACCGCTTCGTGCTCGGCACCGACACTTTCACGCCGGAGCGCTGGCACTACGTCGTCGAGCACGCGCGCTGGTCGCGCCAGTGGCTGGCCGACCTTCCGCCCGACGTGGCGCGCAAGATCGCCTACGAGAACGGCGACCGGCTGTTCGGCGGCGCCCCGTGAGGCCACTCGCCGCGCTGCTGGCGCTGCTGGTCGCGATCCCGGCCTTGTCGCGGCCGGCATGGGCCGACTGCCCGCTCGACCTCGGGCGCGCCACCGGCCTCGTGGTGTTCTCGAGCCATTACCTCGTGGCGTTCCGCGCCGAGCCGCTGCGCATCGAGGTCGGGGAGCCGTTCTCGCTGCTGGTCAACGTCTGCACGCGCACCAACAAGCCGGCCGAGCTGGTCGCGGTCGACGCCCAGATGCCCGACCACCGGCACGGCATGAACTACCGGCCGACCATCGTGTCGATGGGCGACGGCCGGTTCCGCGTCGACGGCATGATCTTCCACATGCCCGGCCGCTGGGAGCTCAACCTCGACGTCCGCGACGGCGAGGAGAGCGAGCGGCTGAGCCACGAGTTCATGATCAAGTAGGCGCGCCGTGAAGCGCTGGTTGTTCGCCGTCGTCGCGGCCGTGCTGGTAGCAGTGCCGGCGGCGGCCGACGAGTTGCTGCTGTGGCTCGAGGACGAGGTGCAGGCGGTGGCGGCGCACGGGCCGTGGCCGCCGCCGGTGCCGCGCGATCCCAGCAACCGGGTGGCCGGCAACGCCGCCGCCGCGCGGCTGGGCGAGGTGCTGTTCAACGATCCGCGCCTGTCGGCCGATGGGCAGATGAGCTGCGCGAGCTGCCATGTCCCGGGCCGCGACTGGGTCGACGGACGGGCGCGCGGCGTGGGCCGAGTCGAGCTCGACCGGCGCACGCCGTCGCTGTGGAACGTCGGCTACGGCCACTGGTTCGGCTGGGACGGCGCGTCCGACTCGCTGTGGGCGCAGTCGATCCGGCCGATCCTCGATCCGCGCGAGATGGCGGGCGACGCGTCCCGGGTGGCGGCGCTGCTGCGCGACGACAAGCAGCTCGCCTGCGGCTACGCGCGGGCCTTCGGTGCGGCGCCGGGCAAGGACGACGAGGCGCTGCTGGTCGACGCGGCCAAGGCGATGGCGGCGTTCCAGGCGACGCTGGTCAGCCCGCGCTCCCCGTTCGACGATTTCCGCGACGCCCTGCTCGCCGGCGACAAGGCCGCCGCTTCGCGCTACCCGGTCGACGCCCAGCGCGGGCTCAAGATCTTCGTCCGGGTCGGCTGCGCCAACTGCCACTTCGGCCCGCGCTTCACCAACGGCGAGTTCGGCGACGTCGGCGTGCCGTTCTTCACGCGGCCCGGCGAGGTCGATGCCGGCCGGCTGGACGGTCTCGGCAAGCTGGCGGCCAGCGCCTACAACCTGCTCGGCCGCTACAACGACGATCCGACCGGCAGGAGCGGCCTGCGCACCCGCCACGTCCAGCGCCTGCACAGCAACTTCGGCGAGTTCCGCGTGCCGTCGCTGCGCCAGCCGGGGCCGGGTCCCTTCATGCACAATGGCCAGATGGCGACGCTGGAAGAGGTGGTGAAGCACTATTCCGAGGTCAGCCCGGACCGGCTGCACAGCGATGGCGTCCCGCTGGTCCGCCAGCTCGGCCTGACGCCGCGGCAGAGCGACGACATGGTGGCCTTCCTGCGCACGCTGTCGGTCGACGTGCCGCCGCGGCCGCAACCCGGTCCGCTCTGCCCCTGACGGTGGGGCGGCGCTACTTCAGCCGGCCGAGGGCGCTCTCGAGGATCCAGGCCGCCGCCGCCGCATCGACGCGCTCGGCCCGCTTGGCGCGGCTCATGTCGTAGTCGTCGATCATGCCGCGCGTCACCGCGGCGGTGCTGAGCCGCTCGTCCTGGAACAGCACCGGCAGCGCGGCGAGGGCAGGCGGTGCGTGCCGCTCGATGTTGGCCGCGAACTGGCGCACCGATTGGCAGCGCGGTCCCTCGGTGCCGTCCATGTTGAGCGGCAGGCCGATCACCAGGCCGCGGATCTCGTGACGGGCCACCAGTTCGGCCAGTCCCGCGAGATCGGCCGCCAGCTTGCCGCGCTTCACCGTCAGCAGCGGCGTCGCCAGCATGCGCAGCGCGTCGCAGGTGGCGAGGCCCACGGTCTTGGTGCCGACATCCAGCGCCATCAGGCGGCCGGTGGGCACGGTCGTGCGAAAGGCATCGAAGTCGATCACCGCCATGTCATGTCGCCTTCATGTGCCTCATGCCGCTTGCCGGCGGTCGATGCCGTCGAGCCAGTCGAGGGCGTCCGTCGCGACCTCTTGCCAGCCCGGTTGGCCGGGGACCCAGTGTCCCTGGCCGGGATACTCGCGCCGTTCGGCGACGTGGCCGAACCGTTCGGCGGTGCGGCGGACCACGCTGGCCGGCACCAGCCGGTCGCTTGCGCAGCCGACGAACAGCAACGGTACGGTAACGCGCCGAGGATCGACCGTCGCGGCGTGCCGCGGGTCGAGGAAGGGCAGGCCGATCTCGAGCAGCGCGCGGCCGGAGTCGGGAACGAAGGCGGCATGCTCGCGCGCGCCGTCGGCCGGATCGGTGGTGTTGAAGGTGTGCCACAGCGCCTCGGCGCGGGTCGCGCAGTGCGGCTTGCGCCACCAGCCCCAACGCGTCTCGATGCGCAGGAAGGCCAGCAGGTTCGACAGGCGCAGCGCCAGTACGCCGGCCGGCGGGGCGGGCGTCAGCAGCACGGCGGCTCGCGCGACGCCGCGGGCGGCCAGCATCAGCGCCAGCAGGCCGCCCATCGAGTGGCCGACCAGGACCGGCTTGTCTGCCGCCGATGGCGTACGGTCCAGGATGAAGGCCTCGAGGTCGGCGGCGTAGTCGAGCAGGCTCACGATGCCAATGCCGGGATCGGACGACGACGCATCGGTCCAGGCCGGGGCGTGGTGTCGCAGCGCTGGCGCGTCGGTCTGCCAGCCGCGCGCCTCGAAGGCCGGCCGCCAGTTTCGCCAGACGCCCGGCGTTCCCCACATGCCGTGAATGAAGACTGCCACCTTGGCCATGGTCGAGGTTATAAGGCGAGGGGGGCGGGCGGTCGACCTGGCCTCGGGCCGAGACATCGTTACGGGGCAGGACGGGTTCCAGAGTGTCCGACACCTTCTACGCCTTGCTCGCCATCTCCATGGTGCTGGTGGTGGTCAGCCTGCTTGTGCCGGTGGCGGAGCGCTTCCGCCTGCCGCACACGGTGCTGCTGGCCATCGCGGGCATGGCGATGGGATTCCTCGGCTCTTGGGTGGTCTCCAGCGGCCTGCATCTCGGCGCCGTAGGCGACGCCTTCGTCGGCCTCGACAAGCTCGAGGTCAGCGCCGAGCTCTTCCTGCCGCTGTTCCTGCCACCGCTGCTGTTCACTGCCGGCCTGAACATCGAGGTCCGGCGCTTGATGGACGAGATCTCGGCCGTCCTGCTGCTCGCCATCGTCGCGGTCGTGGTCTGCATCGCCTGCGTCGGCCTGGTCGTCCACTGGGCGACCGGCATGAACCTCGTGGTCTGCCTGCTGCTCGGCGCCGTCGTCTCGACGACCGACCCGGCCGCCGTGATCGGCATCTTCCGCGATGTCGGCGCGCCCAAGCGCCTGTCGATCCTGGCCGAGGGCGAGTCGCTGCTCAACGACGCCGTGGCGATCGCCGCCTTCGGCCTGTTCGTGGGCATCCTGGTCGGCGGCGACGGCAGCGGGCACGGGTCCGACGGCGGCGGCGCGGTCGTGCTGGTGTTCCTGCGCGAGTTCATCGGCGGCCTGGTCGCGGGCTACCTGATGGCCCGCGCCACCATGTTCATCCTGCCGCGGCTGGGCGAGTCCGAGCCGGCGATCGCCTCGGTGACCGTGGCGCTCACCTACGTGTCGTTCGTGGTCGCCGACCGCTACCTCCACGTCTCGGGCGTGGTGTCGACGGTGATGGCGGCGCTCACGGTGGCGGCCTACGGCCCGACCCACCTCCATCCGCACCAGTGGTCTTCCCTGAAGCGGCTGTGGGAACAGCTGGAGTTCTGGGCCAGCTGCCTGATCTTCGTGCTGGCCTCGATGCTGGCCGCCAACGTGCTGGTGCGCATCACCTGGCTCTACGCGGTCGCGGTGCTGGCCGTCGCCTTCGGCGCCTTCTTCGCGCGGGCCATCGTGGTGTTCGGCATGCTGCCGGTGCTGGAGAAGGTCAAGCTCGTCCAGCCCGTCAACAACCGGTACAAGGCGGTGCTCGTGTGGGGCGGCCTGCGCGGGGCCGTGACCATCGTGCTGGGCATGGTGGTGGCGGGCAACGACCAGCTGCCGGAGGAGATGCGCGAGTTCGTCGCCCTGTCGGCGACCCTGTTCGTGCTCCTGACGCTGTTCGTGAATGCCACGACGCTCGGCCTGTTCATGCACGGGCTCGGGCTCGACAAGCTGTCGCGGCTCGAACTGGCGCTGCGCGACCGCGTGCTGGCCCTGTCCAAGGCCAATGTCGGGCGTCACCTCCAGCAGATCATGCGGCGCCGCAACGTCGCCGCCGAGGCGCTGCCGGTCGACCCGGCATCGGCCGGCGAGGAGGAGATCGCCGGCGCGCCGCCCGAACTGGCGCTCGACCTCGAGGAGCGCGTCAGGGTCGGGCTGGTCACGCTGTGCACCCGCGAGAAGGAACTCTATCTCGAGCAGTTCGAGCAGCAGATCCTGTCGCGCCGCATGGTCGCCGTGCTGGCGGCCGACGCCGACCGCCTGATCGACAGCGTGCGCGACAAGGGCGTGGCCGGCTACGAGCAGTGGATGAGCGAGATCTCGCGGCCGGGCCGCGGCTTTCGCGCCGCGCTGTGGCTGCACCGGCGGCTCGGCGCCGAGGGCCCCCTCAAGCAGCAGTTGGCCGACCGCTTCGAAATTCTGATGGTGACCCAGAGCGTGCTGGCCGAGCTGGCGGCCTTCAACGTGAAGTCCGTCTCCGATCTCCTCGGCATGGACGCCGAGCACGCGCTGGAGGCGGTGATCGGCAAGCGGCAGGACGCGGTCGATGCCGCGCTCAAGGCGCTGTCGCTGCAGTACCCCGGCTACGCCGAATCGATCCAGAGCCGCCAGCTCGAGCGGGCGGCCATCCGCTTCGAATCGGCCGAATACACGCGCCGGCTGCGCGAGGGCATCATCAGCCGCGAGGTTTACAAGAACCTGCGCGAGGAGCTGGCCCGCCGCCGCGGCGCGATCAGCCAGCGTCCGCCGCTCGACCTCGGCCTGGAACTGGCCAAGATGATCGAGCGGGTGCCGATGTTCGGGGCGCTGGACCGCGCCGCCGTGATCGAGATGAGCAAGCGGCTGCGCGCCGTCGTGGCGCTGCCGGGGGAGAAAATCATCGAGATCGGCGGCCCGCCCGACTCGATGTACTTCATCGCGGCGGGCGAGCTGACCGTGAAGGGACCCGGCTTCGAGGTCGTGCTGAAGGAGGGCAACTGCGTCGGCGAGATGGGGCTGGTGAGCGACAGCCCGCGCAGCGCCGACGTGATCGCCAACGGCTATTGCCACCTTCTGGCGCTCGACCGGCGCGACTTCCGGGCCATGCTGGCCAAGCGGCCGGCGGTCCTGGCCGAGATCGAGGCGGTGGCCAGCCAGCGCACCGCCCAGAACCGGGGGCAGGCGGCGTCCTGACCCGGTCGACGGCGGGGTGACAGGGCCGGGCAAAACGGCTACCAACCGCGCCATTCAAGCGTTTCTGGAGCTAGAGGGATGTCGCTCGACAAGGACACCGTGGCACGTATCGCGCGTCTCGCGCGGCTCAAGGTGCCGGATGAGGAACTGGCACCGCTGGCCGGCGAGCTGTCGGGCATCCTCGCCTGGATCGAGCAGTTGAACGAGGTCGACACCAAGAACGTCGAGCCGCTGTCGTCGGTCTCGGACGTCGTGCTGCCGCAGCGCGCCGACAAGGTCACCGACGGCGGGATCGCCGCCCGGGTGCTGGCCAACGCGCCGGGCGGCGCGGTCTACGTCGATCGCACGGACAAGGCGGCCGGCGGCTTCTTCACGGTTCCGAAGGTGGTGGAGTAGGCGATGGCGGCCCTGACCGAACTCACGCTGGCCGCGCTCAAGGCGACGCTGGACAAGAAGGAAGCGAGCGCCGCCGAGGTGGCTGACGCGCACCTCGCGAAGCTCGACGCGCACCGCGCGCTCAACGCCTTCATCACCGAGACGCCCGACAAGGCGCGCGAGATGGCCAAGGCCTCGGACGCGCGCCGCGCGCGCGGCGAGGGCGGCCTGCTCGAGGGCATCCCGCTGGCCATCAAGGACCTGTTCTGCACCGAGGGCGTGCAGACCACGGCGGCGAGCCACATCCTCGAGGGCTTCGTGCCGCCGTACGAGAGCACGGTGACGGCCAACCTGTGGAAGGCCGGCGCCGTGATGGTCGGCAAGACCAACCTCGACGAGTTCGCGATGGGCTCGTCGAACATGACCAGCTACTTCGGCGGCGTCGAGAACCCGTGGAAGCGCCGCGGCGACAACCGCAAGCTGGTGCCTGGTGGCTCGTCGGGCGGCTCGGCCGCCGCCGTCGCCGCCTACATGGTGCCCGGCAGCACCGGCACCGACACCGGCGGCTCGATCCGCCAGCCGGCGGCGTTCTGCGGCATCGTCGGCCTGAAGCCGACCTATGGGCGCTGCTCGCGCTGGGGCGTCGTGGCGTTCGCCAGCTCGCTCGACCAGCCCGGCCCGTTCGCGCGCACCGTCGAGGACTGCGCCCTGATGCTGCAGGCGATGGCTGGCCACGACCCCAAGGACTCGACCTCGGCGCCGCTCGCCGTGCCGGACTTCGCGGCGGCCGCGCGCAATCCCGACATCCGCGGCCTCAAGGTCGGCATCCCGCGCGAGTACCGCGTCGACGGCACCTCGCCGGAGATCGTGGCGCTGTGGGACAGGGGCATGGAGATGCTGAAGGCGGCCGGCGCCGTGCCGGTCGAGGTCTCGCTGCCTCACACCAAGTACGCGCTGCCGGCCTACTACATCGTCGCGCCGGCCGAGTGCTCGTCGAACCTCGCGCGCTACGACGGCGTGCGCTTCGGACTCAGGGTCCCCGGCAAGGACCTGATCGACATGTACCAGAACACGCGCGGCGCCGGCTTCGGCAAGGAAGTGCGCCGGCGCATCATGATCGGCACCTACGTCCTGTCAGCCGGCTACTACGACGCCTACTACAAGAAGGCGCAGCAGGTGCGGGCGCTGATCGCGCGCGACTTCAAGCAGGCCTTCGAGCAGTGCGACGTGCTGCTGACGCCGACCGCGCCGACCGCCGCCTTCGCCGCCGGCGAGAAGATGGACGACCCGGTGACCATGTACCTCAACGACATGTTCACCATCCCGGCCTCGATGGCCGGGCTGCCCGGCATCTCGGTGCCGGCGGGCCTCGACAAGGACGGGCTGCCGCTCGGCCTGCAGCTGATCGGCCGCGCCTTCGACGAGGAGACGCTGCTGCGCACCGCCGCGGCGCTCGAGAAGGCGGCCGCCTTCACTGCGAAACCGGCCGGCTACTAGGCCCGGCCGGCTCGCGACAGCCGCCGCCCGGCGTGGCACTCTCCCGCAAAAGAAGCGGAGGGAGAGGGACATGCCGGGACCTGCAACGATCGGCCGGAGAGGCCTGCTGGCGAGCGCCGCCGTGGTGGGACTGGCGCCCGGCGTCGCGCGTGCCGAGACCTAGCCGTCGCGGCCGGTCACGCTGGTCGTGCCGTTCGCCCCGGGCGGCGGCACCGACACCTTCGCCCGGCCGTTCGCGGCGCGCCTGTCGCAGCAATTGGGCCAGCAGGTCGTGATCGACAACCGCGCCGGCGCGGGCGGCACGCTGGGCGCCGGCCTCGTCGCCAAGGCGAAGCCCGACGGCTACACGATCCTGCTGGGCGCCATCCACCACGCGGTCGCGGTCAACGCCTACCGCAGCCTGCCCTACGACCTCGAGAAGGACCTCGCGCCGGTCACCGGCGTCGCCTTCGTGCCGGACGTCCTGGTGATCTATCCCGGCATCCCGGCCAGGACGCTCCAGGAGTTCGTGGCGTGGTGCAAGGCCAACCCGGGCAAGGTGAACTACGGCTCGGCCGGGCTCGGCACGACGCGCCACCTCGCGGGCGAGATCTTCAACGCCAGGACCGGCGCCGGCATGACGCACATTCCCTACAAGGGCACCGGGCCCGCGACAGCGGCGCTGATCAGCGGCGAGGTCGCCGCGGTGTTCGAGGGCCTGGGCAGCGCGGCGGGCTTCATCTCGAGCGGCAAGGCGCGTCCCCTGGCCGTGTTCTCGGAGCGACGGTCGCCGGCCTTCCCCGACATCCCGACGGCCGCCGAGGCGGGGCTGCCGGGCTTCGAATCGCTGTCGTGGTGCGGGCTTTGGGCGCCGGCCGGCACGCCCGCCGACATCATCGCGCGCTTGCAGTCCGAGGTCGCCAAGGCCTTCGACTCGCCGGAACTAAAGCAGGCCTGGGCGCAGCAGGGCGCCGCGCCGGGCGGCCAGCCGACGGCCGCGTTCGCCGCCTTCGTGAAGGGCGAGATCGGCAAGTGGGGCAAGGTCGTGCGCGACAACAACATCGTCATCGAGTAGCGGCGGCGGAGGGGACGATGGCGAGCATGCGCTTCCGCGACCGCGAGGTCGTCTTCGACAACGGTGTCCGCGGCGAGACGATCGCGGTGCCGAGCGCCAACCCGGTGAATTATTGGCAGGTGGTGAGCGACCCGTCGGCGATGCCGAAGGTCACGGTCGACGGCAAGCTGTTCGTGCCGCCGGGCGCGCGCGGCCGGTTGCCGGTGGTGGTCGTGGTGCCGGGCAGCCTCAGCATCGCGGCCTCCCATCTCAAGCACGCCGAGACGCTGGTCGGGATGGGCATCGCGGCCTTCGTGCTCGATCCTTTCGGCGCGCGGGGCGTCACCTCGACGGTGGCCAACCAGGCGCAGTTCTCGTTCGCGGCCTCGGCGCACGACGTCGCGGCGACGGTCAAGGTGCTGGCGCAGCACCCGGGCATCGATCCGGCGCGGATCGGCCTGCAGGGCCACAGCCGCGGCGGCTCGGCCGTGCTGACCGCGGTGACGCGGCGGTTCTGCGAGGCCGTGCACGGTCCGTCGCTGGCGGTGCGATCGGTGCTGGCGGCCTACCCGTGGTGCGGTCACCAGTTCCTCGATCCCCGGGTCGGCGCCACCGAGGTGCGGGTCGTGATCGGCGACCAGGACGACTGGGTGTCGCCGCAGCAGGCGCAAGGCTACGTGCAGGCCCTGCGGCTGTCGGGCGCCAGCGCCTCGATTCGCATCGTCGCCGGCGCCGAGCACAGCTTCGACCGGCTGGAGCCGCTGCAGGACATTCCCGACGCCTCGGTCTCGCCGGCCGCGCCGACCGGCTACCTCGCCGATGACGGCGCGCTCATCCACCCGACGACCGGCCAGCCGGACAAGGGCCTGACCGATCGTGACCTCGCGGTCTACGCGCTCAAGGCGGGCTACGGGGTGCGCGGTGCGACCATCGGTTCGCAGGGCGATCAGGCGGCGCTGTTCCGCGAGGAGATGACCGGCTTTTTCCGCCGAACGCTGCTCGCCTAGCCGGTCGTCTGCGTTACACTCCCGCAAAACCCGGGAGAAACGACATGGCGGCAGAATTCGATCTGGTCGTGCGCGGCGGTACCGTGGCGGACGGCACCGGCGCGGCGCTGCACGAGGCCGACGTCGCGGTGAAGGACGGCCGGATCGCGGCGGTCGGCAAGGTCTCGGGCAAGGGCGCCGAGGAGATCGACGCCAAGGGCCTGCTGGTCACGCCCGGCTTCGTCGACATCCACACCCACTATGACGGCCAGGCGACCTGGGACTCGCGGCTGCAGCCCTCGAGCTGGCATGGCGTCACCACGGCGGTGATGGGCAATTGCGGCGTCGGCTTCGCGCCGGTCCGGATCGAGGACCGGCAGCGCCTGATCGAGCTGATGGAAGGCGTCGAGGACATTCCCGGCGCGGCGCTCGACGAGGGCCTCGCCTGGTCGTGGGAGTCGTTCGGCCAGTACCTCGACACGCTCGATGCCCGGCCGCGCGACATGGATCTCGGCGCCCAGCTGCCGCACGGCGCGCTGCGCGTCTTCGTCATGGGCGAACGGGCGGCGCGACTGGAGGAGGCGACCGAAGGCGAGGTGGCGCAGATGCGTGCGCTGACCGCCGAGGCGATGCGGGCCGGCGCGCTCGGCTTCTCGACCTCGCGCACGCTCAACCACCGCACCCTGAAGGGCGATCCGACGCCGTCGCTCAAGGCCTCGGAGGCCGAGCTGCTGGGCATCGCGATGGGCATGAAGGATGCCGGCCGCGGCGTCATCGAGTTCATCTCCGACTTCAACACGCCCAACCCGGAGAGCGAGTTCGAGATGATCGAGCGGCTGCTCGCCGCCTCGGGACGGCCGTTCTCGGTGTCGCTGGCGCAGCGCCATTCGCGCCCCGACGGCTGGCGCCGCCTGCTCGGCCTGGTCGAGGGACTGGCGGCGAAGGGACACGAGGCCAAGGCGCAGGTCGCGCCGCGCCCGATCGGCGTGCTGCAGGGCCTGCAGGCCAGCCGCAACCCGTTCTCGATGTGCCCGTCCTACAAGGCGATCCAGGACAGGAGCGTCGCCGAGCGCCTGGCGGCGTTGCGTGACCCGGCGCTGCGGGCGCGGATTCTCGAGGAGGCCAAGGCGCCGCTGCGCTCCGACATGGCGCAGCGCCTCACCGACTACGACCGCATGTTCCCGCTGGGCGATCCGCCGGACTACGAGCCGGCGCAGTCCAAGTCGTTCGGCGCGCAGGCGGCGCGCGAGGGCCGCGATCCGCGCGACCTGATCTACGACTACATGATCGAGGGCGATGGCCGGAACTTCATCTTCGCGCCGTTCGCCAACTACGCCGCCTACAACCTCGACTGCTGCCGCGAGATGATGCAGAGCCCGCACACGCTGATCGGGCTGGGTGACGGCGGCGCGCATGTCGGCCTGATCTCCGACGGCTCGTATCCGACCTACCTGCTGGCCCACTGGGGCCGCGACCGCGCCTCCGGGCGGCTCGACGTGTCGTGGCTGGTCAAGCGCCACACCGCCGACAATGCCCGCGCCGTCGGCCTGTACGACCGTGGCCGGGTGGCACCCGGCTTCAAGGCCGACCTCAACGTCATCGACTTCGACCGGCTGCGCGTCGAGGCGCCGGTGATGAAGTGGGACCTGCCGGCGGGCGGCAAGCGCCTGCTGCAGAAGGCGACCGGCTACCGCGCGACGATCGTTTCGGGCGCCGTGACCTACCGCGACGGCGAGGCGACCGGCGCGCTGCCGGGACGCCTCGTGCGCGGCGCGCAGGGATCGCCTGCGGCGTGAGCGAGAGCGGCGAGGGGACGGCCAGGCCCCGTCATCACCTGCCGAGGGGCGAGGAATTCCTGTTCCTGCCGCCGTGGGTGCAGCCGTTCGCCTACCGCAACGTCGACCGCCTGTTCGCCCACCGCGTGGTCCGGCGCGGACCGCAGGCGCGGCCGCTGGCCTACGGGCCCGCCGTCGCGCCGACGGTGACCGTGGATGGCCGCACGCTCGATGTCGGCGCCTTCATGGACCGCAACGCGCTGGTTGGCGTGCTGGCGATCCATCGCGGCAAGGTCGTCCTGGAGCGCTACGCGCTCGGCCTGCAGGAGAAAGACCGCTGGTCGACCATGTCGACGGTGAAGTCGATGACGGCCGTGCTGGTGGGCGCCGCCCTGCACGAGGGCTTGCTCGAGTCGATCGACGCGCCGTTGACCCGCTACCTGCCGGCGTTGGCCGGCTCGGCCTACGAAGGGGTGACGCTGCGCCACGTGCTGACGATGTCGTCGGGCACGCGCTGGACCGAGGACTACACCGACCCGTCGTCCGACGTGAACCGCTACAGCAAGTCGCTGGCCGACCGCGTGCCGGGTGGCGTGCTGGCGTTGATGGCGTCGCTGCCGCGTGCCCACGCGCCGGGAACGACGTTTCTCTACAATTCGGGCGACACGTACCTGCTGGGTGCCGCGCTGACCAAGGCGGTCGGCATGCCGCTCGCCGACTACCTGTCGACGCGGATCTGGCAGCCGGCGGGGATGGAGGCCGATGCCTTCTACACGGTCGAGAGCGAGGGTGGGCAGGAGATCGGCGGCAGCCGGGCCGGCATGGCACTACGCGACTTCGGCCGGTTCGCCCAGGTCGTGCTCGACGACGGCGTGATCGACGGCCGACGCGTCCTGCCCGAGGGCTGGATCGACGAGATGGCGACGCCGGCCTTCGCGCTGGCGGCGCCACCGGTCATCGACATCACGCACTACGGCTACAGTTGGTGGTTGGGCGACGGCGTGATGTCGGCACTCGGCCACGCTGGCCAGCGCATCGACCTGTTCCGCGCCGAGCAGCTCGCGGTGGTGACGCTCGGCTGCTTTCCTGAGCCGGCCTACGCGCCGCCGGGCGATCATCACCGGCGCAACGAGGTCGTCGCCTTCACGCGGGCGCTGCGCGCGGCGCTCGCCTGATCAACGGCCGGGCGTCGGCTCGGCGCGGAGCCGGGGCGATGCCAGCGGGCCACTCAGCGACATGTTGTAGTCGATCCGGCCGGTCGGACCGTTGTCGAGCTGGATCGACGTATCGAGCGTAGCGGCGGTGAAGTCGATGCGGCTGGTGACATAGGCCGTGGCGCCCGGTCCCTGCAGCGTGTGTTCCCGCAGCGTCAGCACGCCGTCGCCGATCTCGAGCTGCCCGCGCGTGGCGATCCACTGGCCCACGAACTTGTCGATCACCACGGAGGCGAAGCCCATCTCGGTGCTGAACAACCGGCCGATCCCGGTCGCCAGCGTGGCGAGCGACAGCGAGCCGCGCGTCACCGCGCTGCGCAGTTGCGCGGTCGTCTGGCCGCGTCCGCGGGCCGAGAGCATGAGCGCCTCGACGGTCTGTCCCGTGCTCTCCAGCACGAAATCCTCGAGGGTCATCTTGCCGTCGAGCGCGACGGCCAGGTCGTCGGAGCCGAAATCGTTGGCGGTATGGGCGAAGGCGATGGTGCGGGAGACGTCGAGGTCGCGCAGGCTGCCGTGCAGGGAGATGGCCGGGGCCGGACCACGGGCATCGATCGATCCGTCCAGCGAGACCTGGGCGCCCACGAGGTGGCCAGTCAGACGGTCGACCTGCAGGACGCCGTGCTGCAGGCTCGCGGACAGGTCGACGTCCCGCAAGGTGTAGGGCCCCCACTCGACGGCCGGCGTCGACAGCGAGAGGGTGCCGTCGAAGCCCCTCAAACCGTCCAGTTCGACCGAGGAGCGCGCCGGCTCGGGTCCGCGCGCCCACGCGTGGACGGCGTGGGCGGCGCCGACCTGCGGTGCGGCCGGCAGCCAGCGATCGAGTCGCAGGCCCGACGGGGCCCGTAGCGACGCGGCGATCCGGGGCCGGCTGCCGAGGGTCGACGACAGGTCTCCGGACAGGGGCATCCCGTCCAGCTCGAGGTTGCCGCGAAACGCCGCCTGCTTGTCGTCGCCGTGGAAGACGCCGCTGGCCCGGAACTCGCCGAGCGATCGGCGGGGCGTGCCACTGGCGACCGCCGCGAGCACGCCGATGTCGGGACTGGCGAGCGACCAGTGGGAAAAATCGTAGCGCAGCGTCTCGCCGAAGGAGACTTTTCCCGCGGCGTCGATGGTGGCGTCGAGCATGCCCAGCGACAGTTCGGACAGGACGACGTCGCGCAGGGTGCCGCTGGCCTTGCCGGCGATCTGCGCCGGGCCGATGCGGCCATTGATGAAGCGGGGCAGGCCGGCATAGTCGAGCATGCGGTCGGCATCCGGCAGGATGCCGCGCCACGCGAGATCCAGCCTCGGCACCGTGCCGAACTGGTCGATGGTCCCGGCGATCTCGAGGTGCGCCCCGAGCAGCGCGCCGACGCCGACGCGCTTCAGGGTCAGCAGGTTGCCGCGCAGCAGGACACGCGCATCGACCGCGCGCGCCGGCTGGCCGCGGAAATTCACCTCGTCGATCGCGACGGAGAAGTCGAACAGCGGCGGCTCGATGCCCGGTGCGGCCTCGGCGGCCCGCGCGGCCGGCATCATGCGCTCCAGTTCGGCGGCACCCAGCCGGTAGGCGTCGAGGTCGAGGAGCGGCATGCTGAGGCGCGCCACGATCACGGTGGGCAGCGACAGCGCGACATCGGCGGCGATCGTACCGGATTGTCCGTCGAGCGCGAAGGTGGCCTCCTCGACGTGGACGAAGCCCTTCACCGGCCGGGTCTTGCCCGACACGCGCAGCGTGCGCAGCCGGTCGGACGGCACGGCCGAGGTGTCGATGCCGATCCACTTCATGGTCCGCCGCAGGTCGCGGCCGTCGACCTCGATGACGCCGTCGTAGCCCGGGTGGACTTCGTCGCCCTCGAAGCCGGCCTTGCGGTGGACGCGGAAGTCGCCGGGAAGGATGGCGCGCAACTCGAGCAGGCGGAAGGCGCCGTTGTCGATGCGAAAGGCGCCCGACACGTCCTGCACCAGGTCCTTGCGGTAGCGCACGCGCGCCGCCTCGACGGCCAACTGGAGCCGCAGGACCGGTTCATCGTCCGCCGAAGCGCTGCCGGGGGACTCGGGCGGCAGCACGAGCGGTCGGCCGTGCAGGCGCTCGATCCAGCGGTCGGCGTCGAGCGAACCCGTCGCGAGCCGGCCGGCCACCGTGATGCCGGCGTCCCACTGCACCTGCAGCGCACCCTCGACCTGCTCGCCCGCGGTCCGCAGCTTGAACAGGTCGAGCGCGAGGTGCTGCTCGGCCAACACGACCTGGGCGGAGGTCTCGACCTCGCCGGGCAAGGTCTTGTTGAGACGAACCGGGGAGGCGCCCACGAGCAGCGTCACCGAGCGCACGAACTCGGGCAGGTCGTGGGTGGCGATGGACACGTGGCCCCGCAGCGGGTTGGCGGTCGTGCGCTCGCCCGCCCAGCCCTCGAAGGACAGCCGTCCGCCGGGGCCGTTGAAGGAGAAGGCAAGGGGCGGCTCTTTCGGCGC
>JAIUOX010000180.1 GCA_020160955.1 Pseudomonadota bacterium
CCAAGGCGTGGCTGACCGCGCCGGCGACCGAGCAGGTCGTGCCGGAATATGCCGGCAAGGGCGCCAAGGCCATCGACGGCCGCGCCGTGCAGCCGTGGGACCGCAAGGGCTTCAAGACGCCGGGCTTCCCGGGCGGCCAGGTGTGGAGCCCGCCGGGCGTCCAGACCTTCATCGGCGGCAACGCCATGATCGCCGGCAAGACCAACGGCGTGTACCCCGCGCCGAAGGCGATCATGAGCTGCGTCTACGAGGGCCTGCAGCTGCCGTTCGACACCGGCCTCAAGGTCGAGACCCGCTACTTCGTCTCGCTGCTGCGCGACCCGGTCGCCAAGAGCATGATCCGCACGCTGTTCTTCGGCCTGCAGGAAGCCAACAAGCTGGCCCGCCGTCCCAAGGGCGTGCCGAAGCAGGAGTACAAGAAGATCGGCGTGCTGGGCGCCGGCCTGATGGGCGCCGGCATCGCCACGGTGTCGGTCCAGGCCGGGCTCGAGATCGTGCTGATCGACCGCGACCAGGCCGCGGCCGACAAGGGCAAGGCGCACATCGCGGCCGAGCTCGACAAGCTGGTGAAGCGCGGCCGCCTCACGCAGGACAAGCGCGACGCCGCACTCGCCCGCGTCACCGCGACGCCGGACTTCGGCGCGCTGAAGGACGTGCAGCTGGTGATCGAGGCGGTGTTCGAGAACCGCGACGTCAAGGCCGAGGCCACGAAGAAGGCCGAGGCGGTGCTGCCGAAGGAGGCGGTGTTCGCCTCCAACACCTCGACCCTGCCGATCACCGGCCTGGCGGAGGCGTCGTCGCGCCCCGACCAGTTCATCGGCCTGCACTTCTTCTCGCCGGTCGAGAAGATGCCGCTGGTCGAGATCATCGTCGGCAAGAAGACCTCGCCCGAGACGCTGGCCCGCGCGATGGACTACGTCCAGAAGATCCGCAAGACGCCGATCGTGGTCAACGACAGCCGCGGCTTCTTCACCAGCCGCGTCTGCGGCGCCTTCATCAGCGAGGGCCATCGCCTGCTGAAGGAAGGCGTGCCGGCCGCGATGATCGAGAACTGCGCGCGCTTCGCCGGCATGCCGGTGGGCCCGCTGGCGCTCAACGACGAGGTCGCCATCGACCTGTCGTGGAAGATCATGGACCAGACCCGGCGCGACGCCGAGGCGGCCGGCCAGAAGTACGAGGGCAGCGGCACCGAGGACATCCTCGAGCTGATGGTCAAGAAGCTGGAGCGGTTCGGCCGCAAGAACGGCAAGGGCTTCTACGAGTACCCGGCCGACGGCAAGAAGCGGCTGTGGCCGGACCTCGCCAAGCACTTCACCCCGGATCCCAAGCTGCTGTACGGCGAGGGCGAGGAGAAGCGCGCCAAGGAGGAGGAGATCAAGAAGCGTCTCCTGTACGTCCAGGCGGTCGACACCGCGCGCTGCCTCGAGGCCAACGTGCTGACCGCGCCGCAGGACGGCGACATCGGCTCGATCATGGGCCTCGGCTTCGCGCCGCAGACCGGCGGCGCGATCAGCCTGATCGACCAGGTCGGCATCAAGACGTTCGTCGCCGAGTGCGACGCGTTCGCCAAGAAGTACGGCAAGCAGTTCGAGGTGCCGAAGCTGCTGCGCGACATGGCCGCCAAGGGCCAGAGCTTCTACGGCAACTACACCCCGGCGAAGGCGGCCTAGGCCACCCTCGCTGGCTTGCAACGCAAGCCCTGGCACGGCAATGATCCCTCCGACATGAAAGTCGGAGGGATTTTGCCGTGAACGCCCAGGACATCGCCGCACTCGCTGACTGCATCGCCGCGGGCCGCCGCAGCCGCCAGGTCATGGACTTCCTGGCCGCCGACACGGCCGGGCTGAGCGAGGCCGACTCCTACAAGGTCCAGTTCGCCGTCCACGACCGCCTGTGCGCCGGCGGCAAGGACCGCATGGCGGGCTGGAAGGTCGCGCTGACGCTGCCCTCGCAGTACGAGCCGCTGAAGCTGTCCGGCCCGGTGTTCGCCGGCATCTACGCCAGCGGCGTGCGCAAGAGCGGCGAGGTCTTCGACAAGGGCTGGCCGCTGAAGGCCGGCATCGAGTGCGAGATGGTCGCCACGATGGCCCGGGACGTGCCGGCCGGCACGACCTACACCGCCGACAGCATCAAGCCCTTCGTGAAGAGCTTCCACTGCGGCGCCGAGGTGGTCGAGAACCGCTACGGCGACGTCACCAAGCTGGGCGGCCCGGGCCGCATCGCCGACGACGTGCTCCAGGCCGCCTGCATCATCGGCACCGAGGTCAAGGACTGGCAGTCGGTCGACTTCGCCAAGCTGCAAGGCCGCTCGACCTTCGACGGCAAGGAGATCGGGGCAGGGCCCGGCACCAACGTCATGGGCGGCGCCCTGATCGCGCTGGCGTGGCTGGCCAACAAGGTGCTCGAGCACGGCCAGCAGCTGAAGGCGGGCGAGGTCGTGCTGACCGGCTCGGTCCATCCGCCGGTGTTCCTGCCGGGTCCGGGCACTGCCCGCACCGAGTTCGTCGGCATCGGCGGGACGGAGACGACCTACCGCTGAGACGGCGCGTTTTCCTTATCGATCCCGCAGCTCAAGCCGGCGTTCGATTCGCTCCATGCGATCGCTGAGACCATCGACCTGAACCTGTGCGTGGGCGGTGATGGCTTCGCTGAGGGCGAAATCTCGCTTCAGGCTGACGACAACCGCGTGCGTGTCGTTCTGGCGATTACGAAGGTCCCGGATGTCTTCGCGCATGCGCGAGAAGTCACTCCGAAGAGCCCGGAGATATTCCAGAACCAAGTTTTCGGTCTCGGCCGTCATCATCACTCTCACGCTAGCATGGTCGAGATTCGCCTGCCGCAGTCTTTGCTACGCTCGTTGTGCGAACTGACCTACCGGTAACGGCCGCCGAACAGCGATAGCGGCGCCCGGCTGAGGCTGCTGTCGCGGACCTCGAGGGAGGCAGCGAACAGGGCGAAGCCGCCGCTGGCGACGAGGGCGCACAGCAACGCGATCGCGGCGTCCCTGACGTTCACGGGTAGCCGGGGATCACCGGCTTCGGGATCTTGGGCAGGCGCGGCATCGGCGGCAGTCGCGGCTTGTACTGGGCCTGGATCGGGGCCTGGATCGGGACATCGGCGCATGCCGGCCGATCGGCCGGCGCGACGGGGGTGCCCGGATGGGCGACCGTCAGCAACGCTGCGAAGACGCTGGAAGCAATCATGACCTTCTCCCCTGGCTGCTAGAGGGGAGACGAGGCGCAGCGCTATGCCGTTACAGCGAAAGGGTGCGCCCGCGTCGGGAGGAAGCCAAGGGTCCCTCGCTGCGCTCGGGATGACATGGAAAACGCTGTCATCCCGAGGGCGAAGCCCGAGGGACCTTTCCTCGGCGCCAGCCTCAGTCGGCCGCCTTCTGGTCGAGGAAGGTCAGGACGCCGTCGCTGCGCTCGCCCTTGAGGTAGCGGAAGGTGCCGGCGCCGTTGGCGATAAGGTCGCCCTTCTGGTCGTAGATCTCGGTCTCGGCGGCGAAGGTGCTCTGGCTGGTCGACGGGCGCCAGGCGCCAAAGATCGTCAGCACGTCGCCGTCGCGCGCCGCCTTGATGAACTGCGTGGTGAAGGCCAGCGTCACCGACAGGCGGCGGGCGGTGGCGGTGTCGTTGAAGGTGCAGGCGAAGCCGCTGGCCGAGTCGAGCAGCGTCATCAGGACGCCGCCGTGCAGCAGGCCGTTGGCGTTGCACAGTTCCGGCCGCACCTTGAGACGCATCTCGACGAAGCCGGGACGCCAGGCCACCACCTCGTGGCCGATCACCCCGTTGAAGCCGCGGAACTCGTAAGGCGCGACCGGCCGAGCGTCGGCCGGTCGTGAGATAGGCATGTTTGGATCGCGAGAAGGTGAGGGCGGCCTTAGCGGCGCGCCATCGCCGACATCGGCGGCCGGTGGCCGTTGGTCACCGGGCGCAGCGCGGTCGGCATCGCCGGGGCCGACGGCTGGGCCGCCATGCCGGTGCGGATGTCGCGCGCCACCTTCACCAGGCGCGGGCCCCAGTCGGCCTCGAGCCGGTCGCGGCTGATCTGGTAGATCGGCGCCGAGGCGTTGATCGCGTAGGCCGCGGTGCCGTCGGAGTTGCGCAGCGGCGCGCCGACGCCGCACAGCTCGGGCAGCCACTCGCCCCAGGTGACGCAGAAGCCGCGGTCGGCCAGTTCCTTGAACGAGCGCTCGAGGCCGGTCTTGACCTTGGTCCAGTCGTCGCGCCAGCGGCGGCGGATGGCGTCGATCTGCTTGTTGCGGTCGACGTCGGGCAGCGAGAACAGGTAGGCGCGGCCCATCGCCGTGCTGGCCATCGGCACGCGGGTGCCGACGTCGTGGGTGATCGCCACGACCGACGGGCCGCGGCAGGCCTCGAGGTAGATCATCGAGTGGCGGTCACGGCCGCCCAGCGCGGTCGAGGCGTTGAGGCCGTGGGCCAGCTGCTCGAGCGGCTGCCGCGAGGCGCGGCGCACGTCCATCGAGGAGATCGCGGCGTAGCCCAGGGCCAGCACCGAGGCGCCCAGCTCGTACTTGCGGAAGCGCCGGATGTAGTTGAGGTAGCCCAGCTCGGTCAGGGTGTGGGTGAGGCGGGCGACGGTCGGCTTCGGCAGGCCGGTGCGGTGGGCGATCTCCTGGTTGCCCAGCATGCCTTCGCCGGCATGGAAGGCGCGCAGGATGTCGAGGCCCCGCGCCAGCGCGGTCACGAACTGCCGGTCCTTGCCGTTGCCGGCCTCGGCGAAGCCGCTGTCGACGGAACTCTCGAAGGCGGCGGTCCGCGTCACGAGATGGCTGACATTGCCCATTGCGTTTGCTCCTCGGAAGTAAATGGCTGTTTATTTCTTTGCGGGGCGAAACGTGCCACCCCCTCGCAGGAGCCGCAATGCGCAGAGAGGGGTTTTGACCTGCGAACGTGCAAGGCCGCCATGACGTATTTGCGGGATTCGCTCCCGGCCGGTTGTGAAAGCCGAAATCCTCGCGCGGCAAGGGTTTTTCGGCTGTTGACGGTTCGCTGGCCGTGGCGCATGCCCGCGGGCTACCATGGGATGAACTTCCCCCCTGCGAGGCAGAATTGGCCAAAGAACCCGCCCTCCCCAAGGATATTGCCGGCCTGTCCTTCGAGGACGCCCTGAAGGAGCTGGAAGGCATCGTGAAGCAGCTCGAGCAGGGCCAGGTGAAGCTGGACGAGGCGATCACGGCCTACGAGCGCGGCGCCCACCTGAAGAAGCACTGCGAGCAGAAGCTGGCCGAGGCCAAGATGAAGGTCGACAAGATCGTGTTCGCGGCCGACGGGTCGGTCGCCACCCAGCCGGCCGACCTCGGCTAGAGGGGGCTTTTCGATGCCCCTGTCGGCCCACCGCGACTTCGAGGCGGCGCTGTCGTTCGCCGCCGCCTCGGTCGAACGCACCATGGATCGCCTGCTGCCGTCCGGCGACACCGACGAGGCCCGTGTCTTCGAGGCGATGCGCTACGCCAGCCTCGGCGGCGGCAAGCGACTGCGCGCCTTTTTCGTGCTGGCTGGCGCCACCCTGTTCCGGGTCGGCGCGTTGCCCGCGATGCGCACCGCGAGCGCCATCGAGTTCGTCCATGCCTACTCGCTGGTCCACGACGACCTGCCGGCCATGGACGACGACGACCTGCGCCGCGGCAAGCCGTCCTGCCACCGCCAGTTCGACGAGGCGACCGCCATCCTGGCGGGCGACGCCCTGCAGGCGCTGGCCTTCGAGGTGCTGGCCCACGAGGACACCCACGGCGACCCGGCGGTCCGCGCCGCGCTGGTGGCCGAGCTGGCCCGCGCCGCCGGTGCCCACGGCATGGTCGGCGGCCAGATGCTCGACCTGCTGGCCGAGGAGCGGCCGGACCTGTCGATCGGCGCCATCACGCGCCTGCAGCGGCTCAAGACCGGCGCGCTGATCTCCTTCGCCTGCACCTCCGGCGCCATCCTCGGCAAGGCGGCCGACCCGCTGCGCCACGCGCTCTCGGCCTATGCCCACGACCTCGGGCTGGCCTTCCAGATCGTCGACGACCTGCTCGACATCGAGGGCAGCGCCGAGCAGCTCGGCAAGACGCCGGGCAAGGACGCCACCGCCGGCAAGGCGACCTTCGTGTCGATCCTCGGCCTCGAGCGGGCGCGCGACCAGGCCGGGCTGCTGGCGCGACAGGCCGCCGCGCACCTCGAGCCGTTCGGCGAGGCGGCGGATTTGCTAAGGCAGGCGGCGAGTTTCGTGGTCGCGCGGCAAGCGTGAAACGCCGCGCGGGAGTATGATCAGGACATGACCGGGCAGGGTACGCCGCTTCTCGATACCGTCGACGTTCCGGCCGACATCCGTCGGCTGAAGCCCGAACAGCTGCGCCAGCTGGCCGACGAACTGCGCCAGGAGACGATCTCGGCGGTGTCGGTGACCGGCGGCCACCTCGGCGCCGGGCTGGGCGTGGTCGAGCTGACCGTGGCGCTGCACTACGTGTTCGACACGCCGCGCGACCGGCTGATCTGGGACGTCGGCCACCAGGCCTACCCGCACAAGATCGTCAC